>NZ_CP014571.1:2842834-3158705 GCF_017357425.1 Arthrobacter sp. D5-1 | reverse complement strand
CCGTAGCTGTGACGGACACACGGAGAACCTGATAGTGCGAACTGCTGCCCTCGGCCAAGCACGGGCCCTTCTCTCAAGGTGGTGCGCTCCAGGGAGGCGCGGTAGTGGCCAGTTTATCCAGCCACTATGTGAACGTTGGTATCGGGGCGTGTGGTTCCCGACTGGCATAATTCACGCTGTGACCCCACCGGCAGCCATAAACCCCTCCAGCAAAGCGGGGACGATCGCCGTGGCGATAAATCCTGCGGCGTCCTTTGGCCGGACCCGCAATGCCGGGGACCACGCTGCAGCGCAGTTCCGCGCCGCCGGACGGGACGTCGTCGTGCTCGAAGCGGATAGTTACGACGCCCTGCAGCGGCTTGTAGCCCGAACCCTTTCCGGCCCTGCAGTAGACGCCCTGGTGGTGGTGGGAGGCGACGGCATGGTCCATCTGGGGGTCAACGCGCTTACCGGAGGGGACGTTGCCCTGGGTATTGTTCCCAGCGGGACAGGTAACGATGTTGCCCGGCTCCTGGGTTTGCCGCTGCATGACACACCCGCTGCCTGCCGCCGGATCCTGGCCGCAATGGTTTCAGGCGGGCGGACCATCGATGCCGGACGGGTCGCTGCGGATGGCCGGACCGTCTATTTTGCCGGGGTTCTCTCGGCCGGGTTCGATGCCGCAGTCAACGAACGGGCCAACTCGTGGCGGTGGCCGCGCGGAAAGAGCCGCTACAACCTGGCGATGCTCATGGAGCTGGGTTCGTTCCGACGGATCGACTATACGGTGACTGCCGATGACGTGACCTGGCGCCAGCCGGCGTTGCTGATTTCGGTGGCTAACGGGCAGTATCGGCGGCGGCATGCGGATCACCCCCGAGGCTTCGCCCGATGACGGCTTCTTGGACCTCTTTGTGGTCAAACCATTGTCACGGCTCCGATTCCTCGCAGTCTTCCCCAAAGTATTTGCCGGCAGGCACGTCAGCCACCCCGCTGTGGAGACCAGGCGTGTCCGGAAGGTGCGGTTGGACGCGAAGGGTGTGGTGGCATATGCGGACGGCGAACGCATCGGCGCGTTGCCTGTGGAGGTCGATATTGTTCCAGGTGCTCTACGGGTCCTCGCCTAGGCGGGCCTGACGGCTAGACTCGATCGCGGCAGATGCCATGCCCTCCGGCATGGCAGGGGGATAAGGAGCGATGGTGGCGCGAAACGTTCGACGACGGGTGGCTGGGATTGCTGCCTTGGCAGCCGCTGGCGCCGTGATGGCGGGCTGCACCGTTAACGTTCCGGATCCAGCGGCGCCGAAACCGTCGCCGTCGGAGTCCACGCTGGCAACGCCGCGCATCACGCCCGGGCATGATGCGGCAGCGGTTGCGGCGAAGGACTTGCCGTTGGGAGCTGGGAACACGTTGGCTCCGGGGGATCCGGTGACGGTATCTACGCGGCTGGAAGAAGTTCCGGGGTGGACTGTGGTGCATTCCGGCCTCCAAGGCGAAGTCCGGTATCGGAAGACTGATGGCTGCACCCTGGCAGCCCGCGTCAGCGTCAACCAGGGTCCCTTGACCGTCGCGGATGATGACGCAGCCTCCACCAAGGAACTCTTCCGTTACCTTGATCCCGGCATTGCGGTGGAAAGCCTGAAGCCGGTGTCGCTGCGGTGGGGACAGGACTCGGATGAGCCGCAGCACAACGTGGAGTTCCTTGCTTTGGAATCGTCAGCCGCAACGGGCGGGAACGCCGCTGTAGTGATGGCCCGGTTGTTCAGTGTTCCGGCGTCGTCGGTGTATATTTCGGTGGCTTGCCCGGATGACGGTTCCTTGGACAAGGCGCGTGCTGAAGCGGCGGCCCAGCTTGTGGTGGTCCCGCCAGGTTAAGCTGGGTCCCGCCAGGTTGCTGCCTGTCTTGCACGGTCGTGGCCGCGGAAGAGACCACTGCGTCCCAGGTCCCATCGGTAGAATGGCAAGGTGCCTGTATACCTCGATCACGCTGCCACCACGCCCCTGTCGGCAGAAGCGCTCGCCGTCATGACGCGGGAGTTGGCGCGAACCGGCAATCCGTCCTCGCTGCACGGAGCGGGTCGACGCGCCCGGCGCGCCGTCGAGGATGCCCGTGAAATGTTGGCCGCAGCAGCTGGCGCCCATCCTTCGGAGGTCATTTTCACCTCGGGAGGAACCGAAGCAGACAACTTGGCCGTCAAGGGCTTGTTCTGGGCCCGCCGGGACGAGGACCCCCGCCGGACGCGGGTCTTGTGCTCCGCCGTCGAACATCATGCGGTCCTTGACACTGTGGAGTGGCTCGAGCGGCATGAAGGTGCGGACGTTGTGTGGCTACCTGTCGATGAGTCCGGCACCGTGCGGCTCGAGGTCCTTCAACGGGAGATCGAGCGGGATCCCGGATCCATTGCGCTCGTCACTGTCATGTGGGCCAACAATGAAGTGGGCACCATCCAACCAGTCGCGGAGATCGTTGACCTCGCAAAGCCCCATGGAATCCCGGTCCACTCCGACGCTGTGCAGGCCTTCGGTTCGGTCCCCGTGGATTTCCGGGCAAGCGGCCTAGCCGCGATGTCGGTGTCGGGGCACAAGCTGGGCGGCCCAGTGGGCGTTGGCGCGCTCTTCCTGGGGAGGGCTGTGAAATTGACACCGGTACAGCACGGTGGCGGCCAGGAACGTGATGTCCGCTCGGGAACCCTGGACACCCCGGCCATTGCTGCCTTCGCCGCCGCGGCTGAAGCAGTCACTGGGAATCTCGCGGAAGAGCGGGAACGGCTCAGCGCGTTGCGCGACCGTCTGATCGATGGCGTCGGCGCTGCCGTGCCCGACGCAGTGCTGCGGGGTGCCGCGGGAGAGCGGCGGCTGCCGGGCAATGCCCATTTCACGTTCCCGGGGTGTGAAGGCGATTCGCTCCTCTTCCTCCTGGACCTGGCAGGCGTTGAATCGTCTACTGGCTCTGCCTGCACGGCAGGAGTCCCGCGCCCGTCGCACGTGCTGTTGGCCATGGGCCTCGACGAGGATACTGCCCGCGGCGCCCAGCGCTTCACTCTGGGCCACAGCTCTACGGAAGCGGATGTGGATGCGCTGCTGAAGGCTCTTCCCGAGGCATGCTCACGGGCGCGGCAGGCAGGAATGGCAGGCCACGAGTCCAGCATCCAGACGGCTGCAACAGTGGCGCGGCAGGGATCGCCAACGTCCTTGTAACGGTGGCCTTGGTGGGGAGGGGCCAAGGAATTTAGTGCAGTCGTGGTATTGCAAGCTAGAATGGACGGGCACGCCGGCTGGTCTGAGCCGGAACAGTTGCCACAGCCCCCAACACAGAAAGCCAGCATGCGAGTACTTGCAGCAATGAGCGGCGGAGTTGACTCTGCCGTGGCCGCCGCCCGCGCCGTCGAGGCAGGACACGACGTCGTCGGAGTCCACCTCGCGTTGTCGCGCATGCCCGGCACCCTGCGCACCGGAAGCCGGGGATGCTGCACCATCGAGGACTCCCGTGACGCCTGGCGTGCCTGCGACGTCCTGGGGATCCCTTACTACGTGTGGGATTTCTCGGAGCGCTTCAAGGAAGACGTCGTCCAGGACTTCATTGACGAATATGCTGCAGGGCGGACGCCAAACCCGTGCATGCGCTGCAACGAACGCATCAAGTTTGCTGCCCTGCTGGAGAAGGCCATTGCGCTGGGCTTCGACGCCGTATGCACCGGGCACTACGCCAAGGTGATCGAAGACGCCGACGGCAACCGGGAACTCCACCGCGCGGCGGATTGGGCCAAGGACCAGAGCTACGTCCTGGGTGTCCTGACCCATGAGCAGCTTAAGCACTCCATGTTCCCGCTGGCGGACACGCCGTCCAAGGCAGAAGTGCGCGCGGAAGCTGAGCGGCGGGGCCTGTCCGTGGCCAACAAGCCGGACAGCCACGACATCTGCTTCATCTCCGACGGCGACACCCGTGGCTGGCTGGCCGAAAAGATTGACATGACCACCGGCGACATCGTTGACGAGACCGGGGTCAAAGTAGGCGAACATCCCGGTGCCAACGCCTTCACAGTGGGACAGCGCCGCGGATTGAAGCTGGGAACTCCGGCCGCTGATGGCAAGCCCCGGTTTGTCCTGGAGATCCGTCCCAAGGAAAACAAAGTGGTGGTGGGACCCGAAGCTTTGCTTGCCATCGACGAGATCCGTGGAATCAAGGTTTCGTGGGCAGGCTTGCCCATCGCCGAAGTTGCGACGGGTGCGGAGTTCGACTGCCATGCCCAGGTACGGGCGCACGGGGATCCCGTTCCGGCGAAAGCACACGTGGAAACCGTTGTCGACGATTCAGGGGTTCAGCGGGCCGAACTCGTTGTCACCTTGACCGATCCGCTCCGTGGTGTGGCTCCTGGGCAAACAGTTGTCCTTTACCAGGGCAGCCGGGTTTTGGGGCAGGCAACCATCGATGCCGCCCGTTCCCTTCAGCGCGTGGCCCTCTAGGAGCTCTAGCCCGCCACACCCATTGCCTCCGCCATGGGGCGCCTCCATACTGGGCTAAGCAGCGCTTCCGCTGCGGTGTTTGGGGTCCGCATTCGGGACGGCGATGACTGTGGCATATCCAAAAAAGAGCCCGGGGGACATCAAAGCCGGGCAGATGGTCTCGGTGACGGTCCTGGCCGAGGGGCCTATCGGCGCCCCGGGAGCACCTCCACTGACGGCACAGGTCCGTATCCCGGTTGAACGCCTCAGGCGTGGTCCCACCGGCCACCGCTACGCCGTCCATATCAGGAAGTGGCGTGGAACCACTGTGTCCCCGGTGACGCTGACGCAGCAAGGTGATCCCTGGCAGCTGATCTCGGAACCTCCGGCACCGGGTTTGCGTGAACTCCTGGATGACACACGTTTCCTGGCACAGCACGTCTACGGTGTGGCCATGAGTACCTTGGATATCTTCGAAACGACGCTCGGCAGGCGCATGCCCTGGAACCCGGAAGGGCGTGTGGTTCTCAAAGCGCGGGATCTGATCACTGCCACTGACACCGGCTACGAACGGGGAACCAACATCATCCGCTTCGGTTCGGTGGATCGGATGGGATACAAAGTCCCCACAGCCCTCTACCGGGACATCGTCGCCCACGAAGTGACACATGCCATCCTGGACGGGTTCCGGCCGGCGTGGGCCGACCACATGGCCACCACGGAGCAGCTGGCCATGCACGAGGCCTTGGCCGACATCGTGGCCATCCTTTCCGTCTTTTCTTCCCGCGACGTGGTGGCGCGGCAGCTTGAAGCGGCCGGCGGTGGGTTTGAGGCCGGGCAAGCAGTTGATGATGCCATCCTGATGCGTTCCCTTTTTGATTTTGCGCGTGACCTCTTCGCCCGCGGGCCACTGCGCGAGCCCTTCGTTGGCGCTGTGCCCGATGGCTGGCAGTCACTGCTGGAGCCGCATGCACGGGGTGCCGTGGTGGTGGGGGCGGTGCTCCGGGCCGTCCAACGTCTGTGGTCGGAGCGGAACGCGCGGTTCGGGGACAGCCAAGGTCTGCAACAGAAAGCCGAATCAGGCTCGATTGTGGCCACCCGGGTCCTGCGGATGGTGATCCGCGGACTCTCCTACATGCCACCTGTGGACGTCTCGTGGCGGGATCTCCTCCGCGGCATCATTGCAGCCGACCTCGACATGGTTCCCGAAGACAATCACGGATACCGCGAGGCGATCCAAAACGAGTTCTCCGCCATCGGAATACGTCGGGTCTCCTTGAACAACATCAGCGGCGTGGACAACTACCAGGGCCTCCGCTACCCCATCAGGCTTTCGGCCCTCGGCTCCGACCCCCAGGAGGTGCAGCGCTTTGTCTGGGAAAATCCCCGACTCCTGGAGGCGGCGCGGCTTGAGCGGCGTACACCCCTCAGTTCCACGCGCGTACGTACCTCTGAGCGTGTGTCCCCGGATGGATTCATTATTTCCGAGATAGGAGCCTCGTTCATCCAGACGGTCCGGATGAGCCGGCGGGAAGCATACGTCCGCCTCGGGTTGAAAACCCGGAGGGACTTCGTGGACATCCGCGGGGGAGGGCTGTTGCGTTTCGACGCCGGTGGCCGGCTGGTGTATGCGGCCCTCAAACCAGTGATGGACAGGGAACGCCAAGGGCAGATGTTCGGTTCGGACCAGCACCACGACGCTGAGGAGGCCGCCTCATCGGGGGTCCGGGACAAGTTCCATGGCACCGGGGACTAAGCTTTCGGCAGCCGGCGGACTTCCCCAGGCACCCAAGTCAGGCGCCCCACGCGGCCCTGCGTGCCGCCGTCGAGCCTTCCAGTTGGGCGATCTGATCGAAGCCGCCGGACTTGAGGCCCTTGCTGACCTGCTTCAGGATGTCGGCCCGCGCCACGGTACCGTCACCCATGAGGGCCTTCACAAAGTTGTAGGTAAAGGCGCCGTTGTACCGGCCCTCTATGAAGGCGTCGGCTGCAGTCTGGTCTGAGCGGCAGGCTGCCATCAGAACCGGTGCGGAGAGCTTGGCCGCCTTGACCATGTCCCGCAAGCTGCGGGTGTCCTTGGATTCATTGGCGATGGCTGCCCGGGGGCTGGGCGCCGGCAGGAAACGGGGACGGCGTCCGGGGAGGAGGTCCAATGACTTCAGGCCCGTTCCGCTGTGGCAGGTATCAAGCACAACATCCATCAGGACTCCCTTCGGCAGCCGGGCAAACAAGGATGCGAGTTCGTCGTCGGTGATCACCGTGCCGGGATCCCAGCGATCACCGGAGTTGTTGATGTCGTAGCACGCAAAGGCCTCATCCAAGCGGTCGCTTTCATCGCCGCTGGTGTCCGGCACTTGGGTTCCATGGCTTGAAAAGGTGAACACAATGTGGGTCACGGTACCCGCCACGGCAGCGTCCACCAAGGCATTGAGAGCAGCCATGACTGACTTTTTCACCGCTTTGGCGTCCCGCAGGACAGTGATGTTGGAACCTTCGAAGCCATAGTTTTTTTCGAGCATCGCTGCGAGGTCTTCGGCATCGTTGACGCAGCCGTTGAGCCAGCTGGCCTGGGGCAGAAATTTGAACTTGTTGATCCCTACACAAAGTGCTGCCTTGCTCATGTGCGTGTCCTTCGGGCGGTCTTTCAGTGAGTGGGGACTCGGAACCTACGATATTCCGGCGCATCCGTCGGAGCAATGGCCGGGAGGCGTTCGAAGAAAGCTACTGGAAAGTAAATTTTGTGTCTCAAATCACTAAAATGACGGTTCGCGGCCTGCGAAGTCTGGTTGAATCGAGGCACTAAGAGTGTGCGCCGTCACAAATATCCCACGGCGGCGCGCCGAATCCATCGAACAGAAGGTTCATCAGATGGCACTGAATAAGAAGGCCCTGCACGGCGCTATCGCGCTGGCGGGCATTTCCGCGCTCGCCCTGACGGCATGCACGGGACCCTCCGGCGGCGGCTCATCGTCCGCACCGGCTGCTGCAGGCCCCATCGCCTACGGCACCACAGACAAGGTCACGTCACTGGACCCCGCTGGATCCTATGACAACGGTTCGTTCATGGTGATGAACCAGATCTATTCCTTCCTCTTGAATTCCAAGCCCGGCGGCGCGGAACCCGTGCCCGACCTCGCGGAATCGTCGTCGTTCACGACGCCGTCCGAGTACACGGTCAAGCTCAAGTCCGGATTGAAGTGGGCCAATGGCCACACCTTGGACTCCAAGGACGTCAAGTTCTCGTTTGACCGCCAGGTGGCGATCAATGACCCCGCTGGTCCGGCGTCGTTGCTGACCAACATCGAGAGCGTCACGGCGCCCGACGCCACCACCGTGGTGTTCAAGCTCAAGAACGCCAACGACCAAACGTTCAGCCAGATCCTCAGCAGCCCTGCCGCGCCGATCGTCGACGACGAAGTCTTCCCGGCGGACAAAGTGCTTTCTGACGACGAGATCATCAAGGCCAACGCGTTCCACGGCCAGTACACCATTGACAGCTACAAGAAGAATGAGCTCGTCAGTTTCAAGGCCTTCGCCGACTACCAAGGCGTCCTGGGCAAGCCCGCAAACGACGCAGCCACCATCAAGTACTACGCAAGCCCCACCAACCTGAAGCTGGAAATCCAACAGGGAGCCATTGACGTTGCCTTCCGCAGCCTGAGCGCGACGGACATCGACGATCTCCGCAAGGACTCCAAGGTCAAGGTACTCACGGGCCCGGGTGGCGAAATCCGCTACATCACGTTCAACTTCGACACCATGCCGTACGGAACCAAGGCTGCGGGGGCGGACCCGGCCAAGGCGCTCGCAGTACGCCAGGCCGTGGCCAACCTCGTTGACCGCCAGGCCATTGCCGACCAGGTTTACAAGGGCACCTACCTGCCGTTGTACTCCAACGTTCCGAGTGGATTCCTCGGTGCCAACGAGTCGTTCAAGGACGCTTATGGTGATGCCGGCAAGCCCAGCCTGGACAAGGCCAAGAAAGTCCTGGCCGATGCCGGGATCACCGAACCCGTGGCCCTGAACCTCCAGTACAACCCGGACCACTACGGCGGATCCTCAGGTGACGAGTACGCCATGGTCAAGGAGCAGTTGGAGAAGTCCGGCCTCTTCACAGTGAACCTGCAGTCCACCGAGTGGGTCACCTACAGCAAGGCCAGCCGTGCCGATGAATACCCGTTGTTCCAATTCGGCTGGTTCCCGGACTTCAGCGATGCCGATAACTACCTGACGCCGTTCTTCCCTGAGGGTGGCTTCCTGAAGAACCACTACAACAACGCCACGGTGAACGAACTGATCAGCAAGCAGCTCACTGATGCGGACAAGACCAGCCGCGAGTCGACCATCAAGGAAGTCCAGAATGCGCTCGCCAAGGACATTTCCACGCTGCCCCTGCTCCAGGGTGCACAGGTGGCTGTGGTCGGAAGTGGCGTGAACGGCGTCGACAAGACGCTGGATCCGTCCTTCAAGTTCCGTCTGGGTGTCATTTCCAAGTAACTGCACCACTGAGACCAGAAGGCAGGCGGGACACTGATCCGGTGTCCCGCCTCCTTTGCTGACCACCACCTTGGCCGGCACGCATGAGCCAATCCCGCGCAATCCACGGGCAGGAAATACAGGTAATAATGACAACACATATTGAAGTACCCGAGGCCGATCCCGGGATCGTCGCTCCGAAGAGCAAGTCGAAAGCCGGGGGAGGGCTGGGCAGGTACATCGTGATCCGGTTCTTCCTGATCATCCCCACTGTCTTCATCCTCGTGACACTGGTGTTCTTCCTGATGAGGGTCATTGGAGATCCCATCACGGCATCACAAGGTGGCCGGCTTCCTCCGGATGTCCTGGCCCAGCGCATCCACGATGCCGGCTACGACCGCCCCATTCTGATCCAGTACTTCGAATACATCGGCCAACTCCTCACGGGCAATTTCGGCACCACCATTACGGACCGGCGTCCCGTGGTGGAAGTATTGACCACTTTCGGGGCAGCCACTCTTGAACTTTCCATCAACGCATTGATCGTGGCGCTCCTGGTGGGTATCCCCCTCGGTCTTATCGCGGCCCAGCACCGGGATAAGACTCCGGATGCGCTGCTGAGGTTCTTTGCGATCCTTTGTTATGCCACGCCGGTCTTTTTCGCAGGCCTGCTCCTCAAGCTCACGTTCTCAGTGTGGCTCGGATGGTTCCCGGTGGCAGGCCGTGCCTCCACCCGAACGGAATTGACCATGAGCGGCCTGGCCGCACCATCAGGTATCTACTGGCTGGACGCGCTCCGCAGCGGCAACTTCACGGCCCTGGGCGACATCGCTTCCCATGCGGTCCTCCCTGCCCTTGCCCTCGGCCTGCTCACCGCAGGCGTCTTCCTGCGCCTGGTACGCACCAACGTCATCGGCACACTGGGTAAGGACTACGTCGAGGCCGGGCGTTCCAGGGGTGTCAGCGAGTTCCGGTTGGTGACCAAGCACGCTTACAAGCCGGCGTTGATTCCCATCATTACCGTGATGGGCCTGCAGATTGCCCTCATGCTGGGCGGCGCCATCCTGACGGAAACCACCTTTGAATGGAAGGGGCTGGGGTACCAGTTGGTGCAGTACCTCAATGCCCGCGACTTTGTGGCCGTCCAGGGAATAGTTGTGCTGTTGGCCATCATTGTGGCCGTCACCAACTTCATCGTGGACATCATTGCCGCGCTCATTGACCCCCGAGTGAGGTACTGACCATGAGCATTCCTGCACTGACCGCACCCAAGCAGCCGTTCTTCTCCAGGCTGCCCGTCGTGTCCCATTACAAGAAGAGCGTTGGCCTCCAACGCGGCATGTTGATAGTGGGCCTCGTCCTGACCGGACTACTGATCTTCACCAGTATCTTCGCGCCACTGCTTGCCCCCTACGGCTACTCGCAGCTCAGCGATGCTTCCGGTTCCTTCCCCACCCAGGAAGCTCCAGGAGCCAAGCACCTGCTCGGGACCACCGTCAGCGGCTATGACGTCCTGTCCCGTGTTGTCTGGGGATCCCAGACCGCTGTCACAGTCATTGTTGTGTCAGTCGCCATGTCGATTTTCCTCGGCGTTGCCCTGGGCTTGCTCAGCGGCTACTTCGGCGGCTGGCTGGACCGGATCCTGGTGGTGGTGGCAGATGCCATCTATGCGTTCCCCACCTTGCTCCTTGCCATCGTCATCTCGATCGTCATCAGCCGGGGCCAGTCCAGCTTCTGGGGTGGCATCTTCTCCTGCGCTTTCTCCATCACGGTGGTCTTCGTGCCGCAATACTTCAGGGTGATCCGGGCTGAGACCATCCGTCTGAAAGCTGAACCGTTCGTCGAGTCGGCCAAGGTGCTGGGAGCTTCCAGCATGCGCATCATCGGGCGTCACATCTTCAAGAACGCCACGCGGACCCTGCCGCTCATGTTCACCCTCAACGCATCCGAGGCGATCCTCACCCTCGCGGGGCTGGGCTTCCTGGGCTTCGGCATTGAACCAACCTCTGCTGCTGAATGGGGGTTTGACCTGAATAAGGCGCTGGCTGATACCTCGTCCGGGATTTGGTGGACCGGTGTCTTCCCGGGCATCGCCATTGTGCTCACCGTCTTGGGCCTTACGTTGGTTGGCGAAAGCATTAACGACCTCAACGACCCCCGGATCCGTGGACGCAAGCGTGCGGGCGGGACGCCGGCAGCACCAACCCCGGCAACCCCCGCAGCACCAACAGCGGCGTCTGCGCCGGCAGAAACAGGTAAGCCATGACAACCAACCTTGGACACGTTTCGGACCAGGCCGGCAGCGGCCAGCCCGTCCTCACCATCGACCGGCTCCAGGTCACCTTCGCCACCGACGGCGGGGACGTCCACGCCGTCAAGGATGTCAGCCTTGACGTGAAAGCCGGCGAGGTAGTTGCGATCGTGGGGGAGTCGGGATCCGGCAAGACCGTGACCGCCAAGACCATACTGGGCCTGCTTCCTGAAACGGCCATCAGTTCCGGGGCTGTGCTGATCAACGGCAACAATGTAATCAGCGTCAGCAAATCCACGCTTCGCAAGATCCGTGGCCGGGATGTTGCCATGGTGTTCCAGGAGCCGTCCACCGCGTTGAATCCGGTCTTTACTGTCGGCTGGCAGATCGCCGAAGGCATCCGGGCACACGCGACGGACGGCAAACACGTCACGGCCAAGGAGGCCAAACAGCGGGCCACCGAGGCATTGCGCAAGGTGGGCATCCCGGACCCTGAAACACGGGTCAACTATTATCCGCATCAGTTCTCCGGCGGCCAGAAACAACGTGTTGTCATCGCGGCCGCGCTTGCCCTGAACCCGGGCCTGATCGTGGCCGACGAGCCGACCACTGCCCTGGACGTCACCGTGCAGGCGGAAATCCTGCAACTCCTCCGGGATTTGCGGGACAACTATGGCACCTCGATTGTCCTGATCACCCACAACATGGGCGTGGTGGCCGACCTGGCGGACCGGGTCGTGGTCATGTACCAGGGAGACGTAGTGGAGGAGGCCCCTTCCAGGGTCCTCTTCGCGGAACCCCGGGAGGACTACACCAAGAAGCTGCTGGCCGCCGTTCCGCATCTGGGACGCCATTCAGCCTCCGAAGGTGCCCGGGCCCGGCTTCATCAGGACGGCAAGGTCCTGGTGGAGGCGAAGAACCTCACCATCGAGTATCCCGGCCGTTTCGGCAGGCATGGATTCAAGGCAGTGGACAACGTCAGCTTTACGGTCTCGGAGAACGAGGTCTTTGGCCTGGTAGGCGAATCCGGTTCCGGCAAGTCCACCATCGGCCGGGCCATTGCGGGCCTGAACCGCGTGACGGGTGGCAGCTTGAAGGTACTTGGCTACGAGATGCTGGACTTCAAGGAACGCTCCTTCCGCCCTCTCCGAAAAGAGATCGGCTTCGTCTTCCAGGACCCGGCTGCCTCGTTCAACCCACATCTCACCATCGGTGAGTGCGTCGCCGAGCCCTTGATGATCCACACCAAACCGAGCGCGGCTGAGGCGAGGAAAAAGGTCGGCGAGCTGCTCGAGTCAGTCCAGCTGCCGGCGTCGTACGCGCAACGCTATCCGCACGAGCTGTCCGGCGGACAGCGGCAGCGCGCTTCCCTGGCGAGGTCGCTGGCGCTGAACCCGCGTCTCCTGATCGCCGACGAACCGACGTCCGCCCTGGACGTTTCGGTGCAGGCGAAAGTCCTGGACCTGTTCAAGGACATCCAGGAGCAGTTCGGCTTTGCGGCGCTCTTCATCAGCCACGACCTCGCCGTCGTGGATATGTTGTCGCACTGGGTGGGCGTGCTCTACAAGGGCCAACTGGTGGAACAGGGGATCGGCAACCACGTGATGGGATCACCGCAGCACGATTACACCAAGAGGCTCATCGCGTCCCTGCCGGTGCCGGACCCGGACGAACAAGCACGACGGCGGGAAGCCCACCGGGCGCTGCTGGGCGGCTAGGCCAGGCAACTGAATTCCGGAAGGAAGGAAAGGCACGTTCCGTGGCCAGGGGCGTGCCTTTCCTGGTGTCCGGACGGGAAGGTAACACCCGCGGCGCTACCGGCAAGCACCATAGACTGGGGTGCATGACCGAGCAGAACAATGCCCTTCCCGATGACGCCGATTCCTTCAACCCGGCAGCGAGTTCCCTGGCCGGCCAAGTGGACCGCGCCGTCATGGATGAGTTGCTGTCCATCCGGTCCAGCATCGACAACATCGACGCCACCCTTGTTTTCCTGCTCGCTGAGCGTTTCAAAGCCACCCAAAAGGTAGGCATCCTCAAAGCAACGCACAAGCTTCCAGCCGGAGACCCGGGCCGGGAGTCGGCACAGATTGCCCGCCTCCGCCGTCTCGCCGAAGATGCCCATCTGGATCCAGCGTTCGCAGAGAAATTCCTGAACTTCATCATCAGCGAAGTGATCCGCCACCACGAGGCAATTGCCGAGGATCACCAGATTTCCAGCCGGCAGGCTTGATCCATGGCACCAGTGAATGACCTGCGCGCCAGCGCAACTGCTCTGGGACCGTGGCCAGGCACCGATCCCGCCGAGGCAAGCCGGATCATCCGCGGCGAGCTCGGTGACCCCCACCTTCCATTCCTGCCCGAACTTCCGGACCGCGGAGTAGGCTCGGACGCCGTGGGCCGTTCGGGCTCCCTGCTGCTGGACCTGGCCCTCGACGTCCAGCCACACGGGTGGCGGCTTGTGGACCGGCCTGGGAAGGACGCCCAGCGTGCACGATCTGCACTGTCCACGGACATCAATATCCTGGCCGACGTAGCCGGAGCCGAGGACGTCTCCGCGTCTGAGTTCAAGATCCGGATATTGGGTCCCCTGACACTTGCTGCCAATCTGTACCTGCACAATGGAGAACGCGCGCTGCTTGACTACGGCGCCCGCCGCGACATTGCTGAGTCCCTGGCCGCCGGCGTGGGAGAGCACATCCGCCGGGTCTCCGGAGCAGTGCCGGGCGCTGGCATTGTGGTCCAGGTGGACGAGCCGGACATCGCCTCTGTCATGGCCGGGACCATCCCCACTGCAAGCGGTTACAGAACGCTGCGGTCGGTTTCCGGTGAAGAGGTCACAGGGGCCTGGCGGTTGGTGATCGAGGCACTTAAGGCGGCTGGCGTCGTCGAGGCCGTGGTGTCCGTGCCGGAGATCGAAGCGCCGATCGAACGGATTCTGGCTGCTGGAGCAGACGGCCTGGCCGTCCCCCTGAGGGCGCTGACCATGCGCCAGTGGGAACAGCTGGCCGCCGCCGTGGAAAGCGGCAAGCGTGTTTGGGCCGGTGCGCTGCCCACCCACGATCCGCAGGCCCAGCTGCCGCGGACTTCGGACATCGTGGAGAGTATCTGGAAGCCGTGGCGCCAGCTTGGCCTGCCCGCAGCGGGCCTGGCTGGACTGCGCGTCACCCCGTCCACGGGACTTGCCGGTTACACGCCTTCGGCGGCCATGGACGTATTGACGAAACTCACCCAAGTGGCCGACGGACTGGACCAAATGGCGCAAGGCTGACGGGCATCACTTGGCAGAGGCCTGAGGGGCCGCCCGGCGCTGGGCGGCCCGTCAGATCCGCTGTTGCCAGCGCTCCGGTTCTGCGTAGCGCGGGAGGGTCGTACCAGGGGCGGCTCCCGGCAGATACGGAGCCAACCGGTAATCGAAGCGTCCGGCATAGACCAGTACCAACCCAATCTGCGGCTGGATGACCTTGACCTGGATACGGTGTTTGCCCTCGGAGCTGTCCCACCATTGCTCGGCGTAAGCACGTGCGTCCAAGGCAGCCGGCAATGGAATCCGCAAAGGCCCCAGAAGCAGTCGGCTCGCTTTGGAAACACCACGAAGCCTGCCCTCGGCGGTGACGCTGACATCCAGATCCGTCACCAGCCGCCGATACCGTCCCACGTGGTCCACCAGGCGGGCCCGCTGCTTGTTGCTGCCCTGTCCGGGACCGGACACTATGGCACTCGTCGTATCGTGGAACAGCCGCGTCTTTGAGGGGAAGTAGATCTCCCGCCGTGCTGTAAGGGCTGGGCGTCCAAAGGGATCCACATGAGCGTGGTTCTCGATCCGGAACCGGATGCCTTCGCCGTATTCAGGAAAGAATGCTTCCTCACTGCCCGTGAGGGCAAGCAGGGGCCGCAACCATTTTTGCCGGCAGCCCACCACATCAAAGACGCCTTCGCCTATCCCGTAGAATCCGGAACCTGCTGACAGCGAAAAGTAATCCTGAAGCTCGGGAGCCAGCTTGGTGAAGTCATCGCCGAGTGCCAGCTGGTAAATGGGCGCATTCATGGCAGTCCTTTCTGGAGGTGGGAACTAGAGTCTGCCGGCCGCTTTGAGCCGGATATAGGTGTCAGCAAGCAGGGGTGGGACGTCAAGTGGTTCGGCATCCACCACTTCGGCGCCCAGCTGCCGGAGCTGGGCCGTGACCGCAGCACGTTCCAACAGGGCGCGTTCAGCCGCCGCGGCCCGGAATACCTGGCTTGCCGTAGTCCTTTCCTCCTTCATGGCCGCGAGCAGGGGATCCCTGACCGATGCCACCACCACCACATGTTGGCGGGACAATTGCGCCACCGTGGGGAGCAGGCCCTCTTCGGGGGCGCCGCCGTCGAGCGCTGTCAACAGCACCACCAGCGATCGGTGCGCCGAGACCGCCCTCACCTGTCCAGGAATCTGCTGCCAGTCCAGCTCGATCAGTTCTGCCTCCAACGGGGCCATGGCCTGGACCAGCTGGCCCAGCAAGTTGCTTTTGGATGCCGACTCGACCCTGGCACGCAACCTGCGGTCGTACGCGAGGAAGTCAACGCGGTCCCCTCCGCGTTCGGCCAGCACGGAAAGGAGCAACGCCGCTTCAATGCCGGTATCGAGGCGGGGTTCGTCCTCGATTCGGGCGGCAGCGGTGCGGGATGTATCCAGGACAATGACCACACGCCTGTCGCGTTCGGGGCGCCAGGTGCGCACCACCACGGAGGTGCGGCGCGCTGTAGCCCGCCAGTCGATGGAGCGGACGTCATCACCGCGCACGTAATCGCGAAGGGAATCGAATTCCGTTCCGGCTCCACGGATCTGTACGGCGGCCCTGCCGTCCAGTTCCCGGAGCTTTCGGAGCTTGGACGGCAGATGGCGCTTGGAGTGGAAAGGGGGCAGGACCCTCAGATGTCCGGGAAGCACACGCGTGCGCTGCCTGGCTGCCAGGCCGAGTGGCCCTTGGGACCTGATGGTGACATGAGGGCTGTCCAGGTCACCGCGGCGCCGGGGAACCAAGGCCACCCTCATGCGTCGCCGCTCGCCCGGGGGGACAACCACGGATTGAACATTGTCGATGGCGCCGGCAGAAGGCTGCCATGCATCCCTGACTTTCGCCCGCAGCGTCCGCCGGGTGGGGTTGGCAACTGTCACCACAGTCTCCACCTGGCCCTGCAGCGTCACGTTTCCCGGGTGCTGGCGCTCCAAGCCGAGACGTGCCGGTGACGCAGCCAGGAGCAGGTCAAGGACCAGCAACAGCAACAAACCCACGGTAACGAACAGGACTGTGCTCCAAGTCGGAAACAGCACCAGCGGAATGAGGCCGGCCAAGGCAATGACCACGAATCGACCCGTAATGGCCATTCAGGCCGCCTCGGTCAAGCGCGCGTCGGAAGTCATCCGTGCGCCCGAACCCACCTGCAAGCCCGAACTCACCTGCAAGCCCGAACCCACCTGCAAGCCCGAACCAACCTGCAAGCCCGAACTCACCGCGGCACCGGAACGGACGCCAGGATACTGCCGAGGACATCATCCACCTGGATGCCGTCCATCTGGGCTTCCGGTCGAAGGCCAACGCGGTGCCGCAGGCATGGCAAAGACAAAGCCTTGACGTCGTCCGGGGTGACAAAAGTCCGACCGGACAACCAGGCCCAGGCCTTGGACGTATTGAGCAGCGCTGTGGCACCACGGGGGGAGACCCCGAGGTGGAAGGACGGCGCGGACCTGGTGGCACGGACAACGTCAACGATGTACGCCAGGATTTCCGGGGCCACTGCTACGTGGGCTACTGCGGCCTGGGCGGCGGAAAGCTCAGCGGCGCCGGCCACCGGACGCACACCGGCTGCGGCAAGGTTCCTCGGATCGAAGCCGCTTGCGTGGCGCCGGATGACCTCGATTTCCTCGGCCCTTCCGGGCAAAGGCATGGTCAGTTTGAGGAGGAACCGGTCAAGTTGAGCCTCGGGGAGGGGATATGTGCCTTCATACTCCACTGGGTTCTGCGTCGCCGCCACGATGAACGGGCTCGGTAGCGGGCGGGAGACGCCATCCACGGAAACCTGGCGCTCTTCCATGGCTTCCAGGAGGGACGCCTGGGTCTTTGGAGGGGTACGGTTGATTTCATCCGCGAGCATGATGTTGGTGAAGACTGGGCCTTCGCGGAAAGTGAACTCCGACGTGTGGGAATCATAGACCAACGATCCTGTGACGTCACCCGGCATGAGGTCGGGGGTGAACTGGACACGTTTGGTATCCAGGCTCAAAGCCGTGGACAACGCCCTCACCAACAGGGTCTTGGCCACGCCTGGGACACCCTCCAAGAGGACGTGGCCCCCGCAGAGCAGCGCAATAAGCATACCGGTGACGGTAGGATCCTGGCCTACTACGGCTTTGCCCACTTCGGCGCGGACGTTCAGCAGCGACTGCCGGGCGGGGTCCTCCGGCGCAGAGCGGTGCCCGTTCCCTGAGGGATCGCCTCCTTGCGACACAGCCTGCTGCGGCAAGCCCTGGTGGGGCACATCCTGGTGGCGGACATCCTGCTGGGGCGGGACACCACCGGTGGGTTGGCTGTTGCTGTCTGTGTAGCTGTTCGGCTGGCTGCTCATCGGGCGGTCGCCTCCTGTTCGATTCGTTCGATCTGTTGTGCCCATTGCACCAGTTGTCCTTCGTTCTCCGGCCGGATATCGAGCAGCACCGACCTGACTTCTGAAGCGGGCCGCTCCACATGTCTGGCTGAGGCGTCCCCAATTGCCTCCGGGGTGGCATCCGCCCCGAGGTTGAAGTGCCGCGCCAAGCGGGCCAACGTGCCCGCCCGGAGATTCTCGGCCGCGCGCCCCACTGCCCGTGAGTCCTGATAGAGACGCGCCCTGCCTTCTGCGGTCTCAGCAGCCTTCACCACAACGGGGAGCGGCTCAAAAACCAGCGGGCCAAGGCGTCGACCCCGCCAAACAATGGCCAGGAGCGCCACGAATCCCAGCCACGGCCCCACAAACGCCAACCACCGGGGCGCCAACTCGTTCAGGGTAGGTGTTGAATCCGTCGCGCTGAGGTCACCAACTCCGGGCAAGTACCAGACAAGGTTTTGATCCTTGCCCAAGGTGCGGAGCGCGAGGGCTGCGTTGCCCTCTGAGGCGAGGTGCTGGTTGTCAACCACATCCGTACTGCCAAGGACCACCACCCGGCCGTCGCCGGATGCCGCATAGAGACCCGAGGCCGTCCCCGCGGCTGGGTAGCAAACTACGGGTCCTGAATAGATGAAGCCCTGGGCCGAGACCGTGCCCGCCGCTGCGGCATCGTCCTGGTCGCAGCGGGGTTCGAGACTCTTCGCTGATTCAGGAACCACGCCGCCGGGCCTGAAGTCCTGCTCCAGTGCGTTGAGGGTCCTGAGGCGCGGACTGACCAGCACCACGTGGTCCGCGGCATCGGTGATGCCTTCCAACTGTGCCCGGTCGAGGAAGCCGCGGGGGTCGTAGAGGAGGACCGTGGCGTTATCCCGGTCGGCCAAGGCATCCATGGTCTCCGCCAGGGTGTCCGTAGCTGTCACTGCCACGCCGTGGCGCCCCAGTATTTCGGCCAAGGCCATGGCGCCATCCGGGGCCGGATTCCGGGAGGACAGCGGCCGCGGATCCTTGGCGCCCGAGACACTCGAGACGACCAAGTAGGTCACTAAGCCGGCCAAGAGTGCGCCAATGAGGATCCATGCCAGATGTTTCCGGAACCAGACGCGAAAACCTTTGCCGGCGGGCTGCTGGAGGGCAGCGGCTTCGCCTTGGACCATGTTGTCCTTCGCCATGGATGTGGTCATTTCGGCACCGCGAATCCGGTGTGTGCCTGTCCGGAAAAGTCTGGCTTCATCTCCAGCAGGTCGGCATCGAGTCCGCGAACATCCTCGTAGTCAGTCGCTGTTGCACCCTGCTCGCCATAGCGCACAGCGTCAAAAAGGCGGGCGGCTGCATCCAGCCGGAACTGCGCGGCGCCGAACACCTGTCCAAGCTGGCCTGCCGCTTCGTCAGCTGTCCGCCCGGCGCGCGGGTCAATGATGTCACGCTCCTCCGCGGAACGGACCAGCGCCCGGAACTGGTCGACGACGGCGGCCGGGTAGTTGCCGTGGTCGGCCGCGGTTGCCGCACGCCTCCGGTAGCCTTCCGAATCCACACTGTCGTCATCCCCATAGATGTCCACTGCAGCGGCTTTTCGGCGAGCATTCAACCTGGGCCGGACCACAACAACCGCAGCGATGATGATCGCAATCGCCACAGCGATCATCAGTGGAACAGCAAGGTCTGGTCCCTGGCCCATCCCGTCGCCATCCAAGGACGACAACCAGTCGAGGAAATCGCGCCATAACTGCTCCAGCCAAGGAGGTTGGGCGTCCGGGTATTGGGGTTTGGAGAGTTCTTCGGCCGCCCAGCGCCGACCTTCCTCGCGGTCCGGCGTTACGGGCGGTTCCATGGCAGCCACGGTGGTGGATGCATCCAACAGCCTCAGGGTCATGCCGGCGGCCGTGGCCCGGACGGAGGCGCAGACGGGAACTGCCCGCCGTTCGGCGGCCACATGGGGGCTTGGGGCTGGGTCGGCGGATTTTGGAGGGTGGCCGACGGGTATCCGGGTTGCGCCGGGTTTGCGGGTTGCGCCGGGTTTCCGGCTTGGGCTGGCGGGCCGCCCGGCACGCCATCAGGATCGGCGCCGGTTTCCATCAGCCGCATCAGCTCAACGTCCAAACCATCCCGGCGCATCCGCAGATCCATATAGATCAAGGCGAACACCGAGGCTTGGAAAGCGAACGTCACGGACCCCACCAGAGCGCCGATCGCTGAAGAAATCACAGTGGTGATCACCAGGGTGGAAGCAACCGACTCAGCGTCCGGGTGGGGAGTAACCACCTCGCCAATGGCCGCCGCTGCCAGGGAAGCCGGGATCTGGACAATCTGGGCGATGACGCCCACCATGATGGCGACCACAAGGGTGATGCCGAAGATCCGCCACCAGTTGTTCCTGGTCAGCTGCCAGGACCTGAGAAGTCCGCCGTAGACACCTGTCCGCTCAACCACGATCGCGGCGGGGGCCAGCATCACCTTCAGTCCGATCCAGACGAAGGCCACTACCGATCCAAGGCCCAGAGGCAAGACAAGGAGCAGGGCTCCGGGACCCATGGCAGTGAACAACAGCACCGCAATCCCCACCACCGCAGTTGCTGCCAAAAGCCCGCCGAGTGTCAGCAGGAGTGCAACGCCCAGCAGCGGCCAGATCTTTCGGCCGGCAAGTTTCCACATCTGCTTGAAGCCTGTGCGCCGGTTGAGGACCGAGCGCGCCACCGGCACCACCAGGACACCTTGAAGGACCGAACCAAGGAAACCGATCAGGACCGAGACACCCAAAGTGCCGGCCATGATGGCCAGGAAGGGACCCATGGCTTCGGTGAATTCCGCCTCAGTGCTGACGGATTCAAAGGACATTGACAGCTGGAACATGCCCACTGTGACGATCCCGATGAACACCGCACCGAGTGCTTGTACGATCAGTGCTGATCCAAACATGGAAGCGGCATTGCGACGGATTGTCTGGAACGAACCATCCAGGATCTCGCCGAATTGCAGTGGACGCAAGGGAATTATGCCCGGCTTGGGGGGAGCGACGTAGAGGGGTTGTCCATAAGGAGGCACCGGTGGCCAACCGGGTGCCGGTTGACCCTGGCCATATGGTCCACCGCTCTGGGGAGCTGCCCATGCCGGGGGACCGCCCCACTGCGGCTGGTTGCCCCACTGCGGCTGGTTCCCCCACCCGGGCTGATTGCCCGGCGATGGATGGTGGCCATGCTCTGGCTGTGACACGATATCCTCCCCATAAGACCCGGCGCGCCGGCATCCGACGTCCCCCATACGGACCTTGGCACCCAGCCTATAGTCCCGCCGTCGTCCCTCATAGCCTGACGCCCGGCCAGCCATGGCAGATGGGCCGCCACTGTTGTGCAGTACGGTGGAAGTTGCCCTTGGGGCGCCATGCCGTGCGCCGTGCCCAACGGGACAAAGACTTGGTGATAAGGGAATATATAACTATGAAGGCACGCATTCTGGTAGTTGACGACGACGAAGCGCTCGCAGAGATGATTGGCATCGTCTTGCGCAATGATGGCTTCGAGCCGGTGTTCTGCGCAGATGGCGGCCAGGCCCTGGAGGTCTTCCGTTCTTCCAAGCCGGACTTGGTGCTCCTGGACCTCATGCTGCCGGGCTCCGACGGCATCGAGGTGTGCCGGCAAATCCGCGGCGAGTCCGACGTCCCCATCGTCATGCTCACGGCAAAGTCCGATACTTCCGACGTGGTCCGGGGGCTTGAATCCGGTGCCGACGATTACGTGCCCAAGCCCTTTAAGCCCGCCGAGCTTGTGGCGCGTGTTCGTGCGCGGCTCCGCCCGGGCGATCAGAAGGCCCCCGAAACCCTGCGCATTGCCGACGTGACCATCGACGTCGCCGGCCACTTGGTCACCCGCGGCGGCGAGCGGATTTCCCTGACTCCCCTGGAGTTCGATCTCCTGGTGGCACTGGCGCGGAAGCCTTGGCAGGTCTTTACCCGCGAACTCCTCCTCGAGCAGGTTTGGGGCTACCGCCATGCCGCGGACACGCGGTTGGTCAATGTCCACGTCCAGCGTCTGCGCTCCAAGATTGAACGCGACCCGGAGGCGCCCGAGGTCGTTTTGACGGTGCGTGGTGTCGGATATAAAGCAGGTTCCTGAGTCCCCGGTCGGCAAGACCGGCGCGGCAGGAGAGGGCCCTGATACTCAGGGGCAGGACGGGGCCGGTGTCCACCAGATGACACCGGCTGAGTCAACGACCTCCGAACCGGCGCTTGCCCCGTCCCCCGATCCGTCCGGTGGGGAGTCCGCCTCACCGTCCCCGGAGCAAACGGCGTCCTCCGGGCCACCGGTACGGAGCATGCGGACCCTGCCGTGGATTATTACCCGGGCGAGGATCTGGACGCGGCGCGGACTCATCCTGGTTCTTCGGGTTTCCCGGCTGGTATCCCTCGGCATCCGGCAGATCAGGCCGGGAATTCGCTACCTCTGGCGCTCAGTGCTCCGGCGCTGGCGGCGCTCACTGGAGTTCCGGACAGTCCTCACCACCTTGCTGCTGGCGGTGACATCCTTCGCAATCGTGGGCGCCTACCTGTCCAACCAGATCGCGAACAACCTTTTCCAGGAACGTCTGGCCCAAGCGGAATCCGAGTCGCGCTACAACGTCAAGCAGGTTCAAGACACGTTCGACGGCGCGCAGGTCACCGATCAGTCCAGCGTCATCACCCTGGTTTACGACACCTTGACCGCCGTTGAAGGTCGCGGTTCGGTCATCCAACGCCGCTACGTCTTTGAAGCGAAACCTGAACAGACCAAGCCCCGCAACCGCTGGGTCGAGTCACGTGCATCCGATCAACTGACGGTCCGGGTTATTCCGCCGGAGTTGCGGAAGGCCGTCCAGGAAGGCGGCAAGCAGCAGTTCTGGGCCTCCACCCAGTTCCCCGTCGGTAATGAGGACCGCCCCGGCATAGCGGTCGGAAACATGGTGACGTTCAATGGCACGTCCTATGAGCTGTACCTCATCTACGACCTCAATACCGCCCAGCAGACGTTGGACGAAATCCAGAACGTCCTCTGGGCAGGCGGGGCAGCGCTGGTCCTCATGATCGGGGCGATCGCCTGGTACGTCACACGCAATGTGGTCAGTCCTGTCAGCCACGCCGCCGTGGTCTCCGAAAAGCTTGCGGCAGGACAGCTCCAGGAGCGCATGGTGGTCAAGGGCGAGGACGAGGTCGCGAGATTGGGCGCCTCGTTCAACCATATGGCTGCCAGCCTCCAAGAGCAGATCACCCAACTGGCCACTTTGTCGCAGATGCAGCAGCGGTTTGTCTCCGATGTCTCGCATGAACTGCGGACGCCGCTCACCACTGTCCGAATGGCTGCCGAGGTCCTCTTCGACGCCCGTGACGACTTTGACCCCATGAACAAACGGTCTGCTGAGCTGCTTTACCACCAGGTTGAGCGCTTTCAGTCGTTGCTTTCCGACCTGCTGGAGATTTCCCGCTTCGACGCCGGGGCAGCTGTTTTGGATGCAGAACCCCAGGACATTTTCCAAGTCATCTCCCACGTCATGGACGGCGCCGCGCCTGTCGCCGCAGAGTACGGCTCAGAGGTTAGGCTGAACGCCCGGCAAAAGAGCATCGTGGTGGAAATGGACTCCCGGAGGATTGACCGGATCCTCCGTAATTTGCTGCTCAACGCCCTGGAACATGGAGAAGGCAAACCGATTCACATATCCGTGGCGGCCAACCACGACGCTGTGGCAGTCTCCGTGAGGGACCACGGCATCGGAATGACCCAGGCAGAGGCTGCAAGGGTTTTCGACCGATTCTGGCGTGCAGATCCTGCACGCGCCCGGACCACCGGCGGCAGCGGCTTGGGCCTCTCCATCGCCGCCGAGGACACCAAACTGCACAACGGCTGGCTTCAGGCTTGGGGGCGCAAGGGGGCCGGTTCCAATTTCCGGTTGACCCTGCCCCTTCGCCAAGGTGGCACCATCGTGAAATCACCGCTTCAGCTTGAACCTGCTGACATCGAATTCCCCGGCACCGCAAGTGAGCGGCACATGCTCATCCTGGGTACAGAGTCCGGAAGTGCCCCGCAATCGTCCCACTCCGCTGCAGGAAAAGCTGCGGCTGATGACGGCTCATTCGGGGAGGGGGACTGAACATGGTAAGTCTCCGGCGTTCACGGGCGGTTGTGGCAGTCCTGGCGGTGCTGATGGTGTTGCTGGCTTCCTGTGCGCAGATTCCACGGTCCGGTCCTGTAGGCAAGAGCAAGGATGAGGGAGCAGGCAATCCCAATGCGCCGGTCTTCTTTCCGGCGGCCCCGCGCGCGGGTTCGAGTCCGGAGACTGTGATCGAGGACTTCTACATGGCAGGCAGCGGTTATGAGGACGATTACCCTGTTGCCCGCCAGTACCTGACGCAGGCACAGTCCGTCACCTGGAAACCAGACAAGCGAGCCATCGTTTTTCGCGAGGCGCAGGTAGTCAAGGCAGCGGGGGAGAACGAGTACCTCTACGAATTGGACCTCGCCTATTCGGTGGATGCCGATGGCGTGGCAACGCAATTCCCGCCGGGTACCAAGGAGACCATTCCGCTGACTCTTGAGCAGGTGGAAGGCCAATGGCGGATTTCCAAGGTGCCCGACGGGACGGCCATACCGGAAGAGACGTTCAAGGTGATTTATGGGGCCTTCCCCATCTACTTCTACGACCCCACATTTACCTACGCCGTGCCCGACTACCGTTGGTTCATCAAGAAGAACACGGTCAAGTCCATGACTTCTGCCGTGCTGGCCGGCCCTGCTCCGTACCTCCGGGGGGCAGTTGTCAGCGCCTTTCCTTCCGGCATAAAACTCGCACGGGAATCCGTTCCGGTCGTGTCCGGATCTGCACAGGTGGACCTCTCTGCCAAAGAACTGTTTGATGCCTCGGCGGAGGACCGCCAAAGGATGCAGAACCAATTGGCATTGACTTTCCGTGACCAGCCCGATGTCATCAACGTCCAACTGCGGGCGGATCAGGACCTGGTACGGGTTGAGGACAACGGCACCGTGTTGCCTCCCGTAGTGGACAAGAGCGTTCCGGCACGCCAGATTGCCGTGAGCAACGGCGACTTGGTGCGGTATGAGAACAACCGGATGACTCCGCTTCCGGACATACAACCCGTGTCCGGATTGGGTCCCCACTCGCCGGCTGAGTCCCCCGTGTCCCAAACGGCCGCGTTCCTCAATGGTGACAAGACAACTCTGTACGCAATCGAACCCGGGCAGCCCGCGCGCCAGCTGACTACCAGGAGCACGCTCACGGGGCCATCATTCAGCCCACACGACTGGGTATGGACCGCAGGGCCGGGCGCCAACGGGGCTGCCGAAGTGGTGGCCTTCAAACCGACGGGCATTGCACCTGGCATGGCCGTTCCCAATGTCACCATCACCCCTGCCTGGCTGTCCGGGCGGACCGTGAAGGACTTCAGGGTTTCCAGGGAAGGGACCAGGGCGCTGGTCATTTCTGCAGCAAACGGAAAGTCAACGGTGCAGATCACCGGAATAGTCCGGAATGCCGACGGCGTGCCCAAGGACCTCACATCGCCCATCACATTGGTCAGCACCGGATCCGCTGACCAGGGAGTCTGGGTCAACAGTTCCACAGTGGCTGTGATGTCCGGATCGGCGACAGGAACCGTGGTTCCTGAGCTGCTTTCGCTCGAATCGGGCGAGCCGCAGCAATTGGCCCCTTGGGACGGCCTGACCAGTCTCAGTGCCGGGAACGGCTCCGAGCAGATTTATGGGCAGTCCGAGGCCGGGGTGTTCCAACGGGTCGGGAACGGATGGGAGCTCCAACTCAAAGGGCCCACGGAACCCGCCTTCCCCGGATAGGCTGCCGTCAAATCGTGCCGGATGTCCACATAGGGTGCAACGTGGCTTCCGGCGAGGGCTGCGTCCGCGCAGGCTTGCAACATGATCAGACCAGATACGGGGACAGCGCCAGGCATTGGGACTGGGACTGACTCTGTCGTTGGGGCAGGCGCCGTCGTCGGGAGAGGCTCTGACCAGGGTGCTGCTCCCGAACCCAATATCGGGACACGCGGGCGGCCGCCTCTGCGGGTACGCGACCCGGACCTCTACCCGGTGGATCCCGTACGGGCCCGTCGTCGTGGTCCGGACCAACGGGGGCTCGGCCGGTTGCTGGTGGTGCTCCAGGGTACGGCTGTCGATCTGCTGGGACTGCTGGTCCCGGTGGATTGTGTCTGCTGTTCAGCGGAGGACACCGTGTTATGTGGCGGCTGCGCCAAGCGCGTCCGCCAACTCTGCAGCCAACCCTTCCGCGCGGAACGGGAATCGCCCGCATTGGTGGAGACGGATGGCACAGCGAGGATCGGGGTGGTGGCCGCGGGCCCATACCGTGATGAGCTGGCACAGTGCCTCCTGTCCTTCAAACGCTTCGGCCAGTGGCGCTTGGCCGGGGTCTTGGCGCCATGTCTGGGCAAAGCGGTCGAACGGGCCATCGGAGGCAAATCCGGATTGTGCCTCGTACCAATTCCTACCAGCGGCCGGGCGTACCGAATGCGGGGATTCAGTCCGCTGCACCTGTTGCTTTTCTGCCTGCGGATGCGGGGCATGGTGCCGGAATGCCCAAGCTTTGACGCGCTTGAGAAGAGGCGCGGTTCGCCGGCAGCCTACATCAGCAGGGATTCCATCAAGACCCTGCTTGCCCGGGCCGCCGATTCTCTCGCCGGTAAGGGGACAGGGGGCTCCGGCGCAGGGCAAAAAGGACTGGGACGAGGTGCGCGGGCCAGCAGGGTCCGTGGATCCATGCGCGTGAGAAGCCGATTTCGCAAAGAGATCAGGGGCAGGAGATGCATTCTCGTGGACGATGTCCTCACTACCGGGGCCACCCTTGCAGAAGCGATGAGGGCGGTGGAAACCGCGGGGGGAGTGGTCTGCGGGGCTGTTGTCCTCGCGGCCACGAGGCCACCAGCCTATGCTTTCAACAGTGCAAGGCGCGATCCCTGTTAAGTCCTTAAGACTCAATCAAAAAATAAGTGACTAAAGGATGAATAACGCGTGGCGATGAACTAACGTCGGTTGTGGGTACCAAGAACAGATGTACCTGTCGATAGCGGCTCGGAAAGGGGCTCGACTGTCCGTCAGACTAGCCCCCACCAGCGTCGTTGTCGTGTCACCTGAGTTATTTGGAGGGCACCATGGAGTTCATGATCAGCGGACGAAATCTCACAGTTTCTGACCGCTTTCGCGAATACGCCGGCGAGAAAATCTCAAAGATTGAATCGCTGGGGGATAAGGTCCAGCGAGTCGACGCAAAGGTTTCCAAGGAAACCAACCCGCGCCAGACGCCAGGCCAGCTCACCGTAGAAGTGACAGTCCTGGGCCGCGGCCCCGTCATCCGTGCCGAGGCGACAGCCGCTGACAAATTCGCTGCCTTCGATCTCGCGTACAACAAGCTTCTTGAGAGGCTTCGCCGTGCGAAAGACCGGAAAAAGGTGCACCACGGACGCCACACGCCGAAAGCCGTGCGGGAGGCCACCGCAACACTCGAGCCAGCCAGCGCGAGCGAACCACTCTACGTCGAGGCGAGCAACCACCAGGAATCCGTTCCCACCGCAGACGAGCGTTCTCCTTATGAGATCGAGAACGATATTCCGGCAGGCGATTCACCCGTCCTGATCCGCCGGAAAGTCTTCCCCGCAGCTTCCCTGACACTGGATGACGCTGTGGACAATATGGAACTCGTTGGCCACAACTTCTACCTTTTCCTGGACAAGGAAACCAACGCGCCGTCGGTTGTCTACAGGCGCAATGGCTGGACCTACGGAGTAATCACCCTCGACTCCACCTGCGAACCGGGCGAGGAGGCTGTGGAAGAGAAGATCCACGCTTACCGTTCCGATGATGAGGCGTCCACCGCCAAGTAGGCCCACTTTTCCTGCATGAAGGGACTTCCATGACCGCTTCGCTGAGCCTGTCACAGGCACGGCGGATCGCATTGGCAGCTCAAGGATTGGCAAAGACCCGGCCCGCCGGCCCCGTGACATCACGGGCGGTGGGCCGGACCTTTGCCCAACTCCAGCTTGTCCAAATCGACTCCGTGAACGTGGTGGCACGAAGCCACTACCTGCCGTTCTTCTCCCGTCTGGGTGACTACGACCCCCGCATCCTCCATGCCATGGCCGGGCGGAAACCCCGCAGGATGATGGAGTACTGGGCACACGAGGCAAGCTTTATCCGCCCGGAGCACTTTCATGACCTCCTGGTGTGGCAAAAGCGGGGCTGGGTGGGCGCCCACAACCTTGAGCCCCTTGTCCGTCAGGACATGGAAGGCCGTATTCTTGCTGCACTCACAGCCGGACGACCCATGACGGCCTCCGAACTGACGGCCGAGCTCGGACACAATGAGGAAGCTGACCGTGGCAACTGGGGATGGAATTGGAACATCGTTAAGCGGGTCCTTGAACATCTGTTTGAACAGGGACGGATTTCTGCCGCCTCACGCACACAGCAATTCGAACGCAAGTACACCCTGACCTCCAAGGTTGTTCCTGCCATGGCACAGCCCGGGGGCACTCCCGAAGAAGCGCTCGACCGCCTGATGGACGCGGCCGCCCAGGCACATGGCATCGGCACTGTACGCTGCTTTTCCGACTACTTCCGTACGCCCCTGAAAGCCGGAGCGGACTCGGTCCAGCGATTGGTCCGTGCAGGGCGCCTCCATCCGGTCTCTGTGCGTGGTTGGGACAGGGAAACCTACAAACACGTCAATGCCAGGATTCCACGCAGGGCCGTCGGGCGTGCACTGCTGAGCCCGTTCGACTCGCTGGTCTTTGAGCGACGGCGTCTTGAGGAACTGTTCGGCTTCCACTACCGGATTGAGATCTACACCCCCGCGGCCAAGCGTAAGTTCGGCTACTACGTTCTCCCATTCCTCCTCAGGGATGATGTCGTGGCAAGAGTGGACTTGAAGGCTGACCGTGCGTCCGGCCAGCTCCTGGTGCGTTCGGCGTTCGCGGAGGTTGGCGCTCCGGCGGATACCGCCGTCGAGCTTGCTGCCGAACTGGAACTCATGTGCGCCTGGCTCAGGCTGCAGGAGGTAGTGGTGTGGCCCGTGGGGGACCTCGCCGGCGTTCTTACCCAGGCTGTCGCGGACCGCGCTGATGGCCGGGGCGGGCCGCTGCATGCGGACAGTCCGCTCAGAGGGGAACGCGGCCACGTGGCGCTGGTCTCTCCCGTAGACTGAAACAGCCAGAATTCGGCAGCATGAGACTGGGAGCAATTTCACGTGGCATCACTAATCGAAAAACTTCTCCGCACGGGTGACAAAAAGACACTCAAGCAATTGCGGAACTATGCCGATTCCATCAATGCCCTGGAAGACTCCTTCAAGTCCTTCACGGACGCCGAACTCCGTGAGGAGACGGACCATCTCCGGTCCCGTCACCAGGACGGCGAGACTCTGGAAGCTCTCCTCCCGGAAGCATTCGCCGCTGTCCGGGAAGCCTCCTCCCGCACCTTGGGCATGCGCCATTTCGATGTCCAGCTGATGGGCGGTGCCGCACTCCACCTGGGCAACATCGCAGAAATGAAAACCGGTGAGGGTAAGACCCTCGTAGCTACTGCCCCCGCGTACCTGAACGCGCTGGCGGGCAAGGGTGTCCACGTCGTCACCGTCAACGACTACCTCGCCGAATACCAGTCCGAGCTGATGGGCCGGGTTTACAGGTTCCTGGGACTTACCAGCGGTTGCATTCTTTCGAATCAGGATCCTGCGGTCCGCCGACAGCAGTACGCTGCGGACATCACCTACGGAACCAACAACGAGTTCGGCTTCGACTACCTGCGCGACAACATGGCCTGGGATGGCAGCGAACTGGTTCAGCGCGGCCACAATTTCGCGATCGTGGATGAGGTCGACTCCATCCTGATCGATGAAGCCCGTACGCCGCTCATCATTTCCGGTCCTGCCCAGGGCGACACGAACCGCTGGTACAGCGAATTCGCCAAAGTCGTGCTCCGCCTGCAGCCCGAAGTCGACTACGAGGTGGATGAAAAGAAGCGCACGGTAGGCGTTCTCGAAGCCGGTATCGAAAAGGTGGAGGACTACCTCGGAATCCAAAACCTCTACGAATCCGCCAACACGCCTTTGATCGGCTTCCTCAACAACGCCATTAAGGCGAAGGAACTGTTCAAGCGGGACAAGGATTACGTCATCCTCGACGGCGAGGTGCTGATTGTTGACGAACACACTGGCCGTATCCTGGCCGGCCGCCGCTACAACGAAGGCATGCACCAGGCCATTGAGGCCAAGGAAAATGTCGAGATCAAGGCGGAGAACCAGACTCTCGCCACCGTGACCTTGCAGAACTACTTCCGCATGTACTCGAAGCTTGCCGGCATGACCGGCACGGCCGAGACTGAGGCCGCGGAGTTCATGAGCACCTACAAGCTGGGTGTCGTCCCGATCCCCACCAACCGTGACATGCAGCGCATCGACCAGCCGGACCTTGTCTACAAGAACGAAGTCGTGAAGTTCGACGCCGTGGTCCAGGACATCGCCGAAAGGCACGAGAAGGGCCAACCTGTGCTGGTCGGCACCACCAGCGTTGAGAAGAGCGAGTATCTCTCCAAGCTGCTGGCCAAGGAAGGTATCCGGCACGAAGTACTGAACGCCAAGAACCACGCACGTGAAGCGTCCATCGTGGCGCAGGCCGGACGAAAAGGTGCCGTCACTGTTGCCACCAACATGGCCGGTCGTGGTACTGACATCATGCTTGGCGGAAACGCCGAGTTCACCGCCATTGCAGAGCTGGCAAAGCGAGGGCTCGATCCCGAGGAGAACTCGGAAGAGTACGAGGCCGCTTGGCCCGAGGCCCTTTCGGCAGCCAAGCAGGCGGTCAAAGATGAACACGAAGAGGTCTTGGACCTTGGCGGGCTATACGTCCTGGGTACCGAGCGACACGAGTCCCGCCGGATCGACAACCAGTTGCGAGGCCGTTCAGGGCGCCAGGGTGACCCGGGCGAATCGCGCTTCTACCTGTCGCTGACGGACGACCTCATGAGGTTGTTCAACTCAGGTGCGGCCGAACGTCTCATGAACAGTTCGGTCCCGGATGATGTTGCCCTTGAATCCAAGCTCGTCTCCCGCGCCATCGCGTCGGCGCAGGGCCAGGTGGAAGGGCGCAACGCCGAACAGCGTAAGAACGTTCTCAAGTACGACGACGTCCTTAACCGGCAGCGTGAAGCGATCTATGGCGACCGCCGTCGCATCCTTGAAGGCGACGACCTTCACGAGAAGGTCCAGTACTTCCTTGAAGACACCATCAACGCCCTCATCGAGGCTGCCACTGCAGAGGGAACGGGCGACGATTGGGACTTCAACCAGCTCTGGGCCAATCTGAAGACGTTGTACCCGGCAACCGTGACGCCCGATGAAATCATTGAGGAAGCCGGCGGAAAGTCACGCGTCACTGCCGAGTTCCTGAAAGAGGAGATCCTCTCGGATGCCCGGCTGGTGTACCAGGCCCGCGAGGAGGCCATTGGCTCTGAGAGCATGCGCGAGCTCGAACGTCGTGTTGTGCTTTCTGTTCTGGGGCGGAAATGGCAGGAACATCTCTATGAGATGGATTACCTCAAGGAGGGTATTGGTCTCCGGGCGATGGCCCAGCGCGATCCCCTGGTGGAGTACCAGCGCGAGGGTTTTGTGATGTTCCAGAGCATGATGGAAGCCATCCGTGAAGAGAGCATCGGCTTCCTCTACAACCTGGAGGTGGAGGTAACACCCGCCGAAGACGTTGTTGTGGCCGACGATACCGCCGCTGGGGCGCATACCGAACATCATGAACCCCAGATCCGGGCGGCGGGTCTGCAGGCACCGGAAAAGCCGGCCCAGTTGCAGTACACGGCCCCTGGCGAAGATGGTGCTACCCAAACACGCATCGAAGGCCGCGCTTCCGGTCGATCCGGCAACCCAGCGAAGGCGGCGGCCCAGGAGCAGCGTAAGCCGGCTAAAAAGAAGCGTCGCTGACCCAACACCGTACGGCGGGCCGATAGCCATTTCAGTGGTCTGCCAGGCACGAATATCTGTAACTCAAAAGGGTGGACTCCGGACTAAAAGTCCGGAGTCCACCCTTTTTGTTGTCTGCAGATGGATTCGCCAGGTCTAGCCGATCTCCAGGGCCGTAACCCGCCACACGCCGTCCAAGCGTTCCAACCTCATGGCGACAGCCCGGCACCTGAGTTCTTCCGCAACCACAATGCTTGCTTCGCAAATGTCCTCGGAGATGGAGCAGGCTCGAACGGAGCGGACCATGGGGCTGCGGTGGGGTTGCAGGTTCCCCCGGACTCTGGCGGCGTGCTTGCGGGTGAGGGCCGCCCTATGTTGAAGAGCGACATAGCAGTCAGGGTCGAGGGAACGGGAAAGCTGGCTCACAGCACGCGTTCCGGCCAGGACTTCCAAAGCTGCCTGCGCAATACTGCGCGCAACCAGCCGAACATCGATGTCCGAACCGCTCGAACCGTAGCCGGACAATGTTCGTTGGGTGCTCTGTCGGCCCGCGGGCCGGCTTGCAGTCGCAACGGTCATGGTCATACACCTCAGGCATTCACTACATGAACAGGAGCGTGGGGACACTCTGTTCTGGTGGCTTCTGCTGGGATGACGCTGAACTTGGTTGGTGCGGTGATACGGCCCCTGAGTGGGCCGACAAATCGGAGGGTCGGGTGACCCGTACTGTCAGTCAGGTGCGGGTGGCCGCAAGACCTGACCAGGAGTCAACACTGAAGGGTCGCCGCCGATGACGGTGAGGTTTGCGGCATACCACTTAGGCCACATCAGCGCGACCTCCACGTCCGTGGCAAAGGGACCAAGCCGCGATGCTGCAAGCGACCACAGGGAGTCTCCTGCCTTCACGACGACGCCGGCGTCGTCATGGGAGATCTCTTGCCTGGACGAAGGGCGACTTAGAAGCCCAGGTTCAGGTGCGGGTGCTTGAGGCTTCCAGCGCGGATCGCCCCTACCTGTTGTGGTGTCGGCCATGGACGTCTGTGATGAAGACACAGGCCCGGCAGCGGGCTCCGGGCTCCACTCCGGGTGGGGAGAGGTTTCCACACCCGCAGATGTAGGTGCCCAGCCGGGGGCGGGTGGAGGCGATGCTTGCGCCATGGTGACGCCCAGGAGATTCACACTCACCACTGCTACAGCAAGCCGCAGCATAAAGGCAGGGCTGAACTTGGCAAGGGTGTTGGCCCCTCTCTCCCGCCCGCTCCGATGCAACAGCGACGCGAAGACGGCAAGCAGTAAGGAAAGGACCCACCATGCCACCAGCGCTATGCCGGCGCCGTTCGCGACAATACCGAGGAGGTCCTCAAATGAGAAGTTCTGATGATGGTGATCGGCTGACCGCCACTGGGCAAGGAGCATGCCACCCACCTGGACGAGCAGTATCCCCAGCCCCAGAATCGTTGCAGCGAGGCAGGCGTCGCCCCGTAACGTTCTTCCCATTCAAAGCCCCCAAAGCTTCGTTTGATGCATTTTGATGCGTTTTGACATCTTTAGGCCTATTGTGGGCACGTCCCGGGCTTCCTGTCCAATTCGGGTGCCGGATCACGCATTATTCGCCCTGCCTATATGTTGCAGCCTAGTCTGCTTACATGAGATGGGACTCTCTCTTTGACGACTTGGAAGCACAATTTTCTGCCGAGCGTGCCCTGGAGGCGGAATCGGAGATCACCGAGCGGGCCAGGATGGAGCTTGCGGGGATCGAACTGGGTGATCGCCTCCGTGGTGCAGCCGGCTCCGGGCTCAAGCTTTTCCTCGCTGACGGCAACATTATTCACGGAGTGCTGGGCCGCGTGGGTGCCGGGTGGCTGGTGTTGTCCGAGGGGTCGCGGCAATGGCTGGTGCCCTTGGCTGCTGTGCTTACCTTCCAAGGCCTGGGGAGGCTGGCCCTGAAGCCTGTGTCCACGGTCCGGCAGTTGCCGGGGATCGCCTCAGTCCTGCGGGCATTGGCCAGGGACAGGTCCGCCGTGGTTGTTCATTTGAGCACGCGGGCCGGAGGCGGCGTCAAGGTCAACGGCGTCATCGACAGGGTCGGAAGGGACCACTTCGATATTGCTGTGGTCCGCGACGGTGAAGTGCGGCGGGCTGGCAACGTGGCGTCAGTCATGACCGTCCCGTTCAGTGCTGTTGCAGCCCTTTGTTCGGCAGGCGGAGAATAATCCCTCCGGGGCAGCCCCTAGGGCTGGTTCGCCTTGGTTTTTGCTTCCTGGATCATGCGGCTTGCTTCTGCGTAGCGCTCCTGGATGTACTGCTCAAGCATCGTCTCCTCGATGCGCCATTGTCCACGACCTCCTACCTGGATGGCTTTCAACTCGCCGCTTCGCACCAAGGCGTAGGCCTGTGGTGAGTTGATTTGGAGTTGTTCGGCGACATCCGCCAGAGTCAGGAATCGGGGCATGGCACCATTTTGCCACCGTTGGCTCCCCTTTGGTGTGTTTATCCACAGTTTCGACCCCTTTGAGGTCGATGGCTTTTGTCCCGCAGAAACGGCCGGTAAGAATGAGGGGGCGGGTCCATCGACCATGCCTTTAGCTCATCGGGGGGTAGCAGAAACATGGCTCAAGTTACAGTGGTCGCTGCAGCAAGACTGAAGAAGCCATCGTGGAAGGACCCGCGGCTTCTCATCGGCATTCTGCTGGTGCTTGTGTCCATTGCCGGCGTCATCGCCTTGGTTGGATCGGCTGACAGGACTACGCAGGTCTACACTGCACGCGAAGACATCGCAGTCGGCCAGGTGGTCGCCGTGGCCGACCTCTCAATTGTCAGTGTGCGCCTGGATGATGTCGAGTCCGGGTACGTCACTGTGGAGGGTGGCTTGCCTGAGGGTCGGGTAGCCCTGCAGCGGGTGGCGAAAAACCAGCTCGTTCCAAAGGAAAGCCTGGGAAAAGCTGATGCCCTGAACAGGAAACCGGTGGCTATTTCCGTGGAAGGGGAACTTCCTGCCCAAGCGGTCGGGGGAGCGCGCGTGGATGTCTGGGTTGCCTTGCCCGGTGCGAGCAGAGCCTTCGATGAGCCGCAACTGCTTCTGCCCGGTGCGGAGATCGCCCAGGTGGTCTCAGGCGCCGCTGCCTTGGGGGCATCGAAGACCACTCAAGTGCTGGTTCTTGTGACGGATGAGCAGATGCCCAAATTGTTGGGGGCTCAAGCAAACAAGGCCAGTATCTCCGTCGTGTGGAACCCTGCGGGCCTCAACCCATGAGTATTCCAGTAGTCACTGTGGGTCCTGCCCAGGAGGCCGTAGTGGGCGGGCTGGAGGGCCTGCATGGTCCGGTAACGGTGGTTCGCCGTTGTTCAGAGCTTGCTGAGCTGATGGCTGCCTGCCAAAGCGGCCTTGCCATGGCTGCCGTCGTCGCCGAGGGCTGCGAGGAATTGACCACGACTTTGGTGGATCGGCTTGGCGCTGTTGGAGTTACGATCGTGGCCCTGACGGATGACCCGGCCGAAGTACGGCGATTGGACTCCATCGGAGTCGTTGTGGCGGCTTCCGGAATAGAACCGTCTGCACTCGCGGAAAAAATATCAGAGGCTGTGGGTCGTGAGCACGCGCGCGGCCGCCTGGGCGCGGGCCAGGACGCAGGTTTCGCTGATGCGGGAGGCGGACCACTTTTGATGCCCGCTCCGGAAACTGTGGAGGACTCCCCGGAGGGTTCAGGCCTGGTATTTGCTGTGTGGGGTCCCATAGGGTCACCCGGCAGGACATTGCTGGCGGTCAACATCGCTGCCGAATTGGCAGCAGAGGGTAAATCCGTCATCCTCGTCGATGCTGACAGTTATGGTGCCAGTGTTTCTGCTGTGCTGGGGTTGTTGGACGAAGCCGCAGGACTGGCCCAGGCCTGCAGGCTTGCGGACCAGGGGATGCTCGACCCCAGTGCTTTGAAGGCCGTGGCGACCCCGGTCTACACCAAAGAGGGCTCCTTTCGGGTGCTGACTGGGACGACACGCGCGGATCGATGGACGGAACTGAGGGCAGCTGCGCTGTCGCAGGTCCTTGAACGAGCCAAACATGTATCTGATGTTGTGGTGGTTGATACCGGATTCTGCCTCGAATCAGATGAGGAACTGAGCTTTGACACCATGGCCCCGCGGCGGAACGCAGCCACTCTCAGGAGTTTGGAAATGGCTGACGTTGTGTTCGCGGTGGGAGCAGCCGACGCAATCGGAGTACCGAGGCTGGTCCGGGGCCTGGCGGACCTTCAAGCAGCCGTTCCACAAGCATCCCTCCGTGTGGTGCTGAACAAGGTGAAGAGATCGGCCGTTGGGCACGCACCCAAGCAGCAACTGGCGGAAGCCTGGGACCGGTACGGGCCCGGCATGGCGATTGATGCCTACCTCCCGGCAGATCCAGTGGCCTGCGACGCCGCTTTGCTCTCCGGCTCGGTCCTCCTTGAAACTTCGCCTGAATCTGCGCTGCGGATCGCGATAGCAGACTTGGTCTGTGCGCCTGTCCAGCAAAAACGAAATTCCTTTGGCCGAAGTACCAGAGCCGTCCGCTTGCTTAAGCGCTAGGCTCAAAATGTGGGCTGCAGAGTCGCAGCAATCAACATGTGATGGAGGCGTTTGTAGATGTCGTCAGGATCCAGCGTGGAGGATCGGTCCGATGCAGCAGTTGTCCGTGAAGGGTTCTTCGGTGACTACTATGAACACCTCGCAGAGGAGGATGCCCGTGCGTATTCGCCTGAGCTGCTGATCTCGCGGGCAACGAATCACAAGAAAGTCGCGCAGTCCCGGACGCCGGGGAACGCCGTCGTCGAAATCGCCGGTGAAGCGGACCGAAGCGTCGTGTACATCGTCACGGACGATATGCCTTTCCTCGTGGACTCGGTAAATGCAGAACTCGTTCGCCAGAACTGCGCGATCCGGCTTGTCATGCACCCCTTGTTTGTGATCACCCGCGACCGCGTATCCGGGGAGCTCCGTAACATCTCCCGGGTTCCTTCCAACGTCGGGATCTCCAGCGGTGATACTGCGGCCCTGCCAAGCGTGGCGCACCTCCTGGGCGACGGCGACAACTCGTCGCACATGGAGTCGTGGATTGCGGTGGAGATTGACCGTGTCAACGACGACGCCCGTGCAGAACTGATCGAAGGACTGCACCGTGTCCTCGGCGATGTCAGGGCAGCAGTCGAGGACTGGCCCAAGATGCGCAGCAAAGCACTGGAACTGGCAGAAGCCCTTGGGGGCATATCCCACCCCGAGCAGATCGCCGAACTCCGGCAGGCACAGGATCTTCTGCGCTGGCTGGACAACGGCAACTTCACCTTCCTCGGGTACCGCGAGTACGACCTCGTAGACCAGGACGGCGAGGACGTCCTTCAACTGCGTGAAGACAGCGGTCTTGGGCTTCTGCGCGCAGGGGACACCACGCGTCAGGTCCAGCACCTTACGGACGCCGGGCGGAAGCGCGCCCGGGAAAAGCGGGCACTGGTAATCACCAAAGCCAATTCCCGATCGACTGTCCACCGGCCTGCCTACCTCGACTACATCGGCGTCAAGAGCTTCGACGCCCAGGGCAACGTCAATGGGGAACGGCGATTCATCGGGCTTTTTGCAACAAGTGCCTACACCGGTTCTGTGCGCAACATCCCTATTGTCCGGGACAAGGTGGACGCCGTCCTGCGGAACGCTGGGTTCCCTATTGACTCCCACTCCGGCAAGGACCTCCTGGGTATCCTCGAGACGTACCCGCGCGACGAACTGTTCCAGATCGAGATTCCGGACCTGGCTGCTACTGCCACGGGTATCCAGCGGTTGCAGGAACGTCGCCGTACAAAGTTGTTCCTCCGGCCTGACATTTATGGTCGCTTCATGTCTGCGGTGGTGTACCTGCCCCGTGATCGTTACACCACCAGCGTTCGCCTTCGGATCGAACAGGAACTCCGGGAAACGTTCCAGGCCGAGAGCATCGACTACGAGGCCCGGATCACTGAGTCTGCCTTGGCACGTGTCTTCTTCAGGATCCGCCTCCCACGCACCGCTGAGCTGGCGGAAGTCAATGTTGCTGAGCTTGAACACCGGCTGATGAGGGCGTCCCGCTCCTGGAGCGAAGGAGTCGCCGAGGTCCTCCGTGAGCACCGCCCGGCAGAAAGTGCCGATGTGCTGTCTGCCCTGTGGGCAGAGGCATTCCCCGCAGGCTACCGGGTGGACTATGAAGTTGAAGACGCCTTGGAGGACATCGAACGCTTCGAAAAGTATGGGGCACAGGCCGAGCGAGCCGGTGAAGCAACCAGGCATGTCAAACCTGGGGTTCACGTGTATCTTCCAGAAGGTGCCGGAGAAGCTCTGGAGGAGGACGCCCGCGTCAAGCTCTACCTCATGGAGCCCAAGAGCCTGAGCCAGATCCTCCCTTACTTCCACAATCTTGGTCTTGAAGTTCTGGATGAACGTCCCTTCGAGATCGAAACCGCAGATCACCGCGACTTCTTCCTCTACGACCTCGGGCTTAAATACCCCGCCGGCGTCGATCCGCTCGCTACGGGGGAACTTCTGGGTGATTCCTTTGGAGCAGCCGTCACAGGATCCGTCGAGTCGGACAACTTTGACCGGCTGGTGCTGCGTGAGGGCATGCACTGGCGCCAAGTTGTGGTCCTCCGTGCCTACGCCAAATACATGCGGCAAATGGGCAACACCAATTCGTTCGGTTTCATCGCGGACACTCTTCTGGGCAACCCCGACGTTGCCCGCGGACTTAACGCACTCTTCTCTGCGCGCTTCGACCCCACTGTTCCGGAGGATCTTCGGCCGGAACGCCAGGCTGCAGCACGGGTAGCCCTCGCCGAGTCCATTGAACAGGTGGCAACACTGGACGCTGACCGCGTGCTGCGTACCTTCGTGAACCTGATTGAGTCCACCCTGCGGACCAACTACTTCCAAAACAAGGAATACCTCAGCTTCAAGCTGGATCCAACGTCGATCGACGGATTGCCCTTCCCCCGCCCCATGTACGAGATCTGGGTTTACTCACCCAGGGTTGAAGGCGTGCACCTGCGCTTTGGGAAGGTAGCCCGCGGCGGTCTCCGCTGGTCGGACCGTCGGGAAGACTTCCGCACGGAAATCCTGGGCTTGGTGAAGGCCCAGACAGTCAAGAACGCCGTGATCGTTCCTACGGGTGCCAAGGGTGGGTTCTTCGCGAAGAAGCTGCCCAACCCGGCAGTTGACCGGGCAGCATGGATGGCCGAAGGTATTGAGAGCTACAAGACCTTCATCCGGGGTTTGCTGGACATCACCGACAACCTCGTGACGTCAGCGGACGGCGAAAGGCTTGTCCCGCCGTCGGACGTTGTTCGCCACGATGGCGATGATTCCTACCTGGTGGTGGCAGCCGACAAGGGAACCGCCACCTTCTCCGACACCGCCAACGGACTCGCGGCCGAGTACGGATTCTGGTTGGGCGATGCCTTTGCCTCCGGCGGGTCGGTGGGCTACGACCACAAGGCCATGGGTATTACGGCACGCGGGGCGTGGGAATCAGTCAAGAGGCACTTCAGTGAACTCGATCTGGATACCCAGACCGAAGAGTTCACGGTAGTTGGCGTCGGCGACATGTCCGGCGACGTCTTCGGCAATGGGATGCTGCTGTCCCGGCACATCCGTCTGCTGGCCGCATTCGACCATCGCCATATCTTCCTCGATCCCACACCCGACGCCGCGGCATCCTTCGCGGAACGGCAGCGGCTATTTGAACTGCCCCGGTCTTCCTGGGATGACTATGACCGGTCACTGATCAGTGAAGGTGGAGGCGTCTACGCGCGCCATGCGAAGACCATCCCCGTCTCTGACCAGGTCCGAAAAGCACTGGGCCTCCCCGAAGGCACCACGCAGCTGAGCCCGCCGGAGCTGCTTCGCGCGATCTTGCTGGCGCCCGCTGATCTCCTCTATAACGGCGGCATCGGCACTTACGTCAAGGCCAGCACGGAGACCCACGCGGCCGTTGGCGACAAAGCCAACGACGCCATCCGTGTGGATGGGCGCGACCTGCGGGTCAAGGTTGTGGGAGAAGGTGGAAACCTTGGATTGACGCAGCGTGGGCGTATTGAAGCCGCACTGCAAGGAGTCATCCTCAATACGGATGCCATCGACAACTCAGCCGGGGTGGACTGCTCCGACCATGAAGTGAACATCAAGATTTTTGTGGATCGAATGGTGGCCGCCGGCAAGCTTGAGGCCGATGAACGGGCTGCTTTCCTGGCAGATATGACCGATGAGGTGGGGCGACTCGTCCTTCAGGACAACATCGACCAAAATATCCTGCTGCTGAATGACCGGACCCGGGTTGCCGAGTGGAGTCCAAGCTACGAGCGGCTGATGGACTGGTTGGAGAAGTCCGCCGATCTCAAGCGTGATCTCGAAGCCTTGCCCACCACGGAGACGCTTCGTTCAAGGTTGGAGCAGGGCCAAGGTTTGACGTCCCCGGAACTGGCAGTTCTGGCGGCCTACGCCAAGATCGAACTCGGTGCAGCACTGCGGGACAGCAACCTTGCTGACGATCCCTGGTTTGCGGACACCATCCGTAACTACTTCCCGAAGCAATTGCGCGAGAAGTTCGACGCCGAGCTGGACACCCACCCGCTGCGCCGCGAAATCATCGCCACCGTCGTGGCCAATGACATCATCAACCTGGGTGGTATCACGTTCGCCTTCCGGGCCATCGAAGAAACATCGGCAAATGAGGTAGCAGTTGCCAAGGCATTTGTGGCGCTGCGCGAAATTTACGACCTCGATCCCATGGTGGCGGAGTTGAACGCGCTCCCAGCCTCCTTCCCGACAGAACACTGGAGTGAAGTCCACCTGGACATCCGCCGTCTGCTGGACAGGGCTGTGCGATGGGTTCTTGGGCAAGGGATCGCATCCCAACCGATCTCAACCGTGGTGGAATCGTTCAAGCCGATGATGGCCCCGTTGCGGGCCAAGCTGCTGGACTACCTCCGGGGCGAGGACAAAACCCGCATCTCAGGGTGGCTTGAGAAGGCACGTGGCTGGGACTTGCCCGAACACCTTGCCCACAGGTGGGCGGAGTTGTTCGAGAGTTACGCGCTGTTGGATATCGCGCGGATTGCCCAGACCGGTGGCGGCAGTGTCGAAGACGTGGCTCACGTCTACTACACCGTGTTCAACCGCTTCCATGTCGATTCGCTGCTGGAACGGATCAGTTCCCTGCCGCGTGATGACCGCTGGCAGGCGTTGGCCAGGGCCGCCCTTCGTGATGACCTGTACTCAACGGTCGCGGATATGACAACGTCGGTCCTTGAGTCGACGGAGGCCGGCACCTCGGCTGAAGATCGCCTGAAGGCGTGGGAAGGACAGAATGCCGAGCAACTGGGCCGGGCCAAGACCATGTTTGACGAGGTCAACGCGCTCGAAGCCGACGACATGGCTTCACTGTCGGTAGCATTAAGGCTCTTGAGGTCAATCGTTCGACGCTAGGGGAATCCCGGCGTTGCAAATGGAGGTGCAGTGGCAATCTTTACAGACCCCATCAGGGAACACGCTGATTTCGGGCCTGGAGATGCCGAATGGCTGCACCTCCTCGTCGGTGACTGGCAGATGGTCGCCGACTTGGCATTCGCGGACCTCGCATTGTGGTTCCCGCACCCGGAGTTCGGTTACATTGCCCTCGCCCACGTCCGTCCGTCGACATCACATACGGTGTTTCACGCGGACTTCGTGGGGGAGGGCATTCGTTCCGATCTTCGCCCGCTGGTGGAAAAGGCATGGAACAGCCGCGCGATCGAACGTTCCAGCGAAACGAGCTGGAGCAGCGAGATGGCACTGCGTGTCGAAGCTGTTCCCATGGTGCGAAACGGCAGGACGCTGGCCGTAGTGACATCCCACATGGATCTCTCCAGCTCCCGGATGCCCTCAAGGCTGGAGTTGACGTATCGTCAGTGTGCCTATGACCTTCTGCGCATGGGAACTTTGGGACTGTGGCCCGACTTCGCATCGCCCACTGGATCCCGCCGTGGGGCGCCACGTGTGGGGGATGGCCTCATCAGGCTGGACGCCGAAGGCATCGTGCAGTACGCGAGCCCCAACGGGGTGTCAGCCTTCAGGCGACTCGGGGAAGTTGAATCGCTGGAGGGTCGGTCCTTGGCGGAAGTGACTGCCGGGCTCCTCAAAGACCGCCGGATGGTGGATGAGACACTGCCCTTGGTTGTCACTGGTCGGATGCCTTGGCGCAGTGAGATTGAGTCGCGTGGGGTCAGCCTTTCCCTCCGGGCCATTCCTTTGCGCGACGAGCAACACCGTTTCGGTGCCCTCGTCCTGTGCCGCGATGTCTCGGAACTGCGGCGCAGGGAAATGGAACTCGTTACCAAAGATGCCACCATCCGGGAAATCCATCACCGGGTGAAAAACAATCTTCAGACTGTGGCAGCACTGCTGCGAATGCAATCCCGCCGTATGGTCAGTGACGAAGCGAAGCAGGGCTTGGAGCAAGCGATGCGGCGCGTGGCCACCATCGCACTTGTCCACGAAACCCTGTCCCAGGGGCTGACGCAGAGCGTTGATTTTGATGAGTTGATCGGACGGCAGTTCCGGTTGTCTGCCGAGGTGGCATCTCCGTCCCAGCAAGTACGAACGGAACGTTCAGGGATGTTTGGCGAGTTGCCCAGCGACTTCGCGACTCCTTTGGCCCTGGTTATCAACGAGTTGGTCACCAATGCCGTGGAGCACGGTCTTGAAGGGCGCACAGGAACGGTATGGCTCTTGGCTGATCGGGCTGATGGAGACGGAAATGACGAATTTTTGACCGTGACCATTGCCGACGACGGCGTTGGTCTGCCGGACGGTCAATACACCGAAGGCTTGGGTTTACAGATTGTGCGCACATTGGTGACGAGCGAACTCGGTGGATCAATCCAGTGGAGCCATCGCGACGGTGGGGGAACCGCCGTCGAGATCGTGTTGAATTTGGCCCGCACCTAAGGGGTCGGAGCGCTCCCCAGTGACACTGGGGAGCGCTCCGACATTCATGCTTAAATAAGGAAGGCCGCTGACCAATGGTCAGCGGCCTTCCTTATTATTTTTGAGGTCTAGGAAGCGCGGCGCGCGCGGGCAGCGCGACGCTTGAGAGCCCGACGCTCGTCTTCACTCATACCGCCCCAAACGCCGGCGTCTTGTCCGGACTCCAGCGCCCACTGCAGGCAGGTGTCCACTACGGGGCAGCGGCGGCAGACGCTTTTGGCTTCCTCGATTTGCAGAAGTGCTGGTCCCGTGTTGCCGACTGGGAAGAAGAGCTCCGGGTCCTTGTCGAGGCAGGCTGCGCGATTACGCCAATCCATGCTGATCAGTCACTCCATTCGTGAGAACTAGATAGGGCCTTTTGTGAAAACATTCACGAGAGGCTCCAAAGGAAAGGGGCCCGCATGGGCCCCCTTGGTCGTCTGAGTCAAGCGTTTCATGTTAACGCCTTGTAAACAAGGGGTGTTAGTGGTCGAAATGCCCGGAATCTGTGAGCGATGCATCACATCAGCCGCCAGTGCCCTCACTGCTAGATGACTATGTCCGGTAGTGTGCCAGTGTGTCAAGACCTCCCGTAAACCCTGCCCAACCCGCCTCCGGACCGGAGCCGGGAGAAGATTCCGATGCGCAGGCGCACCGAGAAAAGAGCGGCCCGACCGGCAGCCGCCGGCCAAGGGGTGTGGCAGTGATTTCTGCTGTTGTCCTGTTGGAAGCCCTAGCGCTCATGGGCGCCGCCGCCTGGTACGCGTACGAATTGCTGACTGGCGCCCCTGTCCTGACTTTTTGGGGAGCCGTTTTTACGCTGGGGCTGCTCCTTGCCTTCTCGGTGTGGTTGTTCGCGGTGGGCCATTACTTGTTCCGTGGATACCGATGGACCCGGGCCGCTGCATTGGTGGCCCAGTTGTTTGTTCTCACCATCGGCTTCCCCACCATGACCGGTGGGCTGGTTCTGCCAGGCCTGGCTATGATCATCCCGGCCGTTGCGGCCATTGTCTTTCTTTTCCATAGGGACGTGATTGCCTACGTGTCGCGCACAGGCGGTACCTCTGGAGTCCTCTAGCCCGCCTCCGTGGGGGAACAATCGGTGGCAATCGGTGGGAAGTCCGTTGTGAGGACTGCTTGAAACGGCTGCACTTCTCCTCCGTCCACCACATAGCCACGCCCTGGGCGGGCTGGGCGGTCTGTTTCCAGCCGTACTCCCAGGAGTTCGCCATCGTGTGCCGATCCCGGCGCCAGGACCACACCCATTCGGAAGGTCTGGACTTCCCGGGCGAGTGGCAGTTGTTGCGTCAGTGCGGGCCCGGGAGTGGCTGTCATCACGATGCCTCGGACTTTACCCACCAAAGCAGTGAGGGCTTGGCGCCCTTGGGTGTCAAGAGAGTCCGCGTCGTCCACCAACACGACGCTCTCCGGGGCCAGCTCAAAGTTTTCTTGTGTGGCCGAGGCCCGGAAAGAGTCCGCGGATGTTCCAAGTGCCGGCACAACCCAGGCAACTGAAGGATTCAGGCGACGGAGTGATGCCAAAGCCGTGCTCTTCCCTGATCGATGGCCGCCGAGGATGATGCTGACACCGTGCAGCCGGAGAGGCAGGGAAACTGGCATCGCTTCGTCCCCTCCAACGCCGATCCATAGAGCGTTCCCCGATTCCTGCCCGGCAGTCATCAACAGGGCAGACGAGGACTTGAGCCCAACACGAAATTCCTGTTCGTCCAGGCGATCGGGAAGCGGCCGCAGACGGAAGGGCGGTTTCCCTTGTGGGGGAGGGGCGAACGGCCAGTGCCCCTCGTCGGGAGCCCCGCGAAACTGGGTAACCACTGTATCTCCGTCGACGAAGTTGCCCGCGGCGACGGCGCGCCCTGGAATTGGCTCCACCTCTGGAAGGCGGGGCCAGTGAAACCGGGCTTCCTCCGTGGAGCCTGACGGAAAATAAGCCCGGTTTTGTATCGCGGCAAAGAAACGTGAACTGACCAATTCCCGGTCGCCACAAATCATCACCGTGATGCCGAGAGGACGGCCGTCCCTCACAATGTCCTGCAGGAGGCTCTCTGCCCAGGCTGAGGTCCCGGCCCGGAAGGCGGTGGCCCATGAGCACCACCCCGTGATGATCAAAGTCAGAGGCTTGGCGGTCCTCCCGGCGTCGTTGCTGGTGCGTCGAAAGTCCATTTCCTCGACAAGACGCTGTAGCACACGCGCTGCAAGCGGCAGTTGGTGCAGACCGACGAGCGCACCTACCCGTTCCTGGCCAACGAGGTCGGCCATTATTCCCGCCGCATCCAGAACAAAGGGATAAGGCTGGGGTCCTTGCATGGCCAGCATGGCCGAGACTGCCCTGAAGCAGGCGTGCATGCCGCTTGAAGCACTTCCGATCATGGCCAGATGTCCGTGCTCGGCCGGCAACCATTGCAAAGGCTCCACAACCTGCCGTGTGGGTCTGTCAACCAACGCCAGCGGCCCAACACGCCATGGCACTGCTTCAGCAGTTTCGGGAACATAAGAGGCATCCGCCAGGGAAAGTCCACCACTCCACGCAATCGCGGACGGCAGGGGTGCCGCCACGGGATGTCGCGGGAGTGAACTCCCTTGGCGGCGCCACGCGTCCTGGACAGCCAAAACAAGCCGCCCGACACCGGCATCCGGGAGGGCATCCCGATGTCCGGCCAAGGGCCGGGACGGTAGGACCTCATGGCGTGAGCCGTTGTTGAGTATCTGGGAGGCTGAGTGGACCAGCTGAGGAGATCCATCAACAGGGCCATCGGAGGCTCTGGCATCGTGGGAAACCGAGAGGGACGCGGCCTGGAATTCTTCCGGCTTGCCTGAGGCCCGGACCAGGTAGGCCCTTCCCGGAGTGTCTGCCCTGATGGAGGCGGCCACCTTTGAATTGATGATATCCACGGACTCCGCCTCTGACTGCACTCGAAGGGCGATACTCGACGCGACGTTCGCCCGGATGTCGGCGGTCAATGCTCCTTGAGGCCTCTGGGTTGCCATCACCAGATGGACACCAAGGGATCGGCCGATGGTGGCGACCCGCATGAGCTCGCGGAGGGCGCCGGGAGCTTCGTCAATCAGCATGCGGAACTCGTCGATGACCAAAACCAAATGCGGAACTGCAGGACACGTGCTCGACGCAGCAAGGTGGTATTGGTCCAGGTCCGTGACGTCAGCCGCAGCGAACAATTCCTCGCGGTACCTGATTTCTCCCCGGAGCGAAGCAAGTGCGCGATCCAACTGACGCCCACCCAGATCGGTCAAGAGGCCTACGCAGTGAGGCAAGCCGGCGAGCGGCCGTAATCCTGAGCCGCCTTTAAAATCGACAAAGAGGAATGTTGTGTGATCGGGGGAGTACGTCAACGCCATGGAAGCGACGAGGGTCCTCAGGAGCTCGGATTTTCCTGAGCCCGTGGTACCCGCCACCAGGAGGTGTGGTCCGTCGCGCTTAAAGTCAAAAGTCACGGGTCCCTGACGTCCCTGGCCCAACACTGCCCTTAGTCCAGGCAATCGTGCATTGTCTTCCCAGCGAAGAAGAACTCTTCGGGTTCCGAAGGGAAGAAAAGTAGCCAATGTGCACTGCTCAGGAACGGGCTGCCGCGCGTCGACACGTTCCTGGTGGACCCGCGAAGCAATAGTGCGGCAGAACGTATCGAAAACGCTGATTGGGACGAGGTCTGGGACGAATGACCGGCGCTCGCCGGCCACGGTCAGTGTCCCGGTGGTCCCTGACGTGGAAAGCTCGACAAAGGGGTCGGGGTGATCAGCAGATGGGCCGCAATGGACCACTTGCCACCCGTTCCGGCGTCCGGCAACCAGGAGAGACGACAACGCGCCCTTGTCCCAACCTGCCGGTTCATCGATGATGACCAGCCTTCCATGGGCGCTGCCGCTTAGTTGCTGCATGGCCGTGAGGGCCACCTCGTGCTGGGTCGTAAGAGTTACCTTCGCGAGGAACCTGGCGCTTAGGGGCAGCCTTCCGACCGTCCCAACGATAATGACCGGTGACTCCGCAGCCCGGGGGTAGCCGGCCATCTGCATCAGCATGAATCGGAGCAGGGAATCAACGTGGTCAGGAGGTCCGTCAAGTGCCACCGTAGGAAGTCCAGGGTCCAATGTCACTGCGGCTGATCCGATGTCTGGTGCGCTGAACATCGGATCGTCAGGTACCAACCGGATGTTTGCCTGTGCATTGGCTGTGCCCAGCCGGATCCAGCTGCCGGAATCTGCGCCTACGGTTTTCCCGTGGGTATTTGTGGGCGATGGGGACAACGATGAACCGGCTTGGCCTCGTGCTTCGTCCTGAACCTGCAGGGCGGCCGTGCCGCAGATAGCCAGCACCAGTTCCGCCGCGGAGGGAGAGCAACGTTGCCGGCGGCCGAGATCCTCCTGAGCAGCGCGGGCCACAGCCAATCCACATTCCCGGCGGCTCTTCCGTCCGGTGATGAACGGGATCAGGAGACTGACCGCGGAGATGGCGGTGAATCCCAGATACATCCACATTCCTGTGGCAATGGCCAGTCCAACGCCTGCGATCAACGGCAGCCCGGCGGCCAGGATGATCGCCGTGCGGCTTCCCTGCCGTCCGGCATGCGGCACCTCAAGTGGTTCCTCCACGGACCGTCCGGCATCGTTGGAAATTTCGGGGAGGGGACCTCTCTCCGTGGAGACAGAGAACACGCTGTTGCCGCACAGGATGGTTGATTCCGACGTCACGGACGTGCGCCGCGACGGGCGTCCATCCACGAGGACCGGGTTGACGGCTGCGACGCCACTCAGGGTCAGTGCAGTACTGGAAACATCCAGCACGGCGTGCTCCCTGGACATGCCTGGATCCGGCACGGAAATCTCCGTGACTCCGCGGCCTATCCGGAAGCGGCCGCGATGAATACGGAAGACAGCTCCGGCGCTGGGGCCAGAATGAGCAAGCAGCATGAGCGGCAGGGACGCTGGCTCGGAGGCGTGGTGCGGTGCGGGGCCGTCGACGAGTATTGCACCCGACACCAGTGGAGGCCGGCCGACCGTCAGGTCGGCTATATCCCTTCCATCCACTGCCAATCGACCAGTCCCGCGCTCCTCCCCAAGAATCGACTGAAGTTGGGCTCCGGGGGTGCCTGGAGGGACCCGGATGGTCAATTCCTCCGGAGCCGAGAGCTCCGCGGCCGCCGGGCCCCTCACCAACGTGCATTCCAAAGTCATGGTTTTCCGTCTTCCCGTGATCAGTCACGCGCCTGCCCAAACAGAGTAGGCCGCTGCCCTTGACGCTAGAGGCCTTCACGCCGTACTGCAGCCTCGGATAAGGCGTATGTGGACAAACCCGGGCGATCTTCACGGGTGGCCCTTGACGCCGCGGCATGGTGTCTCAGCTAAGATGAATCTCGTTGTCGCGTGTGCTCAATGAGGAAGGACCTTCACCGGTGATAGTGGTTGCGGAGAGCGCCGATGTTTCAGACAAGGCGGTAATTGGTGATGGATCAAAGATTTGGCATCTTGCCCAAGTCCGCGAGCAGGCCGAGTTAGGCGTCAATTGCATCGTGGGACGAGGTGCCTATATCGGCACCGGGGTAAAGATGGGGGACAACTGCAAAGTCCAGAACTACGCACTTGTTTACGAGCCCGCGGAACTTGAAGCCGGTGTGTTCATTGGCCCGGCTGTTGTGCTGACCAACGACACCTACCCCCGTGCTGTCGGCCCAGACGGCAGCTTGAAGAGCGCTCACGATTGGGAGCCCGTTGGCGTCACCATTCGCGAAGGCGCATCAATCGGTGCCCGTGCCGTGTGCGTTGCTCCCGTGACCATTGGACGGTGGGCCACAGTTGCCGCCGGCGCGGTCGTGGCTAAAGATGTCCCGGATTTTGCCCTGATGGTCGGAGTTCCGGCCAAGCGTCACGGGTGGGTCGGCAAAGCCGGTTTCCCGCTGCAGCGCAGCGGAGAGAACTGGGTGTGTCCGGAAACCGGCGCAACGTATGTTGAACAGAACGAGACCCTTCGAGAGGTAGAGGCATGAGCCCCGAATTCATTCCCCCGGCCAAACCCATCATCGGCGATGAAGAGCGCAAGGCCGTTGATGCCGTGTTGGCTTCCGGCCAACTCGCCCAGGGCGCGGAGGTAGCCTCTTTCGAGGAGGAATTCTCCCAGGTCCTCCTCGATGGCAGGGCCGCCGTCGCCGTCAACTCCGGCACCTCGGGTCTTCACCTGGGCCTGCTGGCTGCCGGCATCGGCGCTGGAGACGAGGTCATCGTTCCGTCGTTTACTTTCGCGGCGACGGCCAACTCGGTGGCACTGACTGGTGCCACCCCGGTTTTCGCTGACGTTGATCCCGACCACTACACGCTGGACCCGGCTTCGGTCGAAGCAAAAATCACAGACCGTACAGCGGCCATCATGCCTGTGCACCTTTACGGACACCCATTCAACGTCGACGCAATTGGCGCGCTTGCCTCAAAGCACGGCGTCAAGGTCTTCGAGGACGCTGCCCAGGCCCATGGCGCAGCAGTTAACGGACGCAAGGTCGGCACGTTCGGCGACTTCGCCATGTTCAGCCTTTACCCCACCAAGAACATGACGTCGGGTGAGGGTGGCATGGTCAGCACCGGTCTGGCCGACGTGGAGCGCCGCCTCCGGTTGCTCCGCAACCAGGGCATGGAACGCCAGTACGAGAACGAACTGGTTGGCTTCAACTGCCGTATGACCAACATCCATGCCGCCATCGGCCGCGTCCAGCTGACCAAGGTCAACGGCTGGACCAAGACCCGCCAGGAAAATGCTGCCTTCTTTGACGCGAACATCGAAGGCGTTGTCACGCCTAAGGTCGCTGAAGGTTACGAACACGTTTACCACCAGTACACGATCCGCATCGCTGAGGACCGTGACGGTTTTGCCAAGGCACTGCGCGAGGAATACAACGTTGGCTGCGGGGTCTACTACCCGATTCCCAACCACCGTCTTGCGCCTTTCCAGACCTCGGATGACCTCCCCGTCACCGAAGAGGCGGCAGCAAGCGTGCTCTCCCTTCCGGTGCACCCGTCATTGAGCCAGGATGACCTTGACCGGATTGTTGCCGCCGTCAACGCTGTCGCCAAGGCGGGTAGCTAGTGGCGAATCTGCGCGCAGGCCTCATTGGACTGGGAATGATGGGGCGTCACCACGCCCGTGTCATTCGTGAACTTGAAGGTGTTGACCTTGTTGCTGTTGCCGATTCCTTCGGCGACCCCCACAACGTCGCCGACGGCCTGACGGTTTTCAACACCGTTGAGGAACTCATCGCACAGGGCATTGACATGGCTGTGGCAGCAGTGCCCACCATCCTGCACGAGGAAGTGGCGCTGCAGCTTGCAGAGGCAGGTGTTCACTGCCTCGTAGAGAAGCCGATCGCGAACGATTCCGAGTCGGGACGACGCATCGCGGAAGCCTTTGAATCCAAGGGGCTCATCGGTGCCGTAGGGCACATTGAACGGTTCAATCCCTCGCTGCAGAGCCTGCGGGACCGGTTGGAGAACGGTGACCTGGGCGATGTCTACCAGATCAGCACGAGGCGGCAGGGGCCTTTCCCGGCCCGTATCGCCGATGTCGGGGTGGTCAAAGACCTGGCCACCCATGACATCGACCTCACAGCCTGGCTGGCCCAGAGCAACTTCGTCAACGTCGTTGCCCACACCACATCGCGCAGTGGCCGCGAGCATGAAGATATGGTGACGGCCATCGGTCACCTTAAGAGTGGCGTTGTGACGAACCACATTGTCAACTGGTTGTCGCCCATGAAGGAACGCACCACCGTGGTTCTTGGTGAACGTGGCGCGTTCATTGCCGACACCATTTCCGCGGACCTCACATTCGTGGAGAACGGTACGTTCCAAACGGACTGGGATTCCGTGGCGGCGTTCCGCGGTGTTTCGGAGGGTTCATCGACACGCTTTGCCTTGGCGAAGCGTGAACCCCTCAAAATGGAGCACGAGGCCTTCCGTGATGCAGTTCTCGGAAAGTCGTTGAACATTGTCACCATGGCGGAAGGGCTCGAGACACTGAGGGTCGCGGAGGCTGTTTTGGAATCCGCGAAATCCGGCTCAGTCATCACTCTCTGAGCACTTCAGACCAAGCAAGGCACCAAGGGGAGGTTGGCCGCTGGCCAACCTCCCCTTGCCGTTTCCTGGCGTGGCACCTCACCGCCGTGCACCGCCCCGGATACGGGAACCCGCGTCATGTCGGGTAGCCTTGACCAGTAGACGTGGGCATTTCTGTGCCCGCACGCCAATACACAGGAGAGTTTGTGAACGCTGATCTCGTCGTCGTCGGCTCGGGTTTCTTTGGCCTGACCATTGCAGAACGCGCCGCTACCGAGTTGGGGCTGAAGGTGGCGGTGCTTGATCGCCGCCACCATATTGGAGGAAACGCCTACAGCGAGAACGAAGCGCAGACGGGAATCGAGGTCCACCGCTACGGTGCACACCTCTTCCACACGTCGAATGAACGCGTTTGGGAATATGTGAACCGCTTCACCAAGTTCACGAGCTACCAGCACAAGGTGTACACCAGCCACAAAGGCGAGGTTTACCCGATGCCCATCAACCTGGGCACCATCAACCAGTTCTTCCGTTCGGCTATGAGCCCGACCGAAGCGAAGGCCCTCATCGCGGAACAGGCCGGTGAATTGGCCGGGACCGATCCGCAGAACCTCAATGACAAAGGCATCCAGCTGATTGGCCGCCCGCTGTACGAGGCGTTTATCAAGCACTACACAGGCAAGCAGTGGCAGACGGATCCCAAGGACCTGCCGGCCGAGATTATTTCCCGGCTCCCTGTGCGCTACAACTACGACAACCGGTACTTCAATGACACTTACGAGGGTCTTCCGGTTGACGGCTACACAGCCTGGATCGAGCGTATGGCCGATCACCCCAACGTCGAGGTTGTCCTGAATACGGACTTCTTCGACGACGGCGAGTTCGGCAGGTCTTCTGTTCTGGGCCAGGTGCCGGTCATCTACACCGGCCCGGTGGACCGCTACTTCGACTACGCCGAAGGCGACCTGTCGTGGCGCACCATCGACCTTGAAGAAGAAGTACTTCCCATTGAGGACTTCCAGGGCTGTTCCGTGATGAACTACCCGGACGCCGATGCCGCCTACACGCGCATACACGAATTCCGGCACTTCCACCCTGAGCGTGACTACACCAAGGACGCAACGGTCATCATGCGTGAGTTCTCGCGCTTTGCGGAAAAGGGCGACGAGCCGTACTACCCGGTCAACACCTCTGACGACCGCCAGAAACTGCTCGCATACCGCGACCTCGCCCGGGGCGAGAAGTCCGTCCTCTTCGGCGGGCGTTTGGGAACCTACAAGTACCTCGACATGCATATGGCCATTGGCTCCGCCTTGTCCATGTTCGATAACAAGATCAAGCCGCACTTCACTGGCGGCGCCAAGCTTGAAAGCGGGGGAGTGGACGCATGACGGCTACTACGAACGAAAGTCAGATGACGGCGATGACCACCACGGATGACCTGGCACCGGCCAAAGAAAGCCTGCGAATCGTTCAGCGTGTGGTTTTCCCCGCTAACCGCGACCTCGACACTCTTCCGCTGTATGTCGACCCGGACACCAGCAAGGTGAAAAAGGACGACGGCGACAGCGGCGCCGTCGTGCAGGCTGTTGGCATGACACGGAAGCTGCACCCGGAGGACATCCTGGACCGCGGTTCCGTGCAGGTTCGCCGTGGTGAGCGGCTTTCCTTCGGTTCCTATTTCAATGCTTTTCCTGCCAGCTACTGGCGGAAGTGGACCGTTGCCACGAAGACAGTCCTGCATCTTGAGACTGAGGGCGAAGGAACAGTCATTGTCTACCGTTCCAACGCCCGTGGTGCCTCGCAGCGAGTTGATTCCATTCTCGTGGAAGGCGCAGCCAGCAACGACTTTGAGTTGACCCTGGCGCCGTTCGGCGACGGTGGCTGGTACTGGTTCGACCTCATTGCCGGTGGCGACGGAATGACGCTGAAGAGCGCCCACTGGGCAGTCCCGGATGAAGGCCGCCCCCAGGGCCGCGTCACGCTCGGTGTTACGACGTTCAACCGCGCTGACTACTGCCTTGAAACCATCAAGTCGATTGACGCCGACGCCGGCCTGAGGGAGATCCTCGCCGAGCTGATCATCGTGGACCAAGGCAACAAAAAGGTCGCCGACGAAGCCGGATTCGACGCAGTCGCAGAATCGATGGGTGACCAGCTCCGCGTCATCAACCAGGGCAACCTGGGCGGTTCAGGCGGCTTCGCCCGCAACATGTACGAGATGGTCGTTTCCGATAAGAGCGACTACGTGATGCTGCTGGACGACGACATTGAGCTTGAGACGGAGGGCGTCATGCGGGCAGTGGCGTTCGCTGACCTCTGCCGCAAGCCAACCATTGTCGGCGGGCACATGTTCGACATGTACAACAAGTCTGTCCTGCATGCCTACTCGGAGGTCGTCAACTTCTACCGCTTCCTTTGGGGTCCGGTGGAAGGCCTCGGCAACCACGACTTCTCTTCTGCGGGCTTGCGGTCCACCCCTCAGCTGCACAGGCGCTGGGATGCTGACTACAACGGTTGGTGGATGTGCCTTATCCCGAAGACCGTGGTGGAAACCATTGGACTTTCCCTTCCCGTCTTCATCAAGTGGGATGACGCGGAGTATTCACTTCGCGCCCGTGCGGCCGGATTCCCGACTGTCACTCTTCCCGGGGCGGCTGTATGGCACGTCTCCTGGGCCGACAAGGACGACTCTGTTGACTGGCAGGCCTACTACCATGAGCGCAACCGGCTTATCGCCACGCTCCTGCACTCGCCGTTCCCCAAGGGCGGACGCATCCTGCGCGAAAGCCTGAACACGGATGTCAAGCACTTGGTGTCCATGCAGTACTACCCCGAGCAGGCGCGGATCATGGCCCTCAGGGATGTCCTTGCGGGGCCGGGTAACCTGCACCAGCAGCTGCCCACCACCATGCCCAAGCTCCGTGCAATGCGCGAGGAATTCCAGGACTCCCAGGTGAAGACGGATCCCGGGGCCTTCCCGGAGGTCTTCCGGAAGCGTCCCCCCAAGAAGCCGCAGTCATACAAGCAGCCCGGTGCCCTTGGTCTGCTTCCTTGGGCCGTCAAGACCGTCCTGAAGCAAACCCTTGCCCCCGTGCGCGACTCCGCCAAGGAGAACCCCGAGGCACAGGTGGCGCACCAGGATGGCAAATGGTGGAGCCTTGCGCACTTGGACAGTGCAGTCGTCTCCAATGCAGATGGCACAGGAGCTTCCTGGCACTTGCGCGACCCCAAGCTGGCGCGCCAGCTTGTGGTGGAATCAGCAAAACTCCACGCCCAGCTCTTCTCGAACTGGGAGACCCTGCGGACCCAGTATCAGGAAGCCCTTCCAGAGATCACTTCGATGGACTCCTGGCGGGAAACCTTTGAAGCGTCGGAGCCCAGCAAGTAGCGATGTCGAACTCCACTGATACGTATGCTGTTCCGGGGGTGGGCGCCGGGTTGTTGGACGTCTACCGCCGGCGGTACCTCCTTAAGCTGATTGTCCGCAAGGAACTCCGGGTCCGCTACCGTGGCTCGGTCCTGGGTTTGGCGTGGTCCTACGTTAAGCCGCTGGTCCAGTATGTGGTCCTGTTTTTTGCCTTGGGCATCGTGTTGCGGGTTGGGGATCAAATTCCCAACTACGCGCTTTACATGTTCTCCGGTGTCATTGTCATCAACTTCTTCTCGGAGGCATTTTCGAATGCCACCCGATCCATCGTCTCGAATGCGGCGCTGGTAAAGAAGATCTATCTTCCGCGTGAGCTGTTCCCAGTGGCATCCGTATGGGTGGCTGCGGTCCACTTCCTGCCGCAATTGATTGTCCTGCTGGCTGCAGCACTGCTGAGCGGGTGGCATCCGGACATCATGCAGCTCTTCGGTGCCCTTCTTGGTTTTGTCATTGTGGCCGTTACGGCAACAGGCCTTGGCCTGTTGGCCGGTGCCATCAATGTGTTCTTCCGGGATGCCGAGAACATCGTGGACATGCTGATGATGATCGTGACATGGACTTCGCCGGTCTTGTACGACTGGACCATGATCCGCCGCCTGGCTGCGCCTTGGGTATTGACGATCTACCAGCTCAACCCCATTACCGTTGCGGTGGAACTGTTTCACTGGGCGTTTTGGTATCCAACAGTCAATCAGCCTGTCGAATTGCCTCCGCACCTCCTGGTGACCGGCTTCATCGGGTTGGGCATGGCGGCACTGTTCCTTGTTATTGGCCAGATCGTCTTCCGACGGCTCGAGGGCCACTTTGCGCAGGAGGTCTAAATGGGTGCAGCAGTAATCGTCAAGGGCTTGAAGAAAACTTTCAACCTCCGCCACTCGCACTCCATGAAGGAAACGCTGGTGTGGCTCGCCAAGGGGCGAAAGGGGGATCTCACCAAGAAATTCGACGCCCTGCACGACGTCAGTTTTGAGATCCAGCCGGGGGAGACCGTGGCATTGTTGGGCTTCAACGGCTCCGGCAAGTCCACGCTTCTGAAGCTGATCTCGGGTGTCATCCTGCCCGACCAAGGGACCGTTCGCACCAAGGGCAGGGTCGCAGGCCTGATCGAGGTGGGAGCAGGCTTTCACCCGGATCTATCAGGTCGTGAAAACGTCTATCTCAATGCAGCCATCCTGGGGATGACGGAGCAGGAGATCCAGGAAAAGTTCGACGACATCGTTGCCTTCTCCGAGATCGAACAGTTCATTGACACCGAGGTCAAGTTTTATTCCTCGGGTATGTTCCTCAGGCTTGCGTTTGCGGTAGCTGTCCATACCCAACCGGATATTTTCCTCGTTGACGAAATCCTTGCCGTGGGCGACGAGCCTTTCCAGAGGAAGTGCCTGGCTAAGATCAAGCAGCTCTCTGATGAAGGCCGCACTTTGGTGGTGGTCAGTCACGACCTCGACATGATTTCGCGGATCTGCGACCGGGGAGTGGTGTTGTCTTCGGGCACGGTCCAGTTCGAGGGTCCGGCTGACCAAGCTGTGGCGTGGCTGCGGGAACGCAACTAACCCGCATCCAATTGCAAAGAGTCGTCTGTCAACGGATGGCTGGTGGAAGCATCTAAGAAAGGCGATCGTAGGAATGGGTATCGGCCCGCTGCTTTTGTGTGTACTCCTGATCGTTGTGTTGTGGTGGGGCCCGGGTTGGATCCTGGGAGAAGCGTTGGGCGTCCGCCGGGTTCTCCTGCCCGTTGTAGCGCCCTTGCTCGGAATGGGCGTCCTGACTGTCATCGGCGTCATGGGAAATGCGCTGGGTCTCAGCTGGCAGTTGCTCCCGGTGACTGCCGTCCTGCTGGTACTTTGTGCGCTCCTGTTTGCCCTGCGCCTGACTCTGCGGCGCTATTTCCCGGATAAGTTCGGAACCGTTGACCAGCCGTCTGTCTTTGGCAAGCAGCTTTTTAAGGGATCGTGGTGGATCCTCCTGGCCGGTTTGGTTGCTGGCGGTGCGGTTGCCGCTGTGTCTTGGATTGTGGGCACCGAAGGTCTCCAAGGCATCAACCAGGACTGGGACATTCCCTGGCACGCCAACATGATCCGACTGATCTCCGTGAACCACGAGTGGGATCCGAGTATCGCAGGCAACTTTGCCTATTACGACACCACCATTCCTGAGGCTCCCATCCGGAGCTACCCGATTGCCTTCCACGCAGTGTTGTCGCTGTTCTGGCCGATGAGCAGTGTCAGCATCCCGGTGTTTCTGAACGTCTTTGTCCTGGTGATGATGGCAGTTCAACTGCCGTTGAGCACCATGGCCTTGACCATGCTGGTCACCCGCCGCCCGATTGCTCTGGCGGCCGCGGCGGCCGTTGCCGGTTGGTTCACGGTCTACCCTTACGACCTCCTGTGGCGTGGCCCGCTGATTCCTTTCTTTGCCGGAATGCTGCTGGTTGGGCCGTTCGCCCTGCTGGCAGTGAAGGGGGCCCTGGAGCGGCAGAAGTTCTGGATCCCCGGCATCGCTTTTGGCGCAGTCGGACTCATAGCAGTCCATCCCTCACTGGCCTTCGTCGTCCTGCCCGTTCTGATCTTCTGGTTCCTTTCCGCCCTGATCCGCCGCAAGGGCAGGATCCTCGGCATCACGGTCTACCTTGCGGTCTCCGGTGCTCTGGCAGTCGTCCTCGGGTGGCCGATCATCGCCCAGATGCTGAAGGAATCCGAGCGCGTCTCCAAACAGGTTTGGGCCGCGGACACTGACCGCAACGGCGCTATCCAGAACATCATTTTCCTGAACCACGGTTCAATGGCAATGCCGATCCTGACGGCCCTTGTGGCCCTTGGCTGCCTGGCCGTGGTCCTCAGGATCCGCATGTGGTGGTACTTCGGACCGGTCCTCGCTTTCGCCTTCCTCTCGGTCTACACCATGGGTACCGACAACCCACGCTTCATGACTCTGACGGCACCGTTCTACGACGACCAGTGGCGTATCTTCGGAATCTTGGTGATGCTCCTTGTGCCCCTTGCGGGTTTGGGAGTGGCGCAGTTGGCTGAAGCCATCGCCTGGCTGGTGGCGAAGGTACGCAGCCGCTCGGCCAACTCCACTACGGACGGAATCAAAGCCGGGCGCAGGCCCAGCCACGTGGTGACCGCAGTTGCCGCGGCAGCGGTACTCCTTGTCAGTGGTATTGCGGCCATTCCGTACTTCAAGCAAAACGCCCAACGCATCAACATCAATACCAAGGTGGATGGGGCTACGTTGAGTGCATCCGAGGTTGGACTCCTCAGCAAAATCGATCAGTATGTGCCAGAGGATGCCACGGTTCTGAACGATTCCTGCGACGGGTCAGTATGGATGTACGCGCTGGGTAACCGGATGCCGATGATCCGCCACTTCGAGATCCTTCCGACCAACCGCCAATTGCTGGTGCTCCAAAAGCTCCCCGAGCTTGCCACTGACTCCGAGGTCCGCGACGCAGCTGCTGAACTGGGTATCGAATGGGTCTACATTGCTGATGGCAGGATCCGGGCGTGGGACGAACCCAAGGCCGGGCTGACGCAGCCTGACTCGATTCCGTATCTTCAGCTGGTAGTGCGTGAAGGTAATGCTGCGTTGTACAAGATTGACTGGTCGCAACTGCCTGGCGGTAAGGAAGCATTCGACGCCGCAGCGAAGGACCGGCTCCAGCTCGACGGCGTATCGGGAATCCTTGAGAACCGGAACCCTGATGGAATAGCACCGCTAGGAAGGATCTGCTGATCATGAAGGCATTCATCTCCAAGTTCCTGGCGTCCAGTTTGTTCAAGTTCCTGCTGATCGGCGGCCTGAGCTTCCTCTTGGATCTGGGGCTGCTGGCCCTGTGCTTCCAGGTCTTCGGCTGGCCGCTGTGGCTGGCGACCGGTGCGGGCTTCTGGGGCAGCTTTTTCTTCAACTACTTCCTGCAGCGGCATTTTGCGTTCAACGGCGGTGGAACAGCTTTGGGTGGCGTACTTCGCTACTCAGGGCTTTTGGTTTTCAACACGCTTGCCGTGATGGGCATCGTTGAGCTTTTCCAGTTCATCGGCGCCGGCTACGTGATAGGCAAGGTGGTTGCGACCATTGTGACCATGGGGTGGAACTACTTCATTTACAAGCACTGGGTCTTCCCGCAAAAGAAGCAACCGACCAGCGGCAGCGAACAGTCAGATGGCCAGTCGGGCACCGACGCGCCAACACAGAAACTCACACCAAACAGCAGCGAAGGATAATCGATGTATCGAGGCGTTCGAATTGCCGCGGTAGTACCGGCCTACAAAGAAGAAAACCACATCGCACAGGTCATCGAAACGATGCCTGATTTTGTTGATGACATTGTCATTGTTGATGACTGCAGCCCGGACGACACGTCGGGGGCAGCACGTCGGGCCGACGACGGCCGGGTCACCTTGATTCGCCATGAAGTCAACCAAGGCGTGGGAGGCGCAGTCCTCACGGCCCACAAAGCCGCGATGGAATTGGGCTCCGACATCAACGTGGTCATGGCTGGCGATGCCCAGATGGATCCCGACTACCTGCCGCAGCTTCTTGATCCGGTGGTCGATGGCTACGGATTCGCCAAGGCCAACCGTTTCTTTTCGGGTGAGTCGTTCGCGGGCATGCCCGGCTACAGGATTTTCGGCAACATCGTGTTGTCCTTCATGACGAAGCTCGCTTCCGGTTACTGGCACATCTTCGATCCGCAGAACGGCTACACCGCCATTCGCACGGAGGTCCTCCGCCGTCTTCCCATGAACAAGGTGGCGGCGCGCTACAGCTTCGAAAACGACCTCCTGATCCACCTCAACATTCTTGATGTTCCGATCGTTGATGTGCCGATTCCAGCTGTTTACGGCAACGAGGTCTCCAGCATCAAGCTCCGCAAGGTCATTCCTGAACTTCTTGCCATGCTCTTTGGCGGCTTCTGGCGCCGTGTGTGGTGGAAGTACATGGTGTGGTCCTTCTCCGCTGTTGCCCTCCTGCTGATCGCAGGCATTGCCTTGATCGTCATGGGCCTGGTGGCCGGAATCTGGGTACTTGCCGCAAGCGTGGGTTCGCCGACGGCGGGTTCGGTGATGCTCGCTGTGGTTCCCTTTGTGCTGGGCGTCCAGATGCTGCTGGTATCCCTGCAATTGGATATCCAGGCGAGCCCCAACAGGCCCACTATGCATCCCATGAAGGAACGTACCTAGGCATTCGTTGAAACAGGGGAGGGGCCCGGACGCGTTGGCGTCCGGGCCCCTCCCTGTTTTGCCTTCCTACGGCAGGGACGTGAATCCTCCCCAGCCCCAGCCGACCTGGCTCCGGGAGAGCCATCCAGAAGTCCCGTTGCCGGGATACAGGAACAAGTTGCCGCCGGCATCACGGGCGAGGACGTCATTTTTGCCGTCGCCGTTGAAGTCGCCCGGCCCGAGGATGGCGGTCATGCCACTCCATCCGCTTCCCACCTGGACCCGGCTAAGCCAGCCTCCGGTACCGTTGCCGGGGTAGAGCCAGAGAATGCCTGACGTGTCCCGGGCAAGGACATCGGTCTTGCTGTCGCCGTTGAAGTCCCCGGTACTGAGGATGGCATTCATGGAGTTCCACCCGGTACCCACCTGGGCGCTTGAGGCGAAGCCGCCAGTACCGTTGCCCCGGTAGAGCCACAGTATTCCGGCGGAGTCCCTAGCGAGGACGTCTGCCTTCCCGTCGCCGTTGAAGTCGCCCGGCGCCAGGATCAGCGTCATGCCGGACCAGCCTGTGCCTGCTTGAACGCGGGTCTGGAGGCCTCCTGATCCATTTCCAGGGTAGAGCCACAGAACGCCGTTGGTATCCCTGGCCAGGACGTCGCTGCGTCCGTCCCCGTTGAAGTCCTTGGTGGGGACAATGGCATTCAACGAGTTCCACCCGGTGCCGAGCGAGCGTTGGGCCAACCAACCTCCGGCTCCATTCCCCGGGTACAGCCAGAGCGTGCCGGCGTTGTCGCGCGCCACGACGTCGTTCTTTGCATCTCCGGTGTAGTCCTTCCAGGTGTTCGCCGGTGGCGCTGTCACGGTGTAGGCCTGGGTGACGATTGCCGAACTGTTGTTGGATGTGTCCACTGCAAAGTACTTCAGAGTCATCGCTGCTGTGAGGGTGATGGCCGTGGAGTACTTGTTGGCGGCTGTAGCGGTCGGATTCGTGCCATTGGTGGTGAAGTAGATACTCGCACCAACCTCATTCGCCGCCAGCGTGATCTGCTGGTTGGCGGGATAGCTGCCCGCAGGCGGGGTCACCGTAACCACGGGAGGTGTCGTATCCAGTACGGTGTAGGCCCGTGTGGTCACCGCAGAGGCGTTTCCATAGGCGTCAACAGCAAGGGCCTTCACGGTGGTGTTGCCCGTGAGGGCAAAGGGCGCTGTGTAGGCCTTGGTGCTTCCCGAGGCGGCCGTGGCAGGGGTGGTGCCATCGGTAGTGTAGAAGATGTTGCCCGGTTCGCTCGAGGACATGGTGACAAGTTGTCCCGAGGCATATCCTCCGGCTGCTGGTGCCACGGTCAGGGTTGGAGCGGTGTTGTCGAGTATGTACGTCTGCGTGGCCACAGCCGAGGAATTTCCTGCAGTGTCCCGCGCGAAGTACTTCAGGGTCAGCGACGTCAACGGAATCGGGCCCGAGTACACGGGACTCGACGTCGTAGGCACTGTGCCATCCTTGGTGACGTAGATGGTGGCTGCTTCGTTGGCCGACAACGTGATGGACTTCCCGGCTCCATAGGTGCCTCCAGCCGGGTCCACGGAAACCACTGGTGGTGCTGTGTCCGCAGCAAACACCGTCACATTCCTGCTGGCAGTGGACGTGTTTCCAGCGTTGTCCCTCGCTTCCACCGTGAAGGTGACGGGACCACTGGGAACGTTGGTGTAAGCCTTGGGCGAGGTGCATGCAGTGTAGGCGTTGGAGCCGAGCTTGCACCGGAACCCCGCAATATCCGTGGCCGTTGACGCGAAGGTGAACGACGGCGAGATGCCCACCGTTGCTCCCTCTGCCGGCGAACTGATGGAGACCTGTGGTGGAGTCAGGTCGGCGGTGACTGTCACCGACGCCACCGGGCTGACGTTGCCGGCCATGTCCGTGGCCCTGACGCGCAGCACGTGCTGACCTGCGGTTGCCAAGGTGAGCACCTGGCCGTTGGTGCAGGCTGTGTACGTCGTGGTGGAATCCACCGAGCAGGACAGGGCCGAATCAGGGTCGGAGGTGACACCCAGGACAGGCGAGCCGTTGACGGTTGCACCGGCCGTGGGTGAGGTAATGACCGGAGCGGCGGGTGCGGTGACATCGACCGTGAAGGCCCGTGAAACAGGAAGGCCTGTTGGTGCGGCCCTCACCGAGAACGTGTAGGCGCCGTTGGCCAGAGCAGTTGACGGTGTAAAGGTTCCGCCGGTACATACCTGCCAAACCGGCGTCGCTGTGCTTAGTTGAAGACTGCATTCAAGGGCCCCGCCCGGAGGCGTAGAGGCGACAGTGAAGGTTGGTGTGGAGTCGTTGGTGAACGCCGGGTTTGCTGCCTGGGTTCCGTTGGCCGCAGTCGGACCGCTGACGATGGAGGGAACAACACCACCCAAGGTGAGCAGCCTTCCTCGCTCAGCGGGTTTGGCAGGATCCAGTTGTCCCGGATCTTCCATCACCAGGAGTTTGCCGTCACGCATGGCCAGGCCGCCGACCTTGCTGAAGCCGAGGGCCCACTGGTTGTTGACCGTGTCCGTGCTCAGATCGATGCGGGTGATGGTGTCCTTGCCGACGTCGGCTGTGGTGGTTCCGCCGCCGGTTCCTGTGTAGAGGACCAGGGGCGACTGCCAGTCATAGTAGATGGCCGTCGGCTTGCCGACGTTATAGAGGGGTGCTGGGACATAGTTGGTCAGTACGCCGTCGTCGGGGGCGGTAAAGACTGTCAGGCCAGAGGTTTCGGCAACGTACACCACGACGTTGCCCGCGCTGTTGCGGTGCGTCGCCGCAAGGCTGAGGGAACTGGAATTGACGGACGCGATGGACTCGATGCTCGGGTGCAGTGCCGTAGGATTCACGATCTTGACGATTGACCGCGCGTTGGCGAACGACAGGTAGATATTGCCGTCCGGGCCGTCGCTGACGGCGTTCGGGCGCAGGTCCCCGTCGAAGATGGTCAGCGCGCCGTCGTATTCGAAGACACCACCATCAGGGTTCCAGAGCGCGCGTACGACGTCGGAACTTCCGACGGCGGCATCCGGAATGAAGGCGATTTCATCACCATCGCCGTGGCTGGCAGGCGACGGATCGATCATGGCGGGTGTACCGGCCAGGGCCGGACCGCTGTCGTGACCGGGCAGCGTCCCGCCCAGGCAAGTGCTGGTTTCGAGGCTACCGGCGGTGGCGCCGGACGCCTCTGTTATGCGGCAGAATCCTGCGCGTGCATCGGAAACCCATAAGCGTCCGTCCGGGTCTACAACGGTGCCGGCAGCTTTGGTGAGACCGGTAGCCACGGTTTGACGTGCCTGATCAGCAAAAGCCGGGCCTGCAGTCAGCACACCGGTAAGTGCCGCCGTTGCGAGGCTGGCTGTGGCCAGGACTGCCGTGAGTTTGTGGTGTTGCCGACTGCCGGCCGCCCTGCGGGATGCAAGGTGACGGGGAGTTTTGGAAAAGGTTCTTGAGCGACCGGCGAAGGCAAGACATGCCAAACCAAGCTGAAGAACACTGCGTTTGCGCGTGTCCACCGAGGGATCCCCACTTCATTCGGATGCTCCCCAGCTCCGCATGCATTGGTTATTCGCCCCACGCCGTTTCCGGCTGCGTCTACGTCCATCTTCCACCAATTTTCACATTTGTCACTACCAAAGTCCGGAAGAGGTCCACCTTGGGCCCCGCGAGCCGTCCGTCTTGACCGCACAACGGCTGCACCGCACGATTGAGGTGGAGGTCACAATGCGCAGACTGTTCCTGATGGCGGTGCCGATAGTGATGGCGCTGGCCGCCTGCACTGTGCCGTCGTCCGAGCCACCCGCTGGAACCGGTTCGCCGGCGACCAGCAATGCCAGCGCCACCGCCGGGCCCGGCCAGCCGCCGTCGTCCGCTCCGGGAAGCAGCGAAACTGCTCCGGGAAGCAGCGAACCGAGCGGCGTTGCCCCGGCAGCGGGCGACGACGAACCGGGCCGCTTTTCCTACCTCTGCACGAGCCTTGACGCATCGCCCGAAGTCCAATTGTCGAGCTTGGCGGAAGTTTGGGCTGCCACCAATTACACCCGCATGGATTCGTGTGGCGTCACGTTCGAGGGGGACGGGCAGTTTGAGCCCACGCCTCGGGAAGCTGAAGCCATTTCGACAGCTGCGCCGCAAGGCGTGGCAGCCGGTGACGGGCTGGACACCATGCTGGATATCCTTCGCCTCTGCACAAGGATCAGTGATGAAACCGGGCCAGGCGGATTTGCCGAAGCAAGTAGGGCGACGTTGCTGGCAGCGGCGGAATTCTGTCCGGACGCTCCACAGGGAAAGATCATTGCCGCTTGGGCAGGGGGCGCCAGGGTGGGAGATGGGACCCACGTGGCGGGCGAGAACCAAGAGCCGGGGCGATGGCAGTTGATTAAACCGGCCGTCGAGACGGGCGGTTGCGCATGGTCCGTCACGAGCCAGGACGGCTCCGTTGTTGCCAACGGTGGCCTTGCAGAGGCGGGTAACGCAGTGGAACTGAAGCCGGGCCAGAAGTTTACTAGTGACAAATGCGGAATTTGGGGGAAGATGTACTAAGACGCAGCCGGAAACGGCTTGGGGCGAATAACCAATGCATGCGGAGCTGGGGAGCATCCGAATGAAGTGGGGATCCCTCGGTGAACATGCGCAGGCGCAGTGTTCTTCAACTCGGTGTGGCAGGTCTTGCCCTGGCCGGTTGTTCAGGAACCAAAGTAGATACTTCCCAACCAGCCGCACTCGATATGGCACCGGTTATCGCGAGCGACGACAAGGTCCCCATTGAGCGTCCGGAACCTCTGATCCGGTACCAGTTCACGTGTACAGCGGCAGATGGCAGCCTCATTGGCAAATTTTCGAGCCTCGAGGAAGTCTGGGCTTCCACCCGGTACATGCACGTCACTGACTGCCAAGTGGTCTACGTCGGAAACGGCCCGCACCTCCTGACTCCGGAAGAACGGGCAGCCGTCAACGCGGCTGTTGCGGCCGGGGCGGCGCCTGGACAGGACTCCGCTTTGTGCCTGCTCATTATCAGGGCCTGCACACGCACGGATCACAGGACACTTGCAGCTTCACTCGCCGCGTACGGCATACCCGTAGTCAAGGGCGCTTTGACGCTGGCTCCGTTGGCTCCGCAGGCTGCCCAGCTCACCAGGTGGCTGAAGACGGCAGTACCCCTGCAAAGCTGAATATGGGTGGGCCCCGGCAGGATTTACAAGGCCGGGACGCCACTTATAGAGGCCGATATCCATCCCTTCCAACCACACAAAATTGCGGGATCACATGGTCTAATGAAAGTGGTCTCACGTATTGGCTGTTCAGCGTATCCGGGAAACGGACTTTGTTGCAGAGAAAACAAAGATCACCCGTTGCGCACAATCAAGGAGTGATCTTTTATGGCGTTCAGAATTGGAACTGCAAGCGCTGACATAACGCCGTCGCTGAGCACCAATCCCTACATGGCCGGATATGGTTCGACTGACGGTGGACGCGAGGCCACCAGCAGCTCACCGTTTGAGCCGTTGTATGCACGGGCGATTCTTATCTGGGAAGACGCCCACCCCCACATCATTATCAGCCTGGACGTCCTGGCTTTGCCGCGGGCCATGCATCAAAGGATCCGTGACAGGATCATTGACCTTACCTCGTGGTCCAGCAGCGACATCCTGATCCAGGCAACCCATACGCATAATGGACCCGCATTGATTGATACCCTTCACCCCTTCATGGCGTATGGGCTCGCGGACCTGGGTTTGGTGCGTTCCTACAGTGCCGATCTTGAAGACACCATAGTCAACCTTGCCCAGGAGGCGCTGGATGCGGATGAAACGGCGGTGACTTTCGACTATAAAGTTTCGACCCAGAATTTTTCCGCCAACCGGGTTGGGTTGCCATACACCGAGACTGCCGTGCCGATTCTGGTGGCCAGGCGGGGCAATGGTACGCCGGCTGCAGTGATTTTCAGCTATGGATGCCACCCCATCAGTGCTGGGCTTCGGACACTTTTTGATGGTGATTTCGCCGCAGGTGCCTGCAATTATATTGAGAACCGGAACCCGAATTGTTTTGCAATGTTCGTTCAGGGGCCGGCCGGTGACCAGGACCCGGGTGGAGTCCGCAGTTGGCAACTACGGGATCAGCACGGGGACGCGTTGGGTGCCACGGTGCACTCAAACATGCAATCGGCCGGGCGTGCGCTGAGCGGCCCCATGGTCACGCGGTACCAGGAGGTCCAGTTGCCGCTGGATATAACCCCAACAGCAGGAAACCTGGCCGCAGTCCGCGCTTCCTATGTAGCCCGGCTCGCCAACCCCAACGGCCAACCCCAGTGGTACCAGCGCCATGCGCAGGTCATGATCGGGCGGATCGACAGCAACAGTATTGAAACGGCTGTGCCGTCACCCTTCCAGGTATGGAAATTCAACGGAAGCCCGCAATTAAAAATTGCCATGATTGGTGGGGAGCTCGTCAGCGGGTACGCAGCCTACTTCCGGAGCAGGAATGGCGGGAACAACGGAGTTATTGTTGGAGGTTATGCAAATGAATCATGCTGCTATATCCCAAGCAATGAATTCTTTCCACCGTTCATGCCGCTGGGCAGCTATGAGGGTGGATGGGAGCCTGATTTCCCGGGAATTGCCGGTGGCTCAATGACGGTGTATGGACATTTGGCCCATTTCAAAGCGGGTACCAATGGTGTGGAGACGACGCTTGTCAATGCGATGAATGCCTTGCTTGCCTAAAGTGTGCGAAAGTTGGCGGGCCCGCCCGAGGAATCCTCGGGCAGGCCCGCCATCACTTTATGACCCCGGCCGCTACCTGGCAGCCGGTGCCAGAATTGTCAGGTTGCTCCAGCCCGTACCAATCTTGGTTGGTGTTCCCCACGACCTGTTGGCGCCCACGGGGTAGTATCGCAGGTCCCCGACGGTGGTCTTCCCGATGATGCCCAGCGAACCGGCACCTGCGAAACCACGAATCGCTGCAAAATCTGACATTACATTCCAGCCCGTGCCCACAACGCCGGCGGATTCCTGGATAAAGTTCCCGGACCCGTTGGATCGGTACAGCTTGAGATCGCCGGTGCCCGTTTTGACGAGGAGGTCGGCATTGGAGTCCTTGTCGAAGTCCACGTGTGTGATCTCCAGGCCCGTCCAGCCGACGCCAATGGATACACCGGTGGAAACGGTTCTTCCGGTGGGATTGTTGAAGTAGTACAACCGGCCCGTGGCGTCATATCCCACAATTCCGGGATGTGCGTCAGCTTTCTTCCACGTGCCGACACTCAGCGTCCAGTCTTTCCAGTTGCTCCCCAGTGAGATCGCGGCTCCAAAGCCGCTGCCGTTCCTGCCGGGATAGACGTTCAAGCGCCCGTCGGACCACTGCGCCACGATGTCCAAGGCGCCGTCGCCGTTCCAGTCTGTGACGAAGCCCGCCTTCAACCCCGCCCAGCCAGTGCCAATGAGGTCTTCGGGCAACAATGCAGTGGTGCCGGTTCCCGGGTAGCGGTAGAGATTGGCATCGGGGCGGACTGCCACGATGTCCTCTTGGTCAATCCCAAGGGTGGACTCCACGTCCAGTGCTGCACCGCTGATGAGGCTTGCATCGTTCCACCCCACGCCGATAAGGCTGCGGTTACCCCACGATCCGGAACCGGCGGGGTAATAGTAGAGGTCTCCGTTCGAGGCCCGGGCGTGGAGTCCCTGCGAGTCCGCTCCATTGAAGTTGATTGCTGAGCTCACTGCCGTCATGCCACCCCAGCCCGAACCAATGACCCGACCTGGCTCGCTGATGAAGCTGCCCACACCGTTGGAGCGGAAAAGCCGCAGGGTGCCGTCCGTTGTGCGTGTGACAATGTCCTGGTTGCCGTCGCCGTCGAAGTCGATCTGGTTCAGTTGGTGTCCGCTGAACCCGGTTCCTATCAGGACACCGTTCCCGAGTCCGCCGCCGCCACTGTTCGAGTATCTGTACAGGTTCCCCCGATAGTCCTGGCCGATCACTCCGGGATAGGCATCCTTGACGTTCCACCAGCCTACGGTCAGGGACATTTCCTGCCAGCCGGAACCCACTTGGATGGGCGCGTAGAAAGAACCCCCGGGAGCTCCCCGGAAGACCTTCAGCGTCCCGTCGGACCACTGGGAGAGGATGTCCTGGACTCCGTCCTGGTTCCAGTCCACCACGTAGAGCGCCTTCGCGCCGGACCATCCCGAGCCGATGGCCACAGGGCCGGTGATTCTGCCGGCCCCATTCGCCGGGAAAGCGTCCAAACGTCCTGCCGCGCTGGTGGTCAGGATGTCTGCGGCTGACTTAATGGACGGATTGGAAGGATATGAAACCCCGCGGGCAAAGGTCCGCAGCTGGTCGTAGCTGCCGTTGAAGATGTTTGAATCGCCTTCGAAGGGGCCGGTGCTGCTGTACTGCCACATGGTGTAGTTGCTCCAACTGACCGGCATGGAGCCGGGTGAGTTGGTGGGATTGTTCCAATAGGAAGCAATCCAGAGTGGATAGCTGCCGAACGTCGTGTTGCCAACGCAGGTGTTCCACCAATCGGTGGTGCTGTAGATGACCGGGAAGCGGCCGGTCAGGGCCTTTACGGTGTTCCCAAAGTCAGCTGCCCATTGCCCCAACTGCGCCTTGGACATGTCATAGCAGGTGTTCCCGAAGTAGAACCCGTTGATGGTTCGCCCGGCATAGGGGTTGTATTCGATGTCCAGGACCGGCGGGAGGGTGTACCCGTCAGCCGTCCAGCCACCACCGTTCGCTACGAAGTACCGTGCTTGATCAGCACCTGATGACCAGTTGGGGATGGCGAAGTGATAGGCACCCCGCACCATGCCCACATTGCGGGATCCGTTGTACTGCTGTGTGTAGTTCTCGTTGAGGTAGTAATTGCCTTCGGATGCCTTGACGTACGCCCAACGGGATCCTTGGTTCCACTGGCTTTGCCAGTTCACGTTTCCTTGGTGGGCACTGACATCCTGTCCTGCAATGCCGATAGTGGGCCGCCAATGGCCCGGATCGGCGGCCAAGGGGACGGCGGCGTTGACTGTGCCTCCTACTGCCCGTGACCCCGACGCTCCCGAAGCGTCTTTGCCCTGCTTGGCTGCCAGCACCCGGGGAGACCGTTGGCCCATTTCTGCGCCGCCCGCCGGGATGGCTGCCAGCATAGCCGCCTTCATCGCTTCAGCGTTCGGGGCGTTGCCGGGCATGGCCATCGTTGAGGGCGGCTGCGCTTGGGAATCGTTCGTTGACCCGGCTGCCGGCAGCGGCACTGTTGCAGGTGAAGGCCCGACGGCGGGCAACGGCTGCTGCTGCCCGGGCACCTGGGTCTCCGCGGGAGTCGGGCTGCCGGGGGATGGTGCCGGGGCACCGGTACCTGCTGGTTCCGGCACTGGGGTTGCTGACTGGGTCTCCGGTAGAGGAGCTGGGCGTGGTCCGGTCGTTTCCGCCCAGGCGGGAGATCCAAGGCAACTGCCCGCTGCCAGGGCGATCGTCAGCGCCAGGCCGACCCGGGCCAGCGGAGTCCGGCGGGACAGGTCACTTGAACGTCTTTTCATCTTTATATCCGGCCCTGTACCGCGGCTCAGCGGCGCATGGGGTGGCTTGCGGCCAAGCTCCGGGGCGGGCGCTTGCGCATGAGACCAAAGGCCAGCTCCTAACGGGCTTTACCATAACATCCTGAAACTGGAGTGACTAGTGGGATTTGGGTTGCTGACGTGACTGCTGATCCACAGTTATCCACATGCCCGCTCCTCTGGGTTGAAGGGGTGTGGGGGCTCCCTTAGCGTGAATGAGGCGAGATGTTCCTCTCGTTTATCAAACTTCGTGGGCGGTGGGGGAAGAAGTGGATGCTGTAAGGATCGTCGAGGGAGAAGTCAGGGAGCTCATCCGGCGCAGAGGATTGGATCCCCTCGAGCAGGCTTCGGATGTCAGGCTTCTGGTGGAAGCGGCAGTGAACGACTACGACGAACGTGCGCTTTTGGGCCCCCTTCCTTCCCTCGGCCACCTTGAGACTGCCCGGCGGCACATCTTCGATGCGGTGGCAGGCTTCGGGCCATTGCAGCCACTCCTGGACGATGCCGCGATTGAAGAGGTCTGGATCAATGCACCGCACGAAATCTATGTTGCCCGCAACGGTGAATCGGAACTGACGGGCATGAGCCTTACCGAGCAGCAGGTCAGGGACCTTGTAGAACGAATGCTCAAGAGTTCGGGGCGCAGGCTGGATCTTTCATCGCCGTTCGTCGATGCCGCCCTTCCTGATGGTTCGCGGTTGCACGTCGCCATCCCGGACATCACCCGGAAGCACTGGGCCGTCAACATTCGGAAGTTCATTGCCCGGGCAAGCCGCCTGGAGCATTTGGTCGAGCTGGGAAGCCTTACGCCGCAGGCGGCCCGGTTCCTTGGAGCAGCTGTGGCCAGCGGTCTCAATATCCTCGTATCGGGTGCCACCCAGGCCGGGAAGACCACAATGTTGAACTGCCTTGCTGCACACATTGGTTCCCGTGAACGTGTCATTACGGTGGAAGAGATCTTCGAACTGCAACTCCCGCTGCGCGACGTCGTGGGACTTCAGTGCCGGCAACCCAACCTGGAAGGAGGAGGCGAAATTCCGCTGCGGCGGTTGGTCAAGGAAGCCTTGAGGATGCGCCCGGACAGGCTGGTCGTGGGGGAGGTTCGTGAAGCGGAGAGCCTCGACATGCTGATTGCGCTTAACTCCGGCTTGCCAGGCATGTGCACCGTCCATGCGAATTCCGCACACGACGCAGTGACCAAGATTTGCACGCTCCCGCTTCTGGCAGGAGCAAATATTTCCAGTGCTTTCGTAGTGCCCACAGTCGCATCCTGCATCGACCTCGTGGTGCACTGCAGCCGCCACTCCACGGGCAGGAGGCAGGTGACTGAGATCCTCTCCCTTGGACGGAGGGTCGAAAATGGAATCATCGAATCCTCGGGTGTGTTCGGCATGGTCGGCGCGCAACTGCTGCCACGGGCCAACTCCATGCCTGCCGCGGAGAAGTTCGCCCGGGCAGGATTCGACGTCGCCGCCCTATTGGAGCTGAACTGATGGCGCCCCTTCTTGGCATCCTCTGCGGCCTTGGGGTGTTCCTCATCTGGTGGTCCTCGTGGGTACAACCGCAGGTAGAAGTGAAGGAGACAGGCCCCGGGCGCCTTGAGCTGCTGCTCACCTCAGCCGGAATCGAGAAAGTCACGGGTGGAGGCCTTCTTCTCACGTGCGCAGGCTTCGGTCTCTTCGCCTTGCTGGTGTTCTACGTCGTCACGGGATCGCCTCCGGTTGCAGCCTGCTTTTCCCTCTTTGCTTCGTGGGTTCCTTTCGCAGCGGTCCGTTGGCGGGCGCGCAAACGTCGGGCCGCACTTCGACTCCTGTGGCCGGACATCGTGGACCACTTACGCTCAGCCATACGTGCCGGTCTCGCCCTGCCGGAAGCGCTGATCCAATTGGGGTACAAGGGACCGGAAGAACTTCGCATGCTGTTCCTGGACTTTGGGGCGGACTACAGATCCGGCGGACAGTTTGAGGCTGCCCTGAACAGGCTGAAGGCACGGCTGGCCGATCCTGTGGCGGATCGTATTATCGAGGCACTCAGAATGACCCGCGAGGTTGGTGGTTCGGATCTCGGCCGGATGCTTGGCACTCTTTCCGAGTTCCTGAGAGACAGCGCGCGCACGCGAAGTGAGCTTGAAGCCCGACAGTCATGGACCATCAATGCAGCACGGCTTGCGGTAGCGGCGCCTTGGGTGGTCCTGGTTGTCATGGCCAGCCGGCCTGAAGCGATGCTGGCCTACAACTCGGCCACAGGAGCCATGGTCTTGCTCGGTGGGCTGCTGGTATCCGTTGTCAGCTACTCGGTGATGCTGCGGGTTGGGGCGTTGCCTGAGGATCGGCGGGTGCTTCGATGACCACTACCACCGCGTTCGCCGTGCTCTACGGGCTGCTTCTAGGGGCGGGTTGCTGGCTGATCCTGGTGCGGCTCCCCTTCATGCGCGGAAACACCTTTTCGGACCGTATAGAGGCCCAGTTGAGGTCACGGAACCTGGAATCCCGGCTCCTGCGCACACCAACCTATAACCTCACACCGTTCGGCCCGCTGGAGAGGATAGTGCGTCCCATCATTGGTGACGCCATCACGTATATGTCCCGGTTCAATATCGGGTCTGCGGCGCTGGGAAAGAGGTTGGCGCGTGCTGGCTCTTCCAAATCCACCCTGGACTTCCGGGCCGAGCAGCTCCTGTGGGCCGGCGCAGGTTTCGTAGTGGCGGTACTTGTCGTCGTGATAAGCGCCGCCGCAGGGCAGTTCAGCCCGGCTTTCCTTGTTGTTTGTGTCGTCACTGGTGCAGCAGGGGGGTACATGCTCCGTGACTATGTTCTGGGACAACGGATCAAAAAGCGGGAATCGGCGATGCTGTCCGAATTTCCCAGTCTCGCGGAGTTGATGGCGCTCGCCGTTGCTGCAGGCGAGAGCGCCATGGGCGCCATGGACAGGGTAAGCCGCAGTTCCAGTGGGGAACTTTCTGCAGAGTTTGGTCTGGTCCTCGCTGATGCCAGGTCCGGCAAGTCACTTTCGGAGGCACTCCACGCGTTCTCCATGAGGTCGGAGCTGCCGCCCTTGGTCAGGTTTTTTGACGGGCTGGTGGTCGCGGTGGAACGGGGGACGCCCTTGGCCGATGTCCTCCGGGCGCAGGCCGCGGACGTCCGCGACGCCGCAAAACGCGAGCTCATGGAGTCCGCAGGCAGGAAAGAAATTGCCATGATGGTTCCCCTCGTTTTCGGGGTGCTCCCGCTGACAGTCGTCTTCGCTGCCTTCCCGGCCATGGCTGCGCTGGAAATCAGCCTGTAAGCCAGCCGTCAAGAACGCCCAGGTTTTATCCGTCGAGGCAGTCCAGTCCATGGATGCAGCACGGTCCACCGAATCCACCGCATCACTTCACGCCATATCCGTCCGCCGATCCATTCATCCTGGGGAGAACAATGAACCGCATTACAAGAAGACTGTCCGCCACCTCCTTCCTGAGCGTCGTCAGCAGCTCGTGGGTTATGGCGGTCGCGTTCAGGGGACTGTCCTGTGCCGAGGACCGGGATCGAGGGGATGTGCCTGGCTGGGTCATGATTACTCTAGTGACTAAGCTCTAATCTCCCCCTTGGGGTCGCGGGTACGGCTTTGACCCAAGGCCTCTTTCTTGTCGGCCCCTGCGCGTAGGTTTGTCTGGATGCTCACCGACCACGAAAAAGCCATGATCAACCTCGCTGGGGAAGACTTCAAGTATGCGGGCTCTCTGGACACGGCGGCCATGGAACGCTTCGGCATGACGCCGACCCGCTTCTGGCAGGAAATGAACCGGATCCTCCGGACAGAGTCTGCTGTTGCGTACCGCCCTGCGGTCGTGGCCAGGCTAAGGCTGAAACTTCCAGCCCGACGCAGGCAAGTTCCCTCACGCCTGCTCGCTCGCTAGTTCGGGGCAGCCGGCCCATCCGAAAGTCTTGATCGGTGGGCCAGCCGCGACGAGGTCTACCGGAGAAGGTCATCAAGGATGATCGGAAGGATCACCCTGACCAGGCGGAACACCTCTTTCACGATGTACCAGCGGCTGTGCTCCGGATGGTCTTTACGACGGGCTTTGGCTTTGCGCGTGGGCATTCTGGTCTCCTTAGGAAGAGGGAGCCGCTGCCCCTGTGGATGATCGGCCTTGATTGCGTCAAAGACTCGCATCTAGGTACGATCAAAAGGAGCAGCGGGCATCCCGTTACTCTGTAGACCGGTTTCCCCTCCACTGTTTGGCGACGTCGAAGGGGAGCCGGTCTTTGTGTTTAAGATCTTACCGATTGCGCCTGACACAAGCGGGCGAGAGTGTGTCATCCTATGCGAGCGAAATAGGTCGGTTTAGTGCGTTTTGCATAGGTTCGTGTAGGCCTGCACACCGCGGAATGTAGAGGTTTCCGAGGTTTCCCCAGCCCGAAAAATGTATCTCGAACTTGGGCGTGTCTTTCGTAGTCCACAGGCTTATCCACAAAGAACTGTCATGCCTTTGTGCTGGCGTGGAGTCTTATTCTCTTACTCAGGTAGGAAGCCTGGGGCCCGTTTCCCCCACTGGATGGAACGTAGCCATTCGGGGCATCGGTTGTACTCGTCGATATCCCACTCCGAATTGGTGACTGGACGTATATTGTCCTTCGGCAACCACGCGGTGAGGCTTTCCTTGTCGTCATCGAACCACTGCACGCTAACCTGTGTTCGATTCCAATGGGTGGCCAGTGCGTAAACTCCAACTTTGCCGCCGGCCCTCAGTGGAACCACTGCGTGTACTTTGGGTTGCTGTCCAGGTTCCCATGAGCGGACGTCCTCTACGGGTCCCACACGGTCCGGATGTTCAAACTCGTATGTGACGCCATCAAGGATGAACGACGTCGGCGGATAGATCGGCATCCACCAATCATGCCAAGGCTTTTAATTGGTACCGATTCTTGGGAGGATAGGGTATGCCCATCTCAAAGCGTCACATGCTTGTTATCCCAGATGATTTGGATGACTGGGTAAACCCTGGCCCTGCTGAAGCTTTTCGTTGACAAGCACCTCAACGATGAAGGCCAGATGGTTCGCACCGGCCCTCTTAGGTTTGACTCAGCCGGTAAACCGTTCGTGTCATTCAATGCCCAGCCCTTCGGGCAGGTCTCCAAAGCACTTACGGACTTTGGGCTGCCGGCAAAAGTCAAACTCTGGGATATCTGGGCCGAGGGTTACTGCACCACTGGGGAGCAGGGCGGGGCCGTTAGCCTCACAAAGGAAAACCCAATTGCGGCAAGTAATTTCGATGAAGCTGTCCAGATTCACGTAGAGCGGTTGAGGACCGAGGGTTGGGAGCCGGACTACCCCGGACAAACGGGCTCTTCACGGTTCGTGGTGAACGTTCTGCCGTGAGGGATGTTCATGCCGCTGTTCTGGCGGCACTGCGCAACAGGATACGGGTTTTGTAGTTGCGTGCGTTGGTGAATCCCCGACCCGTCCTCTTTATGTGTTTTATCGCGGTGTTGTTGGCTTCCACTTTCGCGGTTGTCGCACCGGTGACAATGAGGACTTCGATCTCTTTCCACCACCGGCAGATTGTGCGCCACAGCCGGTTCGTCTCCGGCTGCGCGGCTCGCTCGACCAGGACCTGCAGCCGGTCCTTCGCGGCGGCAGCGTCGGCAAGAGAGCCGGTAGTCAGCAGGGCCCGGAGCTGTTCCTTGACCAGCCACGCGGCCTGCAGCTTCCCGGTGACATCGTCGGTCGCGAACACGTTGCTGAGCCTGTCCCGGGCCCGATCCGAGAGCGTGTCCCCGGCGCGCAGGAGCAGTCGCCGGTTGGCCCAGACCGGATCGATGGAGCGCCCCCGCCGACCATGGGTCTGCTGGGTGAGTCGTTGCCGGACTTCGGTGAGCATGTCGTTGCCGAGCTTGACCAGGTGGAACGCGTCGACTGAGACAGCGGTGCGTGGAAGCCACATCCGCAGGGCCTTGCGGAACGCCGCCGAGGGGTCGATGGCAACGACCTGCACGCCCAGCCGCCACTGAAGCGGGCGGGCGAACAGCCAGTCTCCTACCCCCTCGCTGTCGCGGCCGTCAACGATCCCGAGGACTTGTCCGGTGTCGAGATCGACGATGGTGGTCATCCAGGGTTCGTAGCGTTTCCAGGCCTTCGTGGCAGGGTCGCGGAAGAACCGCACGGACCGGTAGCGGTGTTCATCGATGCCGAGCATCCGCGGTGCCAGGGCATCGACATCGGGCAGCGTCAGCGCCGCGGAATCCAGTGCCCGCTGGACAAGCCACCACGAGACACCGAATGAAGAGGCAGCCTCGGCGGCGGCCCTCCCGGAACCGATCACGGCGGCCACCAGGGCCTCACGGAGCCGGCGGGTGGACCGTGCCCGGCGCGGTACCTCGGCTGTCTCCTCGGTGAATGTCCGGCGGGGGCACAGGTACTCATCGCAGAAGAACCTCCGCTTGGCCCAGACCACTTCGACCGGGCCGGCGACAGGGATGTCACGCAGGCGTTGTGACCGGCGTGAATGCACGCGGGTGCTGATCACGCCGCAGGACGGGCAGCCGGCCTCGGCGGTGGCCACGACGCGGATCCGTCGCTGCCCGAAGGCGAGGACCTCGGTGCCGGTGACCCGGTAGTCGGGCAGGTTGAAAATGGCGGTGGCAGCATCGGGGCGCGGCGAAGTAGGCTCGTTCAAGGCTCGTAGCTCCTGACTCTTGATGAATGCGTAGAGAACATCCATCACAGCAGGGCTACGAGCCCTTCAGATTTCAAGACACGGAACCTGTTTCACCATCAACCGCGAAGAGCCGACAAACGCACCCCGCCGATTACTATCACCGCATTTCTGACGGCAAGTCGAGCATGTGGGGATGCGGACTGTTCCCGGATGAGGCCTCAGCGCGGAAGGCTTTCGGATGAGCGGCCCGACATGGCTGGCGAAGCTCCGCAGGTACGGTGGCGGTGAGTCCGTGATGTCTAGCCACTCAACGCACCTTGCCGCGCAGGAAGTTGTGCACGACTGGAACACCCGCTACCAAAGCGACATGGCCTATGTAGAGCTCTACGAGCCAGCCAAGGACGGATGGCCAACACATGCCCAATCCCTTGCCATAGTGGAACGCATCCGAGCGCAGAAAGAAATCGGATAGGCCCGTGGATTCAGAAACGGATCTCCGTGAGCGAATCAAGAGGCGCGAGCGGGAGGTCCAGCACTTCACCCGCGAGGCCATTAAGTTCGGCACGAGCCGTGATCTCTTTGCATGGGAAGCGAAGTTCCTGGGTGACCCGCAGGAAGTTTGGGACATTGTTCACAGCCTCAGCGCCAAACTCAGGGAAATGTGGGAGCACATCTCGACCGTCTCAGAACAGCTCGCCACTGACCAGGACACCCTCCGTAGACTTACGCGCCCACCCCTTCGTGCCCGCCTGAAGCAACTCTTCTGAAACGACAAAAAGACCCCCACCCCGTGAAGGGTGGGGGTCTTCTCTTACGTCGAGATGATGTTGCTATCATGCTCCCATGGCTACCATCACGTCCAGAGACGACGGCGCACCCGTAGAGTTCGCAACTGCAAGGACCTACGAGGACGCAGGCCGCACTTTCGTGGAACAGTCCGACGCGCTGGCCCTAGTACGACGCATCGCGGCCAAACGCAAAGAACTACTGGACCGCTTGGCTGAGCAGTGACTAAGTACCTTGACGCCGAAACCATTATCGCAATCAACGCCGAGAATGGAGGGCCAGGCGCCGGTGTTCTAGATCGGAATGGTGTTTATGCTGCCGCAGACAGGCCCTCGGCTGGATATGGCGGACACGAAGAGTACGTGACCATTTGGGAAAAGGCCGCCGTGCTCTTGCACGGCATTGCCAGCACTCAATGCTTCAGCGACGGCAACAAGCGCACCGCCTGGTTGGCCATGGAGGCCTTCCTTGGGCTCAATAATCGTGAGCTGCGAGATCTGCCCACGGTTACCTACGAATCCATGATCTTGCTGGTTGCCAGTGACAAAACCAAATTCCAGCCTGCGAAGGTCGCAGAGTGGTTAGAGGAGAACAGCCTCCGAGCCTCAGATCGTGTGGATTTTGCAGCGCTTGGACTCTCCGTCGAGGGACTCGCGAAGGACCGACCGAACAGTTATTACCGGCTACCTGTTCAGATCCTGTCTGTCGCTGAGATGCCTTTTGGAGGGCTTCTCTACGCTGTGGTCCGGCTTCACTGGTACTCGGTTGATGCCGGACGTGAAGTTACGGTGCGGCTGCGCTACAAGCATGACTCCGATGGCGCAATGCTCACGGATCGGGCATTAGGCTCCATCACGGGCCCAGTAGAGAGACACTGGGAAGCGCCATGGTTCCCGAACAATATTCAGCCTTGGACTGACTACCTTGCCCTTACCGTGTTAGCCGGCAGGGACGCTCAGACCACAGTCCAGTTGCTTATCGACGATGAAGTTGCCTGGGAGGAAAGCCTTTCTGTGGTGCTTCGGCCTTCCGCCCCGGACGTCGTACCAGACTTCTTCTAGCCCAGCAGTGCATCTCTACGATTCGTGCTTTCCGCGGCGGTTCAGTTCGGTCAGACCTGCCCGAATCTCTTCAGCTAAGGCTGAGTCCGCGTAATTTGTCGGTGTCCCGGTGTAACTGGGACGCTGGGCAGAGCCGAGGACAGCGCGTGTGAACCAGCTGGGCAGGCGCCGTTCCAGCCAGCGCCAGAACGCGTACCATGCAGCAATCAAGACGGCTGCGACAATGGCGGACAGTGGCGTGCCGTACCCGAGTAGGGCTTCGCGGTGCGGCTCTAGGGCGGGCAGGAGGCCGATGGCCCATGCGATGAACGACCCCCACAGGGCGGGGACGATGGTGCGGAGAATGGATGTGAACATGCTTAGCCTTCCTGGCTCAGTGTGACGGTGGTGGTGGCGGTCGCTTCGAGATCCGCGAGAGCCTCGGCGGCGCCAGCCTTGGCAGCGGTCTTCACGGCCTCTAAGTCCAGCGCGGAGCCGGGGGCGCTCGTGACCTGCTTGAGCGCTTCCAGCAGGCCAGCGTTTTGGCCCTGGATGCCTGCGAGCATGGCCGGGATGGGCCCGGCGACTCGCTTGCCAGCCTCGCCGCCACGCAGCCATGCCCAGACGTCGCCTACCTTGTCAGCGACGTCAGCGAGTCCGCCGCGAGTTCGCCCGCCAGTCTGGCCATCAAGGGCAAGCTGATTGAGCATCAGCGTCGTGTGGTCGTTGATTTGCTTAACTTCTGCTGCGGACAAGGTGTCCTCCTTAGCTGGGGTTGTTTCACCGGCCGGGCCGAGGGAGGCCGAGCCAAGGTATGGGATTGGGTTGACGCGCCCGTAGAACTTGGCGTTGAGGTTGTACCCATCGGGCAGGGCCTCGAAGTGGAGGTGCGCGCCGGTGGAGCCGCCAGTGTTTCCGGACAGGATGAATACCTGGCCTTCGCGCACACGAGCGCCGTTGGCAACCTTTCCGGAGCCGTCCTTGCAATGGCCGTAGATGCCTATGAAGCTGCCATGGTCGATTACCGCGCAGTATCCGGCGAAGTTCGGGGCGATCCACCACGGATTGTCCGCGTACGTTCCGCCCATCCACCCGATGTGGAGTACGATGCCGTCTGCAACGGCCCGCACCGGAGTCCCAACTGGGCACGCGCAATCGAAACCCGCGTGCCCATCTGGCTGATAGTTGCCGAACAGTTCGATGATCCAGTAGTCAGGGTTGCCGGGTCGGATGTCCTTGGTGGGGTTTTCCCCGAATGTCTGGGTGATAGGAAAGTCAACTGGCCTAACCATCGTTCCCCCTTTTGTCGTTGTGCCAATCGGCGCCAATCCGGAGCTGGAAGAACAGGACGGCCAGCCGGACGGCGGCCACCAGAACGGCGCTGTAGATCACGAGGCGGAAGACTTCCCGCAAAGGTGTGGCGCCGAACAGGCCGCTGGTGATGATCAGGATGAACAGGGACGCCAACGATGCCAGCAGCATCATGAGTGCCCGGCCGGTCCGTGTCTTCCACCAGTCCGGGGCTGTGATCCAGTAGATGATTGGCAGGGCCACCCAGAACGAACCGGCCACGTAGCCGATGTACAAGCCCGGGAGGCCCAGCATCGAATACGTGGTCAGAACCGCTGCGCCGATCAGGGCCCAAGTGAACGCCTTGAAGATGGTCCGCTTCACGTGGCCCCTCCTAACTTCCTCATAATTTGTGCTTCGATGGCTGGCGCGAATCCATTGCGGATGTTCACCTCACGGAGATCCGTGACCACCTGGGTTGCTTCGGCTCGCTGCTCCTGAGCAGCCATATGAGCGTCCACGGCTTGCTCAAGAGCAGCTTCAGCCAACGTGTGGTCAACCGGTTCCAACTGCGGAAGCTGGCGAGAGGCCGTCCACTTAGCCCGTAGCTTGCTGAACAGCATGGGCGCCACCCCCTGCCGCGTTCTCCTGGATAGCGGACATGACATGTGCTGAGAACTTCGCGTTCTCGATGAAGTCACTGTTGGTTTTTGCAAGGTCGCCGTTGGTCTTGTTTGCCAAGTTGGCGGCTGACTGCCACAGGTCACGTTGCTTGATGACTTCAGCGTTGTGCTCCTGTAGAACCTTCACCATTTCGGTGTGCGCCGCCCGGGTGACCAGCCGGTGAGTGAACACCAGCCAGAACACCACGAGCGTTGCCGACACCGGAGAAGCGAGGCCTACCCACGCGGGAATTCCGTCGATCATGGGGCCTCCTACGGGCGTGCGAACGCGAAGTTGGAGAGGAACATGACCTTGATGCGCCCGGCTACTTCTTCGGCTTTGAGCCATTCGAGGTAGGAGATCATTTCCGCGAGGGTCCAACGGCTGGCCGCATCGATAGCGTTCGCATGGGTGGAGATGATGATGCCGCGGCCGGTCCCGGCGAGCGAAGTGATGGCTGCTTTCCGGTCCGCTTCTGTCATGGAGTCCACCCACACGCGGGCAAGGCCGGGCACCGGTTCACCACTCATAGGAATCGCGCCACTACCAATGAGCTTCTGCAACCCGGTGTAATAAGGGTGGTAAGCGGCGATGAGCTGCCCGGCCTTCTCGTTGGCGTAGGCACTTGGCGAGTCCCCATTATTGAAGTTGGGATAGACCACGGATGGCTGCACCCAAGTCATGCGGGGATTTGCCGCCGGAACATGCGCTCGGAGTTCCGTGAGGCCGGTAACAATAGTGTCGAACAGTTCTTCATCCGTGGCCGCGTCTTGGTGGTCAGCGGAGTGGTTCGCAATCTCAACCAGCCCGTCAACAACCCAACTATTCACGTCAGACCAGGTCACTTCACCGACACCCTTGATGTTCTCAAAGCCGGGGTCAAGCGAGCGGGAGCAAACGGCGAAGGTGATCTTCAATCCGATACGCCGGACTTCCTCGATCACTTTGGCTTTCATGGTGGCCGGGTAGTCATCCCACACAAAAGCGACAGGAGTAGCGCCAGCGGTAGATATGGGACCCTTCACTAAGGCGCGGAGCTGGTCCCGCTCGATCTGATGCCGCAGCCCCGCATCCAGCGCGGAAGGCAGCGACGCCTTGACCGGGTAGACCTGACGCCACCCCTTGATCGTCGCGTCCCCCGACCGCTTAGCAGCGGTCCAGAGCTCGGTTGTGTAGTCGTTGTTGACATCATCGGTTACCCACTCGAAGTGTTTCGCATCTGACGAGCCAGTGGCGTACTTGATCGTGAGCCAACCGTTACGGGCGATCTGGCCCGAGCCAGAGGGAGGAAGTCCGACACTCGTGGCGATGGAGCCACTGACGTACCAGCGCCCCTCAGCCAGGGTGTAAATGGTGGAACCGGCAAGGGCCGCGCCATTATCGATGAGGGCTTTCGGTCGCGGCCAGAGCTTCTCCCATGGCTGCATGATGCCTGAGCCATCCGGCACAGTGGTCCAGACTTCGCGAGGGGAGTTCGCGTTGACGTAGTTCGTCTCGAACATGTAACTGCGGCGCGTTCCGTCAGCGCGATGCGGCGTGACCGTCACGGTTCCGAGCCGAGCCACAGGCAGGCCAAGGGACGTGGCGACGGCCCCGGACAAGACAGGCGTCACGCCCAGCGGGAGATTGGTGTAAGCGCCAACAGCCGTTGTTGCGTCCGCCTTGTTCCAGGCGGCACCAGGGGGGCCGGCGACACCTGGATCACCCTTAGGGCCTCTGGCGTTGCCAATCTTCACCCATATCAGCGTCATTAGGCGTCCCTCACTTGGTAGATGTCGCCAGTGTTGGCGGGGTTGCTGGGGTTGTTGGCGTCATTGGGGTCCAGTTGGAACCAGATCGCGCCCAAGAGCCCGGCCCATATGGGCGGTTCGGTCGGGGAATAGATGACTATCCCTGTGCCGAGTGGAAGACGAATCAAATCCGCAATGGCACCACCGCCAGCAGGGACCTGAAGCTTCCAGTTCGGGTTGTCCGCCTTGATGAACCTCCCGTTTCCGTCGAGCCACCGGATGACAATCTGGTAGTAGACGTTGGAGGGAAGAAGGTCGTCTGTCGTGTGCAGCTGCACAGTGAAGTCACCATTAGCTTCAGGCGGCACACGGATCGCCTTTGTAGCCAACAGGCGGCCACCGTTGCCCACGGCGGGCTCACTCGGCAGGAACTCGATCTCCGGCGATAGACCCGCGATGGGTTCAAGCTCGAAATCCGAGAGCTTGCCACTGACGGTTACAGTTGCCATGGGCTGCCTCCTGGGCATAAAAATGGCCCCGATTGTGGGGCCTGGGATGTATTAATGTCGGTGGCTGCCGGATAGAATCGGCGCATGCGAAAAATTGGGGGCCTCGTCCTGCTCGGCTTGCTTGGACTCACGGCATGCTCTGCGCCTGCCGGGGAAGTCGCGCCGACAGCAAGCGCCACCGAATCAGCTTCGGCTTCGAAGATCGCGCCGCTGTTGTCGATGCCTTCAGAGAGCGTTTCGGCTACTCCAACGGCCAGCCTGCCGCCTGAGTTCTACGACGACAGCGCCCGCGGCCGCTACCTCGCAGGCGTGAAGAAAGCCTTGAATGCCTGGCGAGACGGCGTCATCCCTTCGGATGAAGAGCTCATCGAGGCGGGTGGAGTGGCTTGCGGACTTCTCGCCCAAGGGAAGACGCGAAATGAAATCGGAGCACTGGCTGGTGGGGACTCGATAGCTGGAGACAACGCCGTCGCTGTTGCTGCCTACGCCGGCCGCGATCTATGCACCCAGTACAGCAATTTCCGCTAAACAATCTCACGTACGACGCCGTTGTTGTCCATGTAGAGGTTGGCTGACACGCCAGTTGCTTGCGGGAGCCCGCTGAGCTTGATCGTAGGTGCAGCCAGTTCGATTCTGACTGCGCTAGCGATCAGCATTCCCAGCGTCGCGCTGGAAGATACGGACCCGTTGGGGAAGTTGACCGCGCCACCGTTGTTGCCGGTGTTCTCCAAGGTGAGGCCGCCCAAGGTGATCTTCTTGCCTGTGGCGACGGTCAGGTCACTATTGAGGGTGGCCGGCCCGGTGATGTCGAGCTCCCCAGACACTGTGAGGTCGCCGGTCACGTCCATGGCGCCGGACACCTCGACGTCTCCAGTGATCTTGGTGAGTCCGTTGATGTCCACTGGGCCGTCTGTGACGAGCTTGCCAGTCACGGTGGTATCGCCGGTGATATTAGTGATGCCGGTGATGTTCAGCTCACCGTTGAACGTGGTGTTGCCGTCCACCATCAGCGGGCCGTCAATGTGGAAATCGCCGGTGGCGACCGTGGTTCCATTGAGTTGCATCTCACCGGACGCGATGAAGATGCCCGTCATGTTGATGGTGCCGTTAGCGTTAAGCGTCCCGATGATCTCCGCTGACCCCGTCACCTTCAGGCCGCCGTTTTCAATGGTGATCATGCCGCCGTCATACACAGACATGCCGCCACGGCCGATAGCCGAACGGTTCTGGTTCGTGTTGTTCTCCAGGCGCTCAACCCTTCGCACCAGCGCCTGGATTGCCCTCATGGCATCAGCCAAGTTGTCGATCGCTGCCACGGGTCAACCGCCTATCTGCTGGAACTGGAGGTTGATCCAGTCCTTGTCGAAGTCGAAGGAGATGAGGCGCCAGTCATGCCAACCGGCGTCAAGGTAGTAGAAGCCGGAAGACTTCACCCGCGCTGTGCCGCCTAGTCGGAGGTCAGCCACGGAAACTGTGCCCGTGGTGGGGATGCTGAAGCTGAGCTGCTGCGTCGGGTCGTTGCTGGCCAGCAAGCCGGACGTGGTGCGTGCCTGTAGTTCCTCGATGGTCTTGCTGCCGAAGTTCGTGACGCGCTCAAGCGCCGGGATAGGCCGGCTGAAGTCAGCTGCATCGCGCACCAGCCGGTCACGTTCGGAGCCTTCACCGGTGCCAATGACCTTGTTGACCATGTTCTGGGCGTTGGTCTGAAGTTTCAGCTTGTGCACTTCGGTCCTCGCCGCGGTGGAGTCCCATTCCCACAGCCCGGCGTTGAGGAGACCGGAGCGCATCACCCATTCAAGGCTGGGCCCGTTCCAGTTGCAGTCGAACTCCACGTTCGGGCCGCCGTCAGCTGTGATGATGTCGTCCAGTGCTGCGGCGCCGTTGAGGAATTCGTAACCGAAGTACTCCCGGCTCTCGCTGCCGGCTTCTGTTGCGGTGGTGATGACGGGCAGGTTGTAGCGGGATACCGGGTCGCCCGTGAGGAGCTTGTTCACGATGAGATTCGCCAACGAGGCAAGCGTGACGTTGCTCCACCTGATCGGCGGGGCTGACTGATCCCCGTTACCTCGAATTGAGAGCAGGTATCGGCGGGCCAGTATCCACCATATGTCCTCGTGCTGCACGGTCAGTGTTCCCGCGTCTTGATCTTCGTCAGCGTCCACAAGGAAGCCTGCATAGACTGCGTTCTCATTCCAGGTGGCCACCAAAGCACGTTCCATCAGCTGGATGGAAGACAAGCTCAAGACCTCTGCAACGGCCGGCTCCTTGACCTTGAATGTTGCTGACCCTCGGCTGCCCGTGTTCAGCGCACGCCCACCGTTAAACGCCATCGCTGGGAGCTCGATCTTGTCAGCCCAGTTGGCCGTGCTGATGGAGTAGTACTTCCACACACGGGCCTCCTAGATGTAGGTATCGAAAAGCGTCAGCGTTGCTGTGGCCGTGCCAGCGAACGGGGGCCGCGGTGCGATTGATACCGCCGTGGGCAGGCCTGGCGTCACAAGCGGGGTGAAGCCGTATCCGATGCCGCCGTGGATGACTGCCCCGTTGATCCGCACCCTCCCGTCTCCGTAGTCCACCGTGTGCGGCTGGCCGGGGATGAGGGGCTGGGTGACCGTGAAGACCTGCCCTTTAATGGTGAGGATGTAACCGCCAGGCATGTTGCCTGCCACCTCGAAGACTGCGGTTGCCCCAGCGTTGCCCTTGTGGTGCACGTTGAGGGCATTTGAGCCCACGGACGCCACGAACGGGCCCCGTGGTTCACCAAACTTCCGCGGGTCAGGGCACCAGAGCTGCAACTGGAACACAGCATTGTTGCTGCCCCGGATCTCATCGATGCTGAGGCTGTCGCGGGAAGCATCAGTCCACTGCGTGAGTCCGCCCTTAGTGACTTGCACCCGCCCGAGTTGCCCGTAAGCGAGCAACCCGGACAAGGTGTTCATCTGGATCTCACGGTCAGCCAGGTTCTTCCCCAGAATCGCGCCAGTGATTGTCACGGACCGCGACTCCTGGTAGCGCGGTAGGACCAGCGAGCCGTGACCTTGTGGCCATGCCAGTTTCTCGCCTCGCAGCGGGACGCTGTCAGTCCAACCGTCTAGGCCGTCCTTGGTGATCGTGAACGGGCCCAAACCTGGCCGGCCGTGGAACTCCAGCCCATCAACCACCACGTACAGTTCGTCAAGCATTCACTGTCCTCAGTTTGTAGTTGAACTGGTTATCGAACGCCCGCGCCACCGAATCAGGGGTCATCTGATCCCTGATGGGCATGTGCACGGTGACTTGTGCGCCAGCCAAAGCGGAAGCGCCCGTGGCCGGCTGGGAGGCACGCTGCCCGCCGGCCGTGGTCGGTGAACTGGTCAATGACGCCGCGGTCATGATGGTGTTCGCGGCCGCGTTGACCTTGTCCTGTTCACTGACGATGCCCTTGGCGAAGTCGCCTGCCAACGCCTTGCCGGAATGGGTGGTGTACCCGGATCCGGAGAACGGGCCGCGCTTGGCGGGCGAATGCGGGAAGAAGTCCGCAACACCCTCCAGGACCCCGCCGACAGCGTCCCCGATGGCGCCGGCCATGCCCATGATGCCGTCAATGAAGCCTTGGATCAGGGCCTTTCCGGAGTCGAGCAACAGGTTGCCGATGTTGCCCAGGGCCCCAAGGACAGCGTCGCCGATCCCACCGAAGAAGCCCAGTAGGTCGTTGAGCATCCCCTGGGCGCCGGTGACGATGGACATGAACGAGGTCACGACATAGTTGACGATGCCCGTGAACGCTGCGGAGAAGAATCCCACCAGAGCATTCAGCCCGTTGATCACTACCGACATCACCAGTTGAATCGCACCAGAGATGATGCTGATGACCAGATTGAAGACGCCACCAACGATGTTCAGGATCCCGGACCAGACCTGCGCCCAGTTCCCCGAGATGATCCCGGTGACAACCTCAATGATGCCCTGCACGATCTGCATGGCCGCGGTGATGATGCTCACGATGACACCGAAAACGGTGACGATAATGGGCATCAGTGCCTGGATGATCGGAATCAGCAGGCTGGCAATGGTGGTGATCAGCGGAGCGATGGCCGTGACGATGTTCCCGATGATCGAAATCAGCGGGGGCAGCACAGCCGTGATCAGTTGCGTGAAGATCGGCGCCAGCTGCGTCAGCAAGGTCGTGACCAGCGGCAGGATGGCCGCCAGAAGCCCCATCACCACGGGGATGATCGCTGCCAGGACCTGTTCGAACAGCGTGAACAGTGATGTCACGAGCGGCATCATGCTGACGAAGTTCTCCGCCAACATGGTGACCAGCTGCTGCACCAGCGGCGCCAGCTGCACCATTGCCTGCGTGAGCACGGCACTGATGACGGTTGCCAGGCTGCTGAGCAGAGACGCAATCTGCGGCAGGACCGGCATGAGCGCTTCGAAGATCAGCCCAACTGGTGAGAACGCCGAGAGGAACTGCAGCACTGTAGGCGCCAGGCCGCCGAACACGGAGGCGAAGTGCTGGAACAGCGGCCCCAGCAACCCGGTCACTGTCCTGAGACCGTTGGCCAGTATCTCCATGAAGCCCGGGAAGCCGTTGGAGGTTATGTCTCCGTCGTTGGCCTTCCAGGCAGCACCGAAGGCGCGGATGCCACCGGTGAACTCGGTGATGAATCCACCAAGCTGAGGGAAGATCCCGGCAAGGCCGCCGGCGCCCAGCCTGTCCACAAGGTTCTGGATGGTGGGCAGGACGCTGGTGTTGATGAAGCCAAACGCCTTGGTCAGGATCGGGAGGAACAGACCACCGATGGAGGTGGTGATGTTCTTCCAGCCGGCCGAGGCGCGCTGCTGCTGCCCTGCCAGGGTGTCCGATTCCTTGGCGAAGTTGCCCTGCGCGTCGGAGGTCTGCTTCATGATCAGCGACAGGGTTGCTGCCTGCTGAGCCTGGTTGCTGAAAGCGCCGTCAACCTTCTGGGCGCCCATGGCGAGGGCTTCAGCGTCGATCTTCGCCTGTGTCAGCGAGACGCCGTAGCGCTCGATGGGGTCCCGTTCGCCCTTGAGTGCTGATGACAGGGCCTCGATGGCTTCACGTGATGTTCCGCCGAACATGGATGAGAGGTCAGCGCCGAGGCCGATCAGCTCGTTTGTTTTCGGGGCGAGCTGGTCCATGGCGGTGCCGCCGTTTTTCAGCTGCGCACCGATCAGGGTTCCGAGTTCGTTGAACTCGTTCTGCGTCAGGCCTACGGAGTTCTGTGCCTGGGTGGACCATTTGAGCATGTCCGAAGCGCTGCCCTTGAAGACAGACTGGATTGCTCCGGCGGACTGTTCGAGCTCACCGGCGCCTTGGACAGCGCTGGAGAAGAAGCTTGAGACCTTATCCACAGCGAAGACGCCGGCCAGGGCGCCCATGGCACCCTTGAACCCGGAGCTGAAAGCGCCGCCGGACTTCTTGCCAGCACCATCAGCGGACTTCTTTGCCGCGTCGCCTGCTTCATCCACGGCGCCGCGGACGGTGGAGGAAAGCTTCTGCTTGACCGATTGCCAGCCGCGTAGGAAGCGGGATCCGGACTGTTCGCCGGAGTTACCTGCCGCGCCGGTGGCGTCTGCCAGTTTGGCTTGTGAGTCTTTGAGCTGGTCTGTGGACTGGCGGGTCTTGGCCTGGGCGTCCACCAGCTTGCGCTGGGCCGTCGCCAGCCGCTCCTCAGCAGCTACGGCGCGTGAGCTGGTTTCGCCGCCCTTAGCGCGGGCCTCAGCCAGTGCCGTCTCAGCAACACGGACCTTGCCGGCGGCGTCCTGCTCGGCAAGGCGGGCACTGGACAAGGCCTTGGAGCCGGACGCTATCTGGGCGTTGAGTTTCTTGATGAGGGCTTGCCCGGGGTCGCCGGCGCCGACGTTGAAAGCGGAATTGAACGTCTTCCCGCCATCGCGGCCAGCGCCGGACATTTCAGCATTGGTCTTGCTGCGGAACCCCCGGAAAGTGGGGAAGATGGCTACCTGGCCGGACCCAACCTCAGCAGTCATCCGCCCTCCTCTATGTGCGTAGTTGACCGAAGGCGCTGCTCTGATTCAGTTGTGATGTCAGGTGCTCGCGCTCTTCGGGGGTGACCTGCTCCGCTTCGGGAGTCTTGACGTCGTCCCAGGGCCATTGCAGTTTGAACTGCGGGTCACCTCGGGATGCAAACGCGTTGACGACCCTGGTGAGCAGCAGGGCCGTGTGGAAACCTTCCCGGTCCATCGGGAAAGCCCAGCCGCTCATGGAAGCGAACAGGTGCGAGCCCATCTCCGTGCGGAGCTGGGCTATCAGGTCAATGGCTTCGCGGTAGCCCACCGATCCTCCGATGTCCTCGATGGAACAGTGGAGGCGGTGGCGGAAGTCGTAAGTGAGCGCGGGGCGGTGCTCCTCGACTACTTCAAGGAGCCCTGCAATTCCCCCATGGTCGCCTGCACCTTGCTCTCGAAGACCTTGAAGAACTCGACCATGATCTCGGTGGTCTCCATGATGTCGAGCTCATCGACGGTGGCTACGGTTTCCTCGCCGGCGATTTCGTCCAGGATCAGGAAGAACGCGTCCATCTGGTCCAGGCTGCCGAACTGGCGGAGGAGCTTGGTTTTGAAGCGCAGCGGAAGCGCGATTTCGCCCTCGGTGGTCTGGCACATCAGCTTGTCCTCGACCACGAGGAAACGCGGCTTTACTGCGGAAGCTTTGGGAGCAGTCATGTTTTGTCTCGCTATCCGATGGGTGGTGATGGGTTGGTGCTGTGGTCCTGCGCCCACCCATCACGGAGCGCAGGACCACAGGTTGTTGGGCGACTAAACGTCGCGGGTATATGCCTTTGCGGCCGAGGAGCCGAGCGGGTTGGTCACGATCACCGGAGCGGATCCAGCAGCACCGGCAGGCATGACGGCGGTGATCTGCGTGTCCGAATCGACGTCGAAGTCCGTCACCGGCGTGCCGCCTACAGTCACGGCAGTGGCGGTGAAGAAGCCCGTGCCCGTGATGGTGATCAGCTCACCAGCGCCAGCCGGATCGGGGTCACCCTCAACAGCGGTAATGGCAGGAGCCGCAGCTGCGGGGCTGCCAGCCGGGAGCAGCCACTCACCAAAGTGCTCGTTGCCCACCAGCGGGGAGCGGTGGATCGTCAGGGTGACTTCGTAGCCGAGCACGTTGCCGCGTTCGCTCTTGTCTTCCTTGACGGACTTGATGCTGACCTTCGGAGCCCAGCGACGGCGGATGACACCGTTCTTGAAGATCTCCTCAGTGAACACCGAGTACTGCACCGCGTGGCCACCGGCGTCAACGGTCATGTAGCCGTTCTCGTCAGCGGTCTTGCCGCGGATGATCGAACGGACAATCTCGTCCGTCTGGGCCAGCTTGAGGACCAGCTCGGCGGTGGCGATGCCGGTGGGGAGCGAGTAGCCCTCCTGGTAGAACACGATGGGGTCACCGTCAGGCTCCAGCGTCCACTCGAAGCCGCCGTCCTCCGTCAACAGGCCCGGGACCTTGTACTCTGCGGGCAGGACGTAGGAGCGGGAAGCGCCAGCGGACGGGGTCGGGCCAGTCGTGCCCTCAGGTGCGAAGCCGATGTGACCGGTTACCGGTACACCAACGGCAGAAACGTCGTTGCCGAGTTCATCAGCAGCCATTATTTGCCTCCAAATAGAAAAACCATCCACAGGCGTGAATGGCTGGTTGATTGGTTTGGGTAATGCTTACGGGAAGGGCGTTCCCACGACGGACAGCTCGAAAGTCATGTACCGGCGGGGCTGCCCGGATTCGTCCACGACCTTGTAGGGGCCGGTGGCGTCCAGCACAGCGGCAACCGGGTTGCCAGGCTCCACGCGGGCGCAGCCCTCCATGATGGCGAAGACCGTGTGCCCCAGGTTCGTGATGACAATCTTGTTGACCGTGTCCGAGCCAAGGATGGTGATTCCCACGGTGGGGGACTTGGTGACCCTGCTGGTTCGGGGTCCGCTGTCGTCCCTGACGATGATCTGGAACGGCGGTGCAGGTTTCGGGGCGGCAGGGTTATTCACCCAGAACTCATTCGAAATGAAGCCGCCCGGGAACGGCTGCCCAGGCATCGCCGCAAGCTCGCGCCGGATAAACCCGGTGAGGAACAGCTCAAGATCGGAGTAGATGACGCGGTCAGCCACTCTTCTTCACCTGGTTCAGCGCCCGGGCGAGGTTGCCGGTCTTGGACTCGATGAGCATGGTCTTCGGGTCACTGCCGACGACGAGAGCAACGTTGCGTTTCTCCACCGTCTTCTCCTCGACGTGCAGCCCGTCACGGTAGTCGCCCTCATCCACAGGAGCGGAGGCTTGGGCCGCGGCCAGGACCTTGTCAGCGACGTCACGGCACATCTGCGTCACGCCGGCTGATTTGCCGATCTCCTCAAAAAACTTGTCGTTGAACTCCATCAGCCAGTCACTTTCTTGACGCGAAATTCGGCGCCTGGAGCCCAGCCAGTGAGAGCGTTTTTCCAATTGGCGACCTCGCCCTGAACGTCCCAGAGCGTAGCTCCGTCGCGTATGCGATCACCCGCCAGAATGTCCTCATCGGGCCCACAGTAGATACTCATTTGCGTTACTACCGGGTTGCGGTCAACAGCGTTCGACTCGACGCTGGAAGACGGGGCAATTGCAACGCCCTCCAGCGTGAGTTCCAGCGGGTCTGACCAGTCGGCCAGCGTGCTGTCCTGCGAGTATGGGTCGGTTATTTGGCGGCGACGCTCCCTGATCACCATTTGCCCATTTGCCAAAGGAAACATCAGCACCGCCCTTCCGGCCAGATAAAGAGGCCTTCGTAGTTCCCGGACGGCGGCGAGTGGAATACGGGAAGGGCGATGCTGCGCCCTTCGAATACTTCCGCCATCCATGCCTCGATCTCCGATGGGTTCGTGCTTCCGGCCAGCAGGGTTGCTGATCGCGACATGGGACCGACGCCTTCGGAGAAGGACTTAGCGCCCCGCACGGGCGGTCTGTCCACCGCGCTGAGGACCATCTGCACTACAACGTCAGACACGTCCTCAGCTGTAAGCCTGTCTGCATCGTTCGCGATGCGCTGGTCCACATCAGGCCAGCGGCGACGGATCGCACGTGACGCCATGCCCAGGTAGTACTCAGCCTTTGGCTTTTCGGCAGTATTGAGTGGGCGCCACGCCTTTTCGATCGTCGGTATGTCTGCCAGATCGTCAGCCATGGCGCCCACCCCTCTTACTTTGTTGCCGTTGTCTTAGACGAAGCAGCAGCCTTGGCATCAGCAGCTGCTTTTGCATCCGCGTCAGCCTTTGCCTTCGCCGCCACCTTGGCTTCTTCGTCAGCCTTGGCATCCACGGCCGCCTTTGCAGCAGCTGCACGTGCAGCATCTTCTTCTGCGGTGTCGTTGGCGGGCTCATCCGCGACCTGTTCGATCCGTCCCAACTTCACCAGCTGGTCCAAGAGGCCCTGATCGACGCCGTCGGGGATGATTCCTCCGCGGTCAATGAAGCGTGCGATGCGGTTGCCGTCAGCCGGGCCGACGGCAACCTTCACGACCGGAGCCGTTACCTTGTACGTAGCCATGGTTAGGCCCCCGTTCCGGTGAGGTGGAAGCCGGCGAGCGGGTTCGCTACGACCGGGACGTGCGGGTTGCGGGCCTGAATCCGCGTCTTATCCGACTTCTCACGGAAAGACGCGATCTCGACGCCCGTATCGCCGCCGACCGGCTTGTACTCCGGCGAGGGGATGTCTTCGCGCCCGATGCCGCCCAGACGCCGACGGTCCACAAACAGCGGATCCGAGAACTCATCGTCATCACTGGCGATCCATGTCAGCCCGGCGATAGTCGGGAAGTCCCCAGTCAACGCTGTGTTGTCGTTGTCCGGGAGGACGTCGAGCAGTTCCGGGATGACCTCCGCGTACTGCTCGCCGTTCAACACAACCGTGTCGAGGGCGTAGCCGAGCTTGAGGCGTCGGGCTGCTGCCTGGACACGCAGCGCGTCCTTGAGGATCTGCTTGCCGTTGGACCAGGTAGCGCCGGCCGTCAGCGTCTGCGTGACCGAGGACTGAATGACGCCCAATGCCAGCTCGTTGGCGCTGAACACCAGTTCAGTCTGGAGGAAGAGCATCGCGTCATCGATGGGCTGACGCAGGCTACGGCCTACTTCCTCATCGACGACTTCAGTTGCGATGCCGTCCTTCTGGGTCGTGTAGATCTCGTACTGCTCGGCGCTCAACGGCGTCAGCTTGTACTCGGCGCCGGGCGCGACCTTCTCAGCACCCCGCTCGGTGCGGATCTTCTCGTTGGACGGAACCGCAATGGCGCCACCCTGGACCTTGTACCGGCCCTGAAGCAGGAACAGGCCCACGAACTGCTGGGCCGTCAGGATCTCGCCGAGGCGACGGGCCAGCTGGGTAGGGGACTGTGTAAATGCGATCAGCTGGGCTGCCGTCGCTTCCGAGAGCTGGCTCGGAGTGAGGGGGTAAGTCCTCATCTGACTACCGTCCTTTCTTAGAGTTCAAGAGCTTCGACGGCAGCGCCGTCAGCAGCAGAGGTGAGCGCGATGTAGTACGCCGTGCCGGCGGCCAAGGTGCGAACCTTGCCAGCGCCAGCAGCTTCCAGCCGCTGGCCGCGCGTGACCGCTCCAGAAGCAGTGAGCAAGTGAACTGTCTTGTTGACCTCGACAGTCACCTTGTCGCCGACAGCGGCATCATGACCGGCAACGCCCACCACTTTCGTGGATGCTGCTCCAGCGGGAGCAACAGAGCGGTCAGCAGAGCCGACCTCGACAGGATGGCCACCGGTGACAGCGGTGGTTACACCGAAGGTCACCGTTTGGCCTGGGCGGAATAAGGGCAGGTACTGACCCATGATTAGGCCCCCTTCGGGAAGATGTGATCGTAGGCAACGGCTTCATCGGTGGATTCCTCCACGCCGCCCGTGTAGCCCAGGCTGGCCACGGGGATGAGGCCCTTCTCAAGGCTCGCCAGAGTTTCAGCGACGCCCGGGTCAGCGGCGAGAGAGTTGAGCCAATGCTCGCGTCGTGCCGGCGGGATACGCCCGTCCTGCACGGCCACATTCACGAGCGCGGAACGTTCGTCAGCGAGCTGCTGCTGGCGAGCCATCCGCCCGTCCGCGGCATCGTTGCGGAGTTCCTCGTACTGAGCCGCGTCCAGCACCACGGTGCCCGGAGCGTGGGCAGCAGACGCGGCAGGAGCCGGTTCGGTTACCTGCTCAGCCAGCGCCTCGTCCACGGCGTCCAGAAGTTCGTCTTCGTTGAGTTCCGCGTCGGCGGAGATGCCGAGCCGCTCACGGAGCCCCTGGTTCAGTTTTGCCGACATTGGGTCGGTTCCTTTCTCTTTGGGGGTGGTGCTGTCCTTCGGCTCGGCCGGAGGTTTCGGGATGGCCTTTTCGACCATGTGGGCTGCCGCGGTGAGTGCCGAGCCGTTGACCAAGCTGAGGAGCTTGGGCCGGCGTTCGTGGCGGCTGTTGACTGCCGGTGCCGGTGCGTTCCGGCGGCCGGCGTGGGCAAAGATGGAGAGGTCGAAGCGGTTGCTTGCATCCTCGGTGTTTGGCTTTGTAGCGGCTTTGGCCACTCGATCAGCGAGACCCGCGGCCACCGCTTCGTCTGCGGTGTACCAGGTCTCGGCTCTCATGGCTTCGCGCCATTCCTCGACGCTCCCGCCAGCCCTCTCTGCGTAGATCCCGGCGATAGTGGATGAGATGCGGTCGAGGTCTCCTGCTGCCTTTTGCAAGGCTTCGGCGTTGCCCCAGGCGAATGTCCAAGCGTCGTGGATCATGAGCTCCGCGCCTTGGCCCATGACCACTTCATCGGCTGCCTGGATGATGAAGGACGCGGCCGACGCTGCCATGCCGTCCACCGTGGCTACAACGGTTGCTTTGTGCCGGCGGAGCGCGTTCATGATGGCCACACCGTCGTAGACCGAACCGCCTGGGGAATTGACCCAGAGGTTGATGGTCTCGACGTCGAGGGCAGCGATTTCGCGGACGAACTGCGCTGCATCGACGCCCCACCAGCTGTCGATCATTTCGTAGATGTACACGTCGGCCGCGTTGCTGTCGGCTGGGGCTTCCATACGAAACCACGGCTTTTGCGCTGCGGAGGGCTTGAGCATGTGGATAGTCATTTGTTCTCCGTTGTGGTTCGGGGCATGGGTTCCCTAGCTGTAGCCGGATCAGATCCAGGCAGCCCGTAGACGGTGCGCAGGAAGTCGTCGAGTTTCTGATCGGCCTTGATGGCGCCACAGTCGATAAGCATCTTGATTGCCTCGGCCGTCGCTGCGTGACGGGAGCCGATTTCTTCAAAGACCAGACGCGGTGCTGGCTCGTTCGGTCCCCAATTGACGTCCACAATGTCTTCGATCACGTGCTGAGTTGTGGTGTCCGCGATCTGCATCGCGAGTGTCTGCAACGACAGGGTGAAGAAGTCAGCGAACGTTGAACCGAGTGCCCATGAGCCTGTCTCTGTGCCAAGGTTCAGGAAGTGGGCCAGTACGGCGCGTGCTATCTGCTCGTCGTAGTAGCGGATTGGCTTGTCAGCGTCAGGAAGGGTTCCGGTGACACCCTTGAGTTCCAATTCAGCTTCGTTGGGGATGGACCCACCCGAATTGTCACCAGAGCGGATTCCTTTGGCGAGCTTGAGCCCCGCGTCCAGGTCCTGTTTTTCACGGGTGATCCGGTCTTCTCCCGTGACAGAGTCCGGGAGCTTTGCCCCCTTGTAGATGGGGATGCCCATTCCGTTGCGGTCGAGTGTCTGCGCTTGCACGCGCAACGCCCTGTCCTTCAGCAGCCAGTCTTTGTACGCCGGCCGCAGAATTGACTGGCCCAGCCAGTTCCCGCCTTCGCGTTCGTTGACGTAGACCACAAGCCGTTCGACGCCCATCGGCTTCTTGGCGTTGTGTTGATGGATTGCGACCAGTCCACCGTCCGGCGCTACATCCACACGTGAGATGGTCTTTGGGGGGCGCCAACCGAGCTTCCGAAGACGCGCCCAACCTGCCTCGTCGATGCGGTACTGCTGCTCAAACACAGAATGACCGAACGGGAGCATCAACAGCGAAAGGCGCAGGTGCTCCGACCATGCGAACCGGTCACGTGTCCGTAGAACCGGTTCGTTCTCCGCACCGACCAGCGGCAGCCCCAGATCATCCGCGACCTGCCGTGCGACCTCAGGGCGGGCGCCGTTCGGGTCGATCCGCCACTTCGTTCGGCGGATCGGCAGCGTCATCGCCCTCAGCACGGAGATGACCTGGGCGTCCTGCCGGCGCATCCGGTCGTACACCTCGATGTTGTGAGGCCACCTAAGCTCTGGTGTTTCCTCGCCGTCGAGTTCCGACCACCATTCTGTTGCGCTGGTGGCGTGGCCGAATTCCGTTACCGGGGCCGCGGTCGCTTGGCTGGCTTGGTTCTTCCGTGAGCTTGCCGACTTCCACCACTTCATACTGGCTTGCTCCTTTCGTTAGAACCCGATGTGGGCGACGTTGTCTGCCACGTGAGTTGCTTCCTCAGCCTTGACGGCCACAGGTGGTGGTGGCGGGGGAGGAGGGGCAATTTCCCGGCGTCCCATCAGCCATTTCGCTGCGGTGAAGGCCATCAGCGGTGCGACCTCGGCAGGGGATGCGCGGTGATCAGGGATGGAAGCGCCCCCGCTGAATACCTTCACCACGGCAGTTGCCGCAGCTGTGTCTAGTGGTGGCTGTGGGTTGTGGAAAACTGTCACGTCCCTTACAGAGTCAAAAACGTCAGCCCAACCACTGGTCAGGTCGCTGCCGGACCACTCGGTGACGGGGATCGTGAACTCTGTGTCCTCGGTCAGGCTTTCCATCAGTGGCGAGATCGGGGCTCCCTTTGACTGACCAGCCACGGACCTGATTCGAGGGCGGCGATGGTCGTCCATGAGCCACTTCTTGACCCAGTCCGACCCGTGACGCCCCGCAACGATCTCAACCTGGGCTTTGCCGTCTGCCCTGTAGCCTCCGAAGGCCACATAAGTCATTGACCGGTCGTGTGACTGGTCAATTCCGGCCCATACGGGCGAACCCGGGACGATGCGGTGTTCTTCAGCGACACCTTTAGTCCCGTCATCCAAGACAATCAGCGGGTTCTTGCCCTTGTCCCATGAACCGGGCGGAAATGGACCCAGCAGCGTGCCTTCGGACCACTGGCAAAGCACTTCCGTGCGGAAAACCCACTCAGGATCGGTCCGGCAGGCGGCCGCAATGGTGCGCTCGGTGAATCCGGGGTTCCAGTTGAGCGATGGGTTGCCTTGGGCCCACCCTTGACGGTCCCGTTTGTCGCAACCAGGAGGGGCCGACCATTCCCACAGACCGAGAGTGTCCTCGTCCTGTTCAAATTCGGCCAGTTCATCTTCGTCGAGATCATCTTCATCGCCCTCAACGAGGTCAGCGACGTCGAGCGCGGTTGGCCCCGAGGCTCCGATCTCCTCGCAGATGCCGTCCGGGTCGCCGATGGCTTCGTGTGCCATCTTTCGCAAATACTTCAGGACGATTGACGTCATATCGCCGGCGTTGGATAGCGCCAGAATCAACGCCTCGGCCTGCGCCATGGTCGTCTTGGTGATCGCGCCCCAAGCTTCCCAGTTCTGATGCTCGCGCAACTCATCGAGCATGATCAGATTGCCGGTGAAACCGCGCCCGGCGCGCCGGTTGGCGGCCTTGACCTTGTAGCGACTGCCGGTTTTGTCGGTGGCCTTGCCCTTGGGGTCCTGGGCTTTTAGTTCAAGCGCCTTTTTGCCATTGACCTTGACGACCTTTTTGAGCAGCTTGGATAGCTCGTCATCCTCTTCAACGAGGTCAACGGCGCCTTGCCATACTTCCTCTGCCGTTTCGAGGTCTTGGGCGGTGCCCATGACCAAGGGCCAGCCCCAGACGATCATGAACCAGAGCGCCAGCACTTGTGAGAGGGTGCTCTTGCCGTTCTGGCGGGCGATCAGCACGACGGCGGTACGGAACCTCAGTGAGCCGTCGGGGAGCAGCTCCAGCATCCTGCAGAGCAGCACCTTCTGCCACGGATACAGGTCGACGCCCAGCACGTCACGAGCGAAGTCGATGACGTCATAGCCAAGCGTCGTGTCCGGAGTCAGAGCACGCAGCGGTGGGGTGCAGATCCGCGGCTCGGCGTATCCGTAGATCTTCTTCCGCTTGGCTCCGGACTGATCCGGCTCCGGAACATGGCAGATCTGGCGGTAGTAGTCGCCCGGGTCTACCGCGTTCGGGCCGCTAACCGGATCGGCGTGCCCTGGCGCGAGCTTGGAGGTCTGAGACACTTGCTACCCCCGACTTTTCGCCTTCGGCCGGCTCTTCGCCCTCCGTAGGTGCTGGAGCCACCACCCCGACGCCCGAGGGCACGGAAGCAGGAGTTACTTGTAGCTCGGCGCAAGCCTTGAGGTACTGCGGCACAGTCGTTGTCATGGCCTTTTGGAGGGCTTCCATGCTGTCGCGCTGGGCTTCATCGACCATCCAGGCGAGCGTCTTCAAAGCAGCCACTGGACCGGCGAACCGAGGCCCCTCCAAGTGTTTGGCTTCCGCGATGGACTGAGCGGTTGCGTCAGCTATGTAGCCTCGCTTCCTGACTGGCTTTACCAGCGGCGCAAACCTGTCACCCCACGCACGGATCTGCTCCGCCGTGGCGCGTTCCACGGCGAGCGCCGGGTGAGGAATGACTCGGCCGCGGGGATCTGTGACCACCATGCCCTCTTCTTCAATCCTGTCCCTGGCTTCTCGGAGGCGAGCCATGAGGGTGCAGAAGGTTTCCAGCGCGGCGCGATCCACTTTTCCGGCCAGGTCGTTGCTGGCGACGATTTCTCGCCAGACGTCGGCCACAGGCTCGGGAAGGTGCTCGGGTGCTTCTATAAGTTCAGGAGAGCTTTCCTGCTCGCGAGCGGTCATAGCTTCAACTCCCCGAGTTTCATCGAGCCGCAGCTGAGCGGCTTTGCGGATAGGGTGCCAACGGCGATCGAATCCAAAGAACGTGCCTGAACCGCGGGCCACTCAGACGCCGACCGGGGCCTCAAGCGGGCCACAAGATCGGAGAGTTGCCTCCGGGATTTCCTCCAGTCGATCAGGAGGGCAACGTCCGCGACGCTCATGTGTGGATAGTCGGCCAGCACCTCCCTGACTGCCGGTTCCGCGTCTTCGATCGCCGAGGGCCGATAGTAGCTGTCACGGGCGCCGGAACGCAGCCCGCGGCGTACTGCGTTCCTGGATGCCTCACGGGACCGGCTGATGCTTCTGATGGACTCGCCACCCTCGTGCGCCTCCCTGAAAGCGCGGCGATCGTGCATGTTATGACTTGTCGGTCTGCCAGGTGTCAGCGTGGCAGACCGTCAGCAGGCGAGGTGCCGCCTTCAGGCCCAGCAGGTCACTCAGGATCAGATCAGTTTCGTCAACGCCGTACTCCACACCCTTGCGTGCGCCCTGATTGATGAGCGTTTTGTAACCAATGATGCTGGGGTGCCTGCGCGGTCGGCCGCGGTCCAGGTTGAGCTGTTCTGCTTGGCGACCGTCTTTGACGACCAACACCCGCGTGACATTGTCGGGGGCATCGTCCAGCCATTTCAGAGCCAGCCGCGTTTTGCCTTCCTGACGGGCACCGATGATCACATGTTCTGGAGTGTCCAAGAGATACAGCATGTGCGTCTCAGCGGCCCGCCGCTTTGAATCAGCCAGGGCAGCGGCGAACTCCGGCGTTGGGGGGTCAATTTCCAAGGCGAAACCGATCATGCGTTGCCGCGTTTGGGTATCCACGCCCGGTGATGCTGCTGAAACCATCTCGTCAGTTACCGCTGCGGCGAACTGTGCCAGCCGATTCCTCAGCTCGGCCTCATCGACTCGTACCCGGGCCGTGATGGAAACGTTCCCCACGGCGCGGATCTCTTCTGCGATGACGGGCAGCTCGATTTCACCGATGTCAGATGGCTCCGCATCGCCGATTCTTGCGGAGATAACGATGGTCGAATTTCCGAGGTTTGCTGCCATGGCTGAACCGGCCTTTCGGGTAAGATATGGGTCCGTTTTCCCCGCCAATTCAACGTTTTCGGCGCGATTCCGATGGGGGAGAGACCCGGGGGGAGAGGACGGAGCAGGCGGGGAGTGTCCGGCGATCCGCCTTGCTGGATTTTATTGAGGCCCGGAGGGTCACCAGTCTTCGGAGGTGATCCCCATGCTGAGGTCCTCACCCGGGCCGGCTGCCTTGTTGCAGTCCAGATGCGCTGGCTTCCAGTTGCTTGGCTCCCAAGTCAGGTGCGGGTACAGCTTGCGAGACTTCACATGTTGGACACTGCACGACTGCTTATGCGGATAGGTGAGCGAGTAGTCAATGCTCTGCTTGCAGATGCAACACACATCGCTGCGTCGTCGCCCTTCGGCCTTGACCTTGGCAAGCGCTTCGCCGGCCCGCCGTCCTGACCAAGATGGAATGCTCAGTCCGTTCACATCAGACTCACCGCCTTGGCTGGACATGACAAAGGCCCCGACGGTATCCGTCGAGGCCTTCACTCAAAGCTGTAGGGACAGCTGTCCCCTCGGATTTAGGGTACTACATTTTCAGACCCGCATCCGTCTCCGACCATGCATGTACTCAAACACCCTCAAAACGTCGCCGGGATAGTAGACCCGCTGCGGGTTCTTGGTTGTTGTCACGCGATCCAGGACGTAACGCAACCTCCCGAGCTGAACCCAGTTCTCGAAGTCCTTCTTGAGGATCACCACCTTTGTCTTCCGCTGAAGGTACTCACGCACTGCCCTCGGTGGCATCGGCTCGCCCCTGGCCTTCAGCCTCAACCTGTCCAGGACATCACTGACCTGGTGGACCGTCTTACATGACGGGCACTTCACGGTGACGTCATCGGGGTGGGCAACCAGCCGGCCATCGCAGGGAATCGGATCATCGTTCTCACCTTCGCCGTCGAGCAGCTCCTCGCACTGACCATAGACGCGCTTGTCCTCAGGGCCCCACACCAGATCACGTGCTCTCGAAACCCAGTCCCGCGCCATGAACAAGATCTCTCCTGCCTTTGGGTTTTCCATCGCGGTGGCATGGGCACGTTCCGGAAGCTGGTGGAGCCATGCCCGCAGCAGGTAGGCATCCACGTTCATGGCCGGCTGCGACTTCGCGTGTCCGCCACCGCCTCCACTTGCGCCCGGGCTCCTGGTCACAGCTGTCTGATCGATCGCGCCGCCGATGAACTGAAGCAGCGGTCCAACGTCGGCGAGAAGAGAATCCAGCTCAATGATGCAGTCCGTGCACAGGTAGAGCGACGTCACCCGGTAGCAATCCGGCGTTGTGCAGGTGGTCATTTGTCCCCTCTCAGTTCTCGCTGGATTCGACCGCTCTTCAGATCCTCGGGACGCCACACGTCAGCATCGAGGCCGGCCATCTTGAGAATCTTCAAGCAGATGACCTGGGCAGGACGCACCCGGCCCGTTGTAGTCTTCAGCTCCCGGAACAGGACACGCCTCCTGGACAAACTGCCAAGGACGAGATCCGGAAAGCCAGCCTGTGAGCGCCGGCTATCTGGGTTGTGGTAGCGCAGTTCGTATCCGAAGTATTGAGCGAGTTCCAGAACTGACTCTTGAAGCTGATCTTCTGATGGTGAGTTGTGCGATGAAAGTCGTTTGGTAGGCATGTTCAGTTCCGTCCTCGGTTGCGGGGGCGTCTTCTTCTTTTGGTTTGGTTCTTGGGTTTGCCTTGGGTTGAGTGCGGGGCTTCCTGCCCTTCACTGCCCTTACCTGCCAGACCCGTCCCGTCCCTACCCGTCCCGACAAATCCAGATCCGGGATACCTGTGTCCTGGGTCAGGATTTGGTCTGGTGTTGGTTCTGGATCCCGTTGCAGCCGGGTGTCCCGTTGCTGCCGGTGGATGCTTGGCCGTGGCTGTGTGGGCCGGTGACTCGTTGGATGGGCCGGAGTGAGCCGTTGCCTCATCTGGTCCCGGAGCGGCCTGCGTGGGCTGCTCTACGGGGCGCGTGTCGTCCGTTGCCGTGGTGCTGGTGGCCGGTGCATGGGGGCGGGTGTAGGTGGGTTCGATCGGGGTGCCGTGCTTGGCGATGAAAGCGGCCGTTGCTGGGCCGATGATCGGCTCTGCCGGAACTGGGAGGGTCTTCCAGGTGCTTTCGGGATCGTCTTGGCGGCGTCCGTTGCATTCGCGGCAGCAGACAACGAGGGTGTCTACTGTGGCCGCTTTGCCGGGGTTGGTGTGGTCGTACGTGGCGCCGCGTCCGGATTTGGTGTCTCCCCAGGCGACTGACTTGCCACAGTATCTGCAAGCGTCTCCGTCGCGGGCTCTTACTCGCCACGTCAGTTCATTGTTTCGGGTGTCCTTCTTTCTTTGGTTGTCCCATTCGCGTTCGGCCTTCAGGATCATGTGGAAGAGGTCATTGTCCTCAACCAGCTTGAAGGCCTTACGCTGCTCGCCCTCCACGGTGATTGACGTCTCTGTGAGGTAGCCGCAGAACTTCGCCGCCTTGATCAGTTCGTTGTAGCGCCCGAGCGAACCGGCCATCTGCCTGGCTGTGCCGACGCTGATGATGTAGTCCTGTTCGTACGCTGCGGCCTGGGTCGCGCAGCGGGCGACGAAACCGAAGCATTCGTTGAGGATCCTGTCATCGGCCTCGTCCATTTCCACAGCTGCGAGGACGATGGGGTGATTCGCCGCCGCGTCGCCCTGCTTCAGCCATGGCACTGGATGGACCTTCTTTCGTTGTTGGCGCCGTTCTCGGCAGTGTTGTGTAGGTGAATGGCCGACGGTAAGCCACGAATAAAGGCCTGCCAGCCATGGCAGCGCAAAGGAAAGTGCGCTGCCATGGCGTCAGCTCTTCGCCAAGTACCGACTCCGCGTAGGCCACGATGTCGCGCTGGGCTGACTGCTTCGTCATCGCGTGCGGCCGCCGGTCTTGACCTGCTTGATCTGCGAAGCAAAGCCCACCCGGACCAGTACCGGAGTACGTGGATCGATGCCAGCCCTCTCAGCCTCCTGAATGAACTGGCCCAGTTCGGCCAGCGTGACGCCGGCCTTCGCGTTTTCCGCGTCCCTGGTTACCTGAATCAGCGGCATCGACCGCCGGCTAAATTGATCGCTCATCGTGCTTCCTCTTGTTCTGGTGCGGGACCGATGCAAGAACACCGGCAGACTCCGCCTGTTTCTGAGTAGTAGATGCCGTTGCATGACGGCCACTGGTTGTCTGGCGCGCCGTGATAATGGCCGCAGCTCGGACAACGGGTCACCTTGCGCACAAGGCCCCTGCAATCGCGGACGTCATGAGAGGTCCTCACGGATTAGCAGATAGGTACCTGCTAACTCGGACCTAGCCAAGAGCTCGGCATCAATCGCTCCGTAAGCGACCAGTACACTCGGCGCACCACAGTTGGCGGGCGCTCGAGTGCCGTCCGGGTAGTGAAAATGAAGACGTCCCCAAAGGAACTTGACGGCAGTCGCCTTCTTCCAGACCTGCTCCACGAATCCGGCCGTCTCCGTGCGGGCGAAGATCAACGCTGTTCCTTTTCCGTGCGCCGCGAGCTTCCCCAGCCAAGGCCACACCTCTTTGCCATATGGCGGGTTGAGCCATACCCGGCCGCTCCACTCAGCAGCGAACCCGTCTTCCGGGAGGATGATGTGGCGTCCGGCCGTTGGCCAGTTCGGGGCCGCGCATGGATCGAGGTCAAAGTCACCAAGTGCCTCGTGCACGAAGTGGGGAGTAAGCCACGTAGTCGTTTCGGCGCGGGCTGACTGGTGAGATCCCATTGCCCTTCGAGGTGCGCGTCGCGGTGATGCGTGAGCATCGAGCAGGGGGGCCCGCAAATCAGTCACGCCGTCCGCTCCTTCTTGAGCTCATCCCACGCCACACTGCGGTAGAGATTCTGGATGTAGCTACCGGCCTTGTCCCAGTCGCGGTTACCAGCTTCGGCCAGCAGTTCCTGCGCCCGGGCGTCCACCGTGGCCTTTTGCTCGTCGGACAGAATCAGGCGAGCAGACCAGCTGCCATCGCCCTCGTAGTCGAGCTCGATCTGGTGTGTCCCAACGCCGGCGTGCTCGGCTTCCTCTTGAAGGGCGTCACTGCACGAATCGGAGTGGATCGCAGCGCACTGGGTGCTCGGCGTCATCCAGTCGCCTTCGATGTTCTGGTGTTCATCGCCGTGGCGGGTGTATGCGCCTGCGTTCGATTCGTCGTCGGTAGGTTCGTACTGGTCCTTGTCACACTGTTTGCATTCCCACCACAGGTAGCAGCTACCATCACCAGGGCATTCGACGGTGAACTGAACGGTGTCGATGTACTGGCCTTCCGGTAGGTCCTCATCCATGTTCGGGACCGCTGTCACGGTTACGGTATGTGCGCTCATTTGGTGGTTTCCTTCTTGCGTCGGGGCTTGCTTACTCGCCGGATGAGGGTGACCTTGGCGTCTGCTTTGAACTGGAACTCAGTGCCACGAATACCGGGAGCCTTGCTGCTGAGATCAAGGAGCCCCGTGCGTTGTTCGCCCTGATACTCCCAGCGTCGAATCTCGCCAAGCTCGATGCAGCGGTGGAAGCGGGGAAATAGGTCGTCAGGGTTAGGGGTGAGCTCGATCTGCATATAGAAGCCCAGATGCTCGTCTGTGAGATCAGCGACCGTAACAAGGCTGCTCATCGTCCACCCCACTTCCGACGGTCCATCAACAAACTGGGATCATGCGGGACGTTCTTTGGTGGCGGTACCAAGGTGTAGTCATCCTGGAAGTGGTCGGCCTTTGCCAACGTCTGCACAAGCTCCACGAAAGGCATAAAAGCTTCCGCGAACGTTTGGCCGAAGTGTTTGAGCAGGTTGCCGCGGTTATGGCTCAAGTTGCACTCCTTGGCTCGGAGGAGATCCGGAACCACCGGCGACACGTAGCCGCATGGCAGGCATTCGAAGACCCACCGGGCTTTGCCTTCTTTACGGATCATGATTTGTCCTTTTTGGTGGGGAAGATTTGGGCGTAGAAGTCAGGATGCTCTTTCATGAGCTGCGCGAGCTTGGCTGTCAGCACCGGCACAGGATCGGGCGCGGCCTCGGCTGAGGTTGTCATTCGTCGGCCTGGTCGAAGTGCGGCAGCTCCGCGAATCGGCTCAAGACGTGTTCGATGTCTTCGGCCCTGTCAGCTGACATTGGCTTGTAGAGATCAAGTCCCCAGTCGATGCATCCGCGGGCGTAGGTGGCGACCTGGGCGGCGTGCCAGAACTCAGCAGCTAACTCCGCGTCCGTGAGGCGCTTTCGCCGCGAGAGTGCTGCTTCCATGAACCGATCCGTTTGCCACTCAGTGGAAGCTTGGAGGCTCCGCATGGCCTGGGTGAGCAGACTGCCACCGGGTTCAACGCTCAGCGGGAAAGCCGGTACGGGCGGGTGAATGGTCAGTTCCAGGGGCCGGCTCATGCAGTCGCCGCCAGATTCCAGAGGCCGAGCTGTCCGATCTCGGGGAACGGGCACGCGAGCGGACGCGGGTTGGCCAGCTCCCAGTGATACATCCCGGGCCGCGCCCATTCGGAGCAGTATCCATCGGCCGTTTTGCAGTCCAGGGAGTAGTGGCAGCCAATGACTTCCACGGTTCCGAGGACGTGACCTTGCAGGCGGACGGCGTTCTTGACGGCCAAGGGGGCCGCGTCCCGCGCCTGGCGGAACGTCTCGTTCTCGTAGCCAGCTTCGTCGTCCTTCTTTGCGGCGTGGATGTAGAGCGTTCCGCGGTGGTTGATGGACTGTGAGCGGTTCTCGACGTCCTTACCCGCGTGGAGGATGCACCACGCCCACGGGTTCTTGACCGTGACGGCCTTCAATGCCGGCGCTTCGATGTAGGTCATGAGCAATCACACTCGCCCTGGGCGTTCTGCACCTTGTCGCAGGCCTTGCACGTCTTGAGCTTGGCCGGGCGGCTCAACATCTGGGCCAGCATCGCGTCTTCCTCTGCCTCGGTCATGGTCTACTCGCCGCCCAGAGTGCGGGGCAGGCGTACCGGCATCAGTAAGTGGCGGTACGTGCTGGGCTTATCGCCCTTGGCGACGACGGGAGAGATGCAAGTCGGCTTGACCATGTTGTGGAAGGAGAAGCGCACCACCTCGGCCTTGATCGCTTTCAATGCCTCCAGCAGGAAGGTGGGGTTGTAGGCGGCAGTATCGGCTGCGTCGATGTTGGTCGTGTCAGCAAGCAGAATCGGCGTGGCTGCCTCGCTCCCTCCTTCGGAGAACGTTGGCGAGAGGGTTACGGAGCCTGGGCCGATCTTCAGCAGCGCAGGTTCATTGAAATCATTCAGCTCCCGAGCGACCAGAACTTGGTCCATCAGGTCCCGACGATTGACGTCCAGCTGCATCCCGCAGTCCAGATCAAATAGGGATCTGATCTTGGGGTAATCGCCAAGCACACCGGTGAGCGTGAACGCGCAATCGCCAGAAGACAGGTGGACGGTCGAACGACCGCCGTCCTTTCCATGGAAGTCAGCCGAAACAAGGACGCCAACAGTAATTTTCTCGCCGTTGAGGTGCTTTGCCAGAGCCTTCCATGTGCCGGCCTGGAGGAGGAACTTAAAGTCCTGCACTTCGCGTGACAGCTTCAACGTCTCGGACGAGAGCCGGTAGCGGTCAGTTGCCTGCACGGTGAGGGACTTGCCGTGGCATTGCACCTCGATCGCCGTCAGGATCGGAAGAGTCTCGTCACGGCTGACAGCTATCGCTGCACGGTCCAATGCCCCTGCCAAGTCCCGGCGATCGATCTCGAACGAGTCCAACTCCCCATGCGCTGGCAAAACCGGGTACTCCGAGATCGGGACGTCGTGAAGACGCGGGATGGTGAAGCCGGCGGCGGTCACCGTGATCATGGGCCTGCCCAGCAGCGTCTTCGCAGCCACCGTCACCGGAATGTCCCGCTTGCGCTCAGTCAGAACCCGGATTGTCCGCAGCAGCCAGGAATGCGGAGCGAGCGCCATGGCATTGTGAAGGGTCCCAACCGCTTCGTGATTCAGCTTGACCACAGCCGACGTCGAGTAGTCATAGCCCGTGATCGTCGCCTTGCCCCTGTGGCACTCCAGCACGACAAAACTGAGGATGGGCACCGGAGGGCGTGACGACACCGCCACGCCAACGGCCGCGAGCTTGCGAAGCCACTCAGTGCCCGTGGCAGTGATCGAGAGATCGGCGAGCGCCGGTTCGGTGGTAGTGGTGGGTCTGGTGGCGGTGGCTGTCATCTTCTGGCCTCTCGTGGTTCGTGAATGTGGTGCTGGGCTTCCTCGGCTTGGAGGGCTGCCCAGGCTGCTTGGAGGTTGTCGCGTGCCAGGTCGAGTTCGTCGTCTGTTTGGCGGAGGCGGCGGGACTTGGTGGTGGTGTCGATGCCGTCAAGGTCGTCGGCGAGGATCTCGGTCAGGAGGTTCTGCCGGCGGATGGTGAGTGCCGCGGTGATCTTGGCGGCTTCGTCGTACCTGCTGCGGTAGATCCTGACTTTCTGGTCTTGCCACCGCTGGTCGGTGCTGGCCCATGCCATCAGCGGGCCATACCGTTCAGGCGTGTGCCGGACTTCCAGTGGGTGCTGATGATGAGCTGCCCGTAGTCGAACGCTTCCCGGGCGGTGTCGTGCCATTGGTTCTCTTTCGGGATCGGGTGGGTGACGTCAGGTTCGTCCCACAGGGTGAGCTTCCATCGGCCGCTTGCACCCGGCCGGACGCCGGCACGCGGGAACCGACGGTCCTGGTTCCCCTCGAACGGCGCCGATGGCCGGTAACCCTCAAGGGCGTCCACGTGGTCGAGGACGTCACGTTTGGCCTTCCACTGAAGTCCCACGGGCGCCGGGTCATCAAGGATCTCCGGACGGAAGCCGCAACCACAGATGGGCTCGTTGTCCGCGTTGCGCTTGAGGAAGTGCCTATGCGTCGTCATCTTCGAGATCCCACCCTTCGTCGTTGTCGGAGGATTCGGCTGTGGCTGCCCTTTCCTTTTCGTCCCAGTAGTCGATGGCCTCCTGCTCGTAGGCCGTGACTTCGTAGCCGAAGATCTCCCGCCGGGTGTCCAGGAACTTCTGCAACGAGGTGCGGTCCCACTCGTATTTGCAGTGCCACGTGCTCGGCTTGTGCAGGCTGTCCTTCATGAGGTGCAGGAAAGCGTGGAGATACGCCAATTGCAGCAGCTTGAGCTTGTCCACTCGCGCGTCAACAGCGGCCACCACATCGGCAGTCATCCCGCCCTCTGCCGTGACGCCTATGCCAAGCACCCGAGTGGCCCGGGCACGGTCGGCGCTGTACCCGGCGAACATCGACTTCCGGAGCGCGAGCACTGCGGGGGCGTCCTCAGGCCGGTCGAAGTGGCCCGCAGCAGCGCTGATCTTCCGCTCCACGTGCTCCAGCCACAAAGCATCCGCCTGCTCCAGGCCAGCTCCGATGTCCTTGAAACGCTTCTTGTCCGCGATCTCCGCTTCAGTCAGCTGCTTCTTCCCGGTCTGCTTGACCTGGTACCACTCCAAGTCGCCCTGAGAGCCGAGGACCGCAACCTGGCCCTCAGCGACGCGCTCACCGGGTGTCTTGTCCCGGTCGTAATCGCGGCTGTACTTGTTGGAGCTGTAGGAGTCATAGCTGCTGATCGTCTTGATTCCCAGGTCCTTGATGAGCTGCTCCGACGCGGCAGTTTTGAACTTCCTGACCTTGGCATTTCGGAGCCTATTCACTGTGAAGCCCCAGTCAGTGGTGCCGGCGTTCTTCGTCAGCTCGGCCGTGGCCTCTTCGTCGTCTGCGAACTCGTCAAAGATCTGTGACTGCTCCAGCGTCATCCGGCCCGCGTCGATAGCCGACTTCGCGGACTCCGGGAGTTTGACCATAGCGGCGCGGGAACGGATGAACGTCTCGGAGCGGTGAATCCGCTTGGCCACCTTCTTGACCGACATGCCCTCACAGTCGAGCATTGCCTGAATTGCCTTCGCCTCATTGATCGGGGTCAGGCCCTCACGGTGGGTGTTCTCCCGCAGCATCGTTTCGAGCTGCTTATCAAGGGAATCCAGATCCGGGCGGAGACGGGCGTACAGCTCGGCCACGTTGCCTAGGCGGGCGGCCTCGGTTCTTCTGTGTCCGGCGATCAGTAGGAACTTGCCTGCGTTCTCGCCCTCGGTGATCGGGAAGACGTGCAAGGCCTCCGTGTTGCCGTTCTCCGCGATGTCGTTGGCCAGCTCGGCCAGCTTCTGCGGATCCCCAAGATCGTCTCTCGGGTTCTGTGGGTGTTCTACAAGATCCGCGACCGGGATCATTCTGAATTCGGGTGTCATGGCTGTCCTTTGCAAGTGGTGGAAAGTGCTTGCTCCGCCAGGGCAAGGGTCAGCGCGGCCTGTAGCCGGCTGATGGCAGCACCGAGTTCGCCATCCTGCAACGCCGAAAGGGCGCGGGTGGTCGTGCGTTCGATGCGGAGAAGGCGCAACGCAGCGTCATCACGGACTACTGGGTTGCCAAGCCACGCTTGTTCGGTGGCTGTTTCCTGCCTCTGGCGGTGGACGTTCTCCTGGTCCTTCTGAGTAAGGACCGGGACAGCGTCCGCTGTCTGCGGTACGTGAGCGGCGCCGGGGCGGGCCCCTGGTGGTCTATCTGTCATCGGCGCCCCCAATCGCCGGTCATCATCTTCTACGCCCGGGCTGCGGCCCTGACTCGAGAACGAAACCGCCGGTGCCGGCCAGCAGGATCAACAGGCCAGCGAGATAGGCGCCGTTGATCGTGGGGCAGGTCATGAGGACCAAGGCGGCGCCGAGAATGACCAAGGGTCCGTAAAGGTAGGCGCGGCGGCGATACCGGCCGACCCGCGCCGTCGGGCGCATCACGCGCCCACCCCCTGGTCACCGTGACCGCGATACTCATGCAGCGAGAAGTTCGCGCGGGGAGTCCCGTCCACGATGATCTGCTTCGCATGAATATCGACAGCGACCTTCTGCGGCACCGGCCACTTAGTACGCGCGTAAGTCGTCAGCTGCGCCGTCAGCTCCGAGTTGTCACGGAAGTGAAGGTTCGCCCGATCCTTATACGGGCGGTGCCCGATGGGCTGAATGACAGCGAAGAGCCGCTTCCTGGTCTTCATCTTCTGCCCCCGCCCCAACGTGCGGCCACGCGTGCATCCAACGCCGCCAGCTGGTCCTTCTGAGAGACGTTCGGATCAAAGATCGACACTGACGCCAGATGCGGGCCGGGCTTCGGCATGGGCGTCCGGCTCGGATCCACCCATTCAAAGGTGGCGATACTCTCATCAGCCTCAGCAGGAGTGGAGGCAGCGGCCGCCGGCACGTCAGGGGATTCGACGGCAGCTGCCGGATCAGAGGACTGCCCCCCGGCAGCCTCATTGGAGGAAGTGGCAACCGCGGTTCGATAGCGTGCCGTTGACACCTCCACGTCAGAAATAAAGTTCCTCGCCTTGGCAATCACGTCAGCGAGCGCGTCCGTGATCTGGGGGAGTGCGTGCTCGATGTTCCCCAGGCGATCAAAGTGCTTGGCGGTCTTGAGTGCCCCAATGAGGTTCTCGGCGTCCTGGATGGCGATCGTCAGGAGCTTGTGCCGGCGGCCCTGCTCGGTAGGAATGATCTTGGAGATGTAGGACTCGGTTTCCATCTGCCGATCGACGGCGTGGAAGTAAGAGTTGCGGGGGAGGAGGTCGGCCCCTTCGTTGCTAGGCATCAGGCCACCTCAGCGGCTACTGCCACGCTGCGGATGGACTGGCCCATAAGGCGGGCTTCAGCCAGTTTCTCCAGCTGCTCCAGTGACGGACCGCCGGGCGTGTAGGCAGCCTCGGCAATCTCACGTGGGCTCATGCTGTTCAGCCGGGCGGTTGCCTCGGCAAGAACGCGGCCAGCGGCGGCGATGTGCGGGCGTGCTTCCGGCGGTAGCTGCCGGAGTCTTCTGATGACCATTTGTTAGACTCTTTCCTGATTCGAGAGCCAGGCTTCTTTTCAGATGAGGCGCCTGGCTCTTGGGTTATCTACGGGCGGTCCAGTGAGTTCTTGGCGGAATAGCACTGGGCCGCCTTCTTTCTGCCCTCAGCGGTTCTCCGCTGAGGAAGTGGGGGTCGGCGCAGCAGCGGGGGAAGATGCTGCTGCGCCGGGGTCTGTAGGACCGGCTTCCAGCAGAGCTTTGGTCTGCTGGAGCAGCTCGATAACAAGGTCAAGATCCTCGACCTCGAACTGGATCACGTCGTGGTCGTATCCGGACTGGACGGAAATGAGCGACGGCGACTCTTCGTTCCAAGCGAGCACTCCAACGCGGTGGCGTTGGGTATAGCTGCCGCGGCCCAATAGATGGTCCGGGCGAGTGACGACGGCTTCCACGGAATGAACCGCTCTGTAGCCGCTCATGCGTGCATCCGGCGCGGGTGAGGGGTCACGTTTCGCGCGCCTGTGCGGTGAGAAGCGTTTCGCGTTCCACCTTCCACATTGGGCGTGGCTGTGTGCTCGTGGTCAATGAAGAGGTCCTCCCAGTCGCAGTCCAGGGCGAATGCGATGCCCATGGCGAATGCTTCGGAGATCGTTTTCATCTTGCCCGTCTCCACCTGCTGTACGGCTGCTTGCGAGCGCCGAGCCAGATGGGCGACGTCGCGTTGCGTGTATCGCTTGGCTAGGCGGCGGCGGCGGATCAACTCCGGGTCCCTGATTTCCATCCAGACCTCCTTCTTGGCTTGTGGTGGGCGGCGGCGGAACGTTGTTGAGTTCATTTCTACTCTCCTCTTTTCAAGATGACAAGTTGATCATGTTCCATATTCCACTACTTGTCAAACTGATAAGCGGTAATTTCCGCGTCTCACCTGCAAAGATGGACTTGTCACTTGTCAGAGTATGGTGTGCCGCCGCTACCAATAGCGAGGCATAGCCGGGAAGAGTTGCCGCCGTGAACATGAACCCAAGCCTCCGCAGCCTTGTGGAGACTGCCGTGGAACGTCATCAGACGTCTGTCCGGCAGCTGAGCATCCTTGCGCAGAAGCAGGGTTACCGGGTTACTCACACGACGCTCAACCAAGTGAGGAGCGGAACCTACAAGTCCGCGCCATCAGAAGTGACCATCAAGGCCATCGCTTGGCTGGCCGGCGTCAGTGAGCAAGTCGCGTTCATGGCCGCGGGACAACCCGTCCCCGGTCCACCGTTTGCCGAGGAATTACCCGCAGGTGTCGACAACCTCCCGCCCAAAGCGCGGAAAGCTGCCATCGACATGCTGCGAGTCCTCGTGGACATGAATCAGGGCCTTGCAGATGCAGAACTCACTAGTGACCAGGAACAGCCAATCGATATCCGTCGTCCCGGCGAGCGCCGTAACGCTCGCGCTGGACAGAAGACGCCCTTGAGTGTTCCTGATGATGGGAACATTCCCTTGCCCGACAACTGGAAAGACCTAGCCGCCTACACTGGCCCGACGAGCCATAAGAACCGCGAGCACGAATGGTCGGAGCGCGGCGAGGGATCTCAAGAAGGGCCTGAGCACTAGATGGACGTTCCTATGATGGAAGCGCTCTTGGCCGGAGGGGCCGGCTTAGCCGTTGCGGACGGCATCCGCTGGCGTCGGAAGGCGGCCTCTTACGAGTTCTCATTGAATGTACGCAACAATATGGGCCGGCGGCTGGTGCTCTTTGGGCAACAATGCGACAAGAAGCTGCATGCAGCCACGTTCGCTTTGCACTGTACGGAAAGTACGGCTGGCAATCTGTTTCGCCTGTGCGTACGCGGTCGGCACACGAATAGGAGAAGCGATGGGGTGCAACATGATGGCACCCACCTGCATCGCTGGACGAGTGAACACCGCGACGAGCAGGCGGTCGCGCCGTTCAACCCCCCGTGGCCTCCAGCTCCGTGGGAGGATGACTCGCAGGCGCCCCTGTCTGACGACCATTTGCGATTGCTCTTCCAACAGTTCTGTCAGATGATGCATGTAACCTGTGACCTTGACGAGATTTGGCGACCAAAACCATCAATTGACATCCCCGAGTTCGTAAAGCTTCCAGACGGAGAGGAGATACCGTGACGGATTGCACGATTCTCAAACCAGCCTTGGATAGCCTGCGGGCGGAGTTCGGATGCTCTCGGATGTTCGACTCCAACACTTTGGTTGTCTCAACAGGTCGTTATTATTCGGATGGCGACCCAGTTGAGGTCTACGTCCGGCCGCAGCCTGACGTAACCCGGCTGGCGGTTAGTGACGGCGGACTAACTCACTCCCGCCGCACTCTCTACGCTGCCGACGACCTTAGTAGTCGAGCCAAGACGCTATGGGATGACATCGTTCAGGATTTTGGTGTGTTGGAATTCTCGGATCGGATATACGCGACCGGCCCGATGGCCTCCGCTGCCGACCTCATTGGTCGCATTGCTGATGTGTGCCTGGCGCTGGACAGCGTTCGCCTGCTTAGTGATGGCTCCCGTCGAACGTTCGCCTCAAAGCTCAGTAGCTGGCTGAAGGATGAGGGAGGCTTTGACATCAAAGCCGAAAGCACTGTTTCTGACCGATTCGGTAACAAGCAGAAATTTACAGCCATCATTGAGACATCCGAGCGGGAAGTCCTTGTTCAGGCTGCCGGAGGTCGGGGTGTACAGGACTTGAAGCGGCCCGCAGAGCACGCGTACTTCGCGTTTACTGGCCTCAGCGAAGATCGCTGGCCTATGGACTCTCGCCTCATTGTGATTGAGCATCTTGTTCCTCGCACTGCGTATCAGCGGAAGGCGGCGCGGGGTTTGCTGGACAGACTTGCTGAAGTTGCTCATGTGGGTTCATTCGAGCAGCAGCTCTCACTGTCGTCCTTCATCAATCGTGGCAGCGATGGTCAGCGGGATCTCGTAACAAACTCGTATGGACAGGTCACTTCAGGTCTTCAATTAGATTGAGTGTCATAGCCAGCTTGTAATGTCCCCAACTGTGTTTCATCCATGGGGGATCCTTAGAGCTCTTACGCATGTTCGCCTCTCGTGGGTGGCCATGCCTGACGGTGCACCCGGAAGAACGGACGGCACCAGCACTATCTGGCTCGACAAATCATTGGACCAAGTAGAACGGCGCTGTGCCCTTACCCACGAGCTGGTCCACTTAGAGCGCCGTCACATCGGCTGCCAGCCCCTCGCGGTTGAATCTGAAGTCTGCGCTGAAACCGCTCGCCGGCTCGTTGCCCTGGATCAGCTCGTCAGAGGGCTCCGCTGGTCACGCTCGTTCGCCGAACTTGCGGACGAGCTATGGGTGACCGAAGACGTGCTCAAAGATCGCTTCAATAATCTCGCACCGGAGGATTGGGCAATTATCCTCGCTGTTGAACTCCAGCAACTCTGAAACAGACCAACCCTCCATTCCAGAAAGCACGAGCAATGAACGTAAGTCGGGCACACCTCAAATCTGTACCTACAACGCACTCTCGGGCTGTCGCCTACATCCGCGTGTCCAAAGAGCGTGACGGGATGATCAGCCCCGAGCTGCAAATGGCCTCTATCGAACAGCACTGCGAGCGCAGCGGTTACGAGATCGTGGAAACGATCACTGATTTGGATATGACCGGGCGGTTTTGGAAGCGCCGGCAAGTGGAGCGAGCCATTGGCATGATCGAGGCCGGCGCAGCTGACGTGCTAGTGGTCTGGAAGATTAGTCGTGTGTCCAGGAATCGCAAAGACTGGGCCATAGCTGTTGATCGAGTCGAGGGCATCGGCGGTCGCATGGAGTCCGCCACGGAGCCTATGGACACCACGACATCGTCGGGCAGGTTCGCCAGGGGCATGCTCGCCGAGCTGGCCGCGTTCGAGTCGGAACGTATGGGGGAGCAGTGGAAGGAGTCCCACGCCCGACGGGTGAAGGCCGGCATTCCCGCGAACGGCAAACCCCGCTTCGGGTATCAGTACTCCAAAGAGGATGGCTTCAGCCCGGATCCCGTCACTGGGCCGGTCTTGGCGGACCTATACCGGCGATACCTCTCCGGACAATCCGTCTACTCACTCGTGAAATGGCTCAATGACGGACCCACACGGCCCGTCTCTGGCTACGGCGTCTCCAGCGACGGCCTTTGGTCCGATCGGACTGTCAGAAGGATCATGGATCAAGGTTTTGGCGCAGGGTACATCACCCACCATGGTGAGCGAATACCAGGTGCCCATGAACCACTGATCACTGAGGAAGAATGGAACGAGTACCAGGCGCGGCGGGAAACCCGGCGGGTCCATCGCCGAAGCGAACGTTCCCAGTACCTCTTCTCGGGAATGATCAGGTGCACCTGCGGAGCGACCATGCACGCCGGACTGTACGGCAGCAGCAAGAGTCCCAAGTACAAATGTGGGGCGGTCGGCAACAAGCGGAAGCACACGGGCGGCTATGTCATGACCAGCACTGTTGAAACTGACGTGCTTGTATGGCTCGAAGGAGTGGCTGCCAACGTCGAAGCTGAAGCCGATCTTGCCTCCCGGGCCCAGGAGCAAGAAGCCAAAGCCATCGACGCTGTCGAGCACTTCAAGAAGCAATTGGTTAAGCTGGGCACGCGCCTTGACCAACTCACCAACAAGATGCTGGACGGCACTATCCCGGAGGAAACTTACCGTCGCCTGAGGGATAAGATGCTGGTCCAGCGTGACGCCCTTGAGATTTCGATTAGGGAATCCCGAGTCGTGGCCTCCCGGCCGCCAGCATCATTGATCCCAGATCTCTTGGAGAACTGGGAAATCATTCCCATCGACGCGAAACGGGATCTACTGTCCCGCCTCATCACCCACATTGAAGTTGCGCCGGGACGTCCACGAGCCCACGTGACAGTGCATCCGCGATGGTGAGTCGCAGCTCTTCGCGGTTCAGATCACAGGAGACTTCGGCCTAGCCGGTTCATTTCGGCTTTGAGTACCATCTCGACCATCCCTTTGAACGTCCACATCCATTGGTCCATACCCGAATCGGAAGAGGTTGTTGCGAGAGCGCGCTGGTACCACCCTTTTCTCTGCTGCACGGCGTCATCGGCAACGAACTTCCCGTAGTGAGCGGTAGCGTTCCGGCGCGCATACCACTTCGTTACCGCATCGTGCAGGTCCGTCGCCGGGGATGTAACGCTTGGCTCATTAATTGCGACGGGTGTGCGAAATATGTTGTTCGCGATGAGTTCGTAAACACGTGGAGCTGCTGCGGAGGTCGTTCCATTTCGTGGATCTTGAGACCACGGTGATCCGTCTAAACGTGTCACCGGTTGTCCTTCCGGCACCCTATTAAGGGCAAGGGTCTCAAGCACCGACCACAAGCGAAAATATTGGGAGTCGACTGACGTCTCCGCGAGCGCTTCCTCGTAGAGGTCGACGCAGAGCTTGAGTAGTGGGTCGTGTTTTAGCGCCAAGTGCTCGACAAGTAGACCCTCCTGAGACTCGCCAGAGAACGGGCCGCCGAATAGGTTACCGCCATATCCACCTCCGCCAAATGAGAACTTCGTTTCAACGGCTTTGTCATTTTCGAGCTTCTGTAAAATCGCCACGCCTGGCTTACCTGCTGCACCGCGCATAAGCGCCAAGAGAGCCAATGTCTCGTCTCTAGCGATCGTGCTGAGCGCAATGGCCTCTTTGAGGTCGGTCGCATAGACCTTGTCGCAAACTATTACGGCAGCCGGGTGGTTGTTGGCATAATGCTGTGACCAATCTGGCTGCTTTACGTGTGCGTTCCATTTCAGCTGCATGGCGACTTTCGTGGCAAGTTCTCCGGCGTCAAGGCCTTGTGGTCGGAAGGGGAGCCCTATGATTTGTATGCCTGGCAACGCAAGCGGCGTCGTGATGAGTAGGTCCTCAATTATGAAGGCGGCTCTGTATATCGCTTTGGCTTGTCCTGTCGGATCACCCAAGTGAGTCCGATAGCGTTCTCTCTGCTTTTTGAAGATTGACGTAAATCTCTCATGGACGGCATCAACCGTCTCACCGAGAGCGTCACTTGGGTTGCAAATGCTGTACGTGACAACTGGCAGAGCCAGCCTGGCCTCGGGTGTGACCACCGCCGACACGAAAACGGCCGACTCCCAGGCCGTTTCAGATGCTTCTACGGTCGCCTCCCAGACGCCAAAACTGTTTTGGGTCAGACCAAGCTGCATCCAGAACGACTTCTCATATTCGTTGTAGTAGTCAAGTTGTACTTGCGGTTCGCTTATGTTAGCGGCCATGAAAAACTGCCCATAGGCGGCCACGAAAGTGCCCACTGACGGCCAGTAAAACTGCCCGATGGTGGCCATGAGATCTGCCCACTTCCTTACTGAACCGACCGCGTCTTAAGCGGTGGGAGCCTCTCCCTGGGGTTTGATGACGGTGTCTAAGCGCACCAAGCGAACCAGGAAGAGGCCCTGTATGAAGTCTGACGGAGAAATCATGGAAATTCTTGCTGCCTACGACCTGACCGGATCGTTGCGCGCCACTGCGGAGCTCACGGGCTGCTCGCACCACACTGTTGCCAAACACGTGACCGCCCGGGACGCAGGCCGGCCGATCGGGGAACCGACGGCACGGGGCCGGGTCACCGACCCGTTCCTGCCCAAGATCGAAGAATGGGTGGAAGCCTCCAAGGGCCGGATCCGCGCTGACAAGGCCCACGAGAAGCTCCTCGCTCTGGGCTATGCGGGTTCGGAGCGCTCCACCCGCCGGGCGATTGCGCAGGTCAAGGACGCGTGGCGGCTGGGCCACACCCGCGTCCATCGGCCGTGGATCACTGAACCTGGGATGTGGTTGCAGTACGACTTCGGCGACGGGCCACGGATCGGCGGGGTGAAGACGATCCTGTTCGTGGCGTGGCTGGCGTTCTCACGCTTCCGCATCGTGATCCCGCTCAAGGACAGGACGGCGCCGAGCGTGTTCGCGGCCCTGGACCGGTGCTTCCGGATCCTCGGCGGAGCACCGACCTATGTCCTCACGGACAACGAGAAGACCGTGACCACCTCCCACGTTGCCGGGGTCCCGGTGCGGAACCAGCAGACCCTGGACTTCGCCCGGCACTACGGGGTGACCGTGCTGACCTGCCAGCCCGCGGACCCGGCCACCAAAGGCGGGGTGGAAGCGTCCGTGAAGCTCGCCAAGGCCGACCTCGTGCCCAAAGACACCAACCTCCGCGACGAATACGCCACCTTCGCCGAGCTCGAGGCCGCCTGCACGGCGTTCATGGACGAGGTCAATCACCGTGAGCACCGGACGACGCGGCGCAAACCCGCAGCCATGCTCGCCGAGGAAGCCCCGCGGCTGCACCGTATCCCGGACACCGCCCACACGGTCGCCTTCGGACTCGCCCGCATGGTTCCGGAGAACACCCCAATGGTCACCTTCGAAAACGCCCAGTACTCCGTCCCGGCCCACCTGCTCGGAGCCCGGGTGTTCGTCCGCACCCACGGGACCGGGCCCGGCGAGCAGGTCATCATCGTCCACCACGGCACTGCAGGGCCCGTCGAAGTCGCCCGCCATGATCGGGCCCGGCCCGGCAGTCCCGCCATCAACGACGAACACTTCCCGGGAACCCGGACCAGGGTCCCCGGCGATTACGAGGTCAGGGCCCGCAGCGCGGACGAGGCAGCGTTCCTGGCCATCGGCGAAGGCGCCAGGACCTGGCTGATGGAGGCCGCCGCGGCCGGGACCGCACGGATCAACGTGAAAATGGCAGAAGCCGTCACGCTGGCCAAAATCGCCGGCACCGACCAGGTCGACCGGGCCCTGGGCGACGCCGCACTACATGGCCGGTTCGCGCACCAGGACCTCGCCTCGATCCTGAACGCCAACATCCGCCGCACGACCACCCACGCGGCCAACGAAGCCACCTCCCTGACTCAGGGAACCGGCGCGTGGGCCGCGATCGGCAACCCGACCCTGAACACCACAACCAACACCACGACCAAAATCACGCCGGAGGAGGCCCGATGAGCCCCGTCACCACAGCCAACACCGCCGCTCCGCCGTTGCCGGCGGACCTGGAAGCCCTTATGCGGTCCCTGAAAATGCCCCACGCCCGTGCACTGGCACCGGACCTGATCGCGACCGCCCGCGCCCAGCGGTGGGAACCAACCGAGGTCATCAAAGCACTCTTCACCGAGGAAGCCGCCGGTCGGGCCCGGTCCATGCTCGCTTCCCGCCGCAAAGCAGCAGGCTTCCCGACCGGGAAGACCTTCGAGGCGTGGGACCCTGCAGCGTCCTCCATCCCTGCCCCGACCCAGCAGGCCCTCCGGACCCTGGAATGGATCACCCGCAGGGAAAACCTCGTCGTCTGCGGGCCCTCCGGGACCGGGAAGACGTTCTTCCTCGAAGCCCTCGGCCAGCAGGCCGTTGAAGCCGGAATGCGGGTCGCCTGGTTCAGGCTCGAAGACCTCGGCGTCCTGATCCGCGCCCACCGAACCGACGACAGCGTCACCCGGGCCGTGGCCAGGATTCTCCGCGCGGAGCTCGTGGTCATTGACGATATTGGCCTGTTGCCGGTGGCCACGGACGCCGCCGAAGGTCTCTACCGGGTCGTGGACGCAGCCTACGAAAAACGGTCCATCGCGATCAGCTCCAACCTCCACCCCGCCGGATTCGACGAGCTCATGCCCAAAACCCTCGCAACCGCCACCGTTGACCGGCTGCTGCACCACGCCCACGTCTGTCAGACCAGCGGCGATTCCGTCCGCCTCACCCAGGCCCTCGCCGGGAAAGGAGTAACCCGACTGAACTGATCAACCCCACGATGGCCAATCCCGCCGAACCAATCAGTGGGCAGATCTGTTGGCCATCACCGGGCAGTTTTACTGGCCACCAGCGGGCACTTTTAGTGGCCGTCCATGGGCAGAAACAACTGGCCATTGACACGCTTACTCCGTCCGGAACGTTGTTAACACGAATGGTAATGGTGTCCCCAGTGTTGAAAACGAGTGGGGTAATACTTCCAGTCAAGTCGCTCATTGGTGGATCATATGCGAATCTTGTCGTTCTTCTGGACCTGCAAGCTACATCTCATCGAAGTGGGGGAGAACAGGGTCTACTCACACTGATGTCGGCTGTCCTGGTCGCTGGCCTTCTTGCCCTGGCTGCTCCTGCTTTGGAGGGCTTGTTCGATCAGGCGATTGAGAAAGTGGGCCAGTAGGAGTGCGGCCGGACACCGCCGTTGTTCCAGGGCTTCGGATAAAGCAACGGCGGAACGCCTCCGATGAGTGCGGGTCCGCCGTTGTCGACTTTGTCTTGGTCGGCGCGCTGTTGACGCTGTTCTTCATGGCGATCATCCAGCTCACCTTGGTGTTGCACGTCCGCAACACCCTGATTGATGCCGCGGCCTCCGGTGCGCGTTACGGGGCCTTGGCGGATCGGACACCGGCAGATGCACGGGCACGGACCGCGGAGTTGATTCGCTCCGCCTTGAACAGTGACTTTTCCGGGGACATCGTTTGCAGCGACGTCATGGTGGACGGAGCCCGCACCTTGGAGGTGACGGTGACGGCGCCCTTGCCGGTTGTCGGGCTGGTTGGTCCCCGTGGCTTGCTGGAGGTGAAGGGTCATGCAGCACACTGAGCCACGCCTGAACCTGCTCAAAGCCTTCAGGCAAAGGATGCACCAGGCACTATGCCTCTCTGCCGGGCCGGCCGGGGTGCCCGCTGACGGTTCCCTTGGGGTGCCCGCCGGGGATCGAGTCGGGGTGCCCGCCAGGAGGTTCGGGCCAGGCGCGGGGGCGCTTGGGGGCGAACAGGGAAGTGCCGTAGTGGAATTTACGTTCCTGGCTGTACTGCTCATGGTTCCCGTGGTCTATTTCGTGGTGACGGTGGGACAGATCCAAGGGGGGTCTTTTGCGGTGGTCGGGGCCGCCGACCAAGCCGCGAAGGTGTTTGTGGCGCGGGATGAGCTTGCCGATGCCGGGGCGGCGGCGGAACGGGCAGTCTTCCTTGCCCTGGGGGACTACGGGCATACCCCGGACAACGCCAGGGTTGAGGTGTCGTGTGACAGAGCGGACTGTCTGTCGGCTGGAGCAAAGGTGACGGTGACGGTCACCCTCGATGTTCCCTTGCCCCTGATGCCCTTTGGAGACACAGTGGGCTTGAGTGCCGCCAGGTTGAGTGCATCGGCCACTCAAGCAGTGGGGCGCTTCCTGTGACGACGCTGCTCAACGGAAAAACCCGCGAAGACGGCCAGATCGCCGTTCTCATTATTGGCTTCGTTGTGCTTGCGCTCCTTCTGGCAACAGTGGTCATGGCCGTCTCGGCGGTCTATTTGGAGCACAAGAAACTGTTGTCGCTGGCGGACGGAGCAGCGCTTGCCGCTGCCGACTCCTTCATGGTGGGGGATATAGGGGCCGGGAGCCGCCCTGAACCGTCGTTGGTGGATGAGCGCGTGCGGTCCGGGGCAGCCTCCTACCTCTCCGGCACTGGCGCCTCTTCCCATCATGACCGCCTTGCCCTGGCGGCCGGCACTGGCAGCGAGCCCGGCGGCACAGCCGTAGTGGTCCTTACCGCTGTGGCCCATCCTCCGGTCATCAGCTTCCTCCTGCCGGACGGGATCCTGGTTGAGGCCCGATCGGTCGCCCGCTCATCTTTAACGCAGTAACGGTCCGGGTCATGGTCCGGCAGGAAAGAACGGAGCCGTCGGGGGAGCGTGATGGATAGCGTACGCTGGGAGGACCATGGCTGAGATAGATTTTCCCGCAGAAATCCGCGCACTTCGCGCAACTTACAGCTCCATCGAGAACGTTACCGATGTTGATGCACTAAAGGCTGAGATCGCTGAACTGAGCGAGCAAGCCGGAGCCCCGGACCTTTGGGATGACCCGGCTTCTGCCCAGGTGATAACTTCGCGGTTGTCACACCGGCAGTCCGAAGTTGAGCGTCTTTCCAAGCTGGACTCCCGGATCGACGACCTTGAAGTCCTGGTGGAACTCGGCCAGGACGAGGGCGACGAAGACTCCATGGCGGAGGCTGCCAAGGAGTTGGCGTCCATTCGCAAGGCTCTGGCGGAACTCGAAATCACCACGCTGTTGGCAGGCGAGTACGACGAACGCGAAGCGGTGGTTACCATCCGTGCGGGTGCCGGTGGAGTTGACGCGGCAGATTTCGCCGAGATGCTGATGCGGATGTACCTGCGCTGGGCAGAACGCCACGGGTACCCCACCACCGTGATGGATACGTCCTATGCCGAGGAGGCGGGACTGAAATCCGCCACGTTTGAGGTCAAGGCGCCGTACGCGTTCGGCACGTTGAGCGTCGAAGCAGGAACACACCGGTTGGTCCGCATCAGCCCCTTCGACAACCAAGGCCGCCGACAGACGTCCTTTGCGGCAGTGGAAGTTATTCCGTTGATCGAACAGACGGACTCCATCGAAATTCCGGATAACGAAATTCGTGTTGACGTCTTCCGTTCCTCGGGGCCCGGAGGCCAGTCGGTCAACACCACCGACTCGGCAGTGCGGTTGACTCACATCCCCACGGGCATTGTGGTCTCGATGCAGAACGAAAAGTCACAGCTTCAGAACCGTGCCGCTGCCATGCGCGTGCTTCAGTCCCGATTGCTGCTGGTCAAGAAGGAACAGGAGGACGCGGAAAAGAAGGCCTTGGCCGGAGACGTCAAGGCGTCCTGGGGTGACCAGATGCGCTCCTACGTCCTCAACCCGTACCAGATGGTCAAAGATCTGCGAACGGAACATGAAGTAGGCAACACCTCAGCAGTCCTGGACGGCGACATCGATGACTTCATTGACGCCGGCATCCGTTGGCGTACAGGCAACCGCAACGCGGCAGCCGGCTAGGACGGAGAAGGGCGGAGTCCGGTTCGCGCCAACGCTCTGGATTCCGCGACACACCCTCCAAAGCCCGGTAAATCCGGGCTGCCCGTGCGTATAGTCGAGTGGCCGGTGCTCTCACTTCCCCCATCGAAAGCCCGCGCTCCGGCTGTTGGACTGGGCGACTATGTCATGTCCGGCGGGGTTCTAAAGGGCCATGATCAGATTTGAGAATGTCACCAAGGTCTACGAGCAGAATGCCCGACCGGCGCTCGACTCTGTCAGCCTTGAGATCAACCGCGGCGAATTCACCTTCCTCGTAGGTGCTTCGGGCTCAGGCAAGTCCACTTTTCTTCGCTTGATCCTGAAGGAAGACAAAGCCTCGTCCGGGTCTGTGTATGTTGCCGGGCAGAACGTTGCCAACATTTCGAGCTGGCGTGTACCCAAGCTTCGTCGCGGCATCGGCGTGGTGTTCCAGGACTTCCGCCTGCTCCCGCAGAAGAATGTCTTCGCCAACGTTGCCTTCGCGATGCAGGTGATTGGCAAGAGCCGTTCAATAATCCGCGAAACCGTTCCTGAGGTCCTGAAGACTGTTGGCCTGGAGGGCAAGGAGCGGCGCATGCCCCACGAACTTTCAGGTGGCGAGCAGCAACGTGTGGCCATCGCCCGCGCCGTCGTAAACCGTCCCGGCATCCTGCTGGCTGACGAACCGACCGGCAACCTGGACCCCATCACCTCGATGGGAATCATGGGAGTCCTGGACAAGATCAACCAGAACGGCACCACAGTAGTCATGGCAACCCACGACGACGACATCGTCAATGAAATGCGCCGCCGGGTGGTGGAGCTCAAGAACGGCAAGGTTATTCGGGACGAAGCCAAGGCGCTCTACACCTCGATGATTCCGGTGGTTGGCGAATCGCGCCGCCTGCGGGATGCCAGCGGCGAGGAACTCAACCGTGCACAGGGGGCGCAGCTGTGAGGCTCCTGTTCATCCTGGGGGAAATCGGCAGTGGCTTGCGCCGGAACCTTTCCATGGTCATTTCAGTGGTCCTGGTAACGTTCGTTTCCCTGACATTCGTCGGTGCGGCCGGCATGCTGCAGATGCAGATCAACCAGATGAAGGGCTACTGGTACGACAAAGTCCAGGTGGCGGTCTTCCTTTGCAACGACGGTTCGACGGCGGTGGGCTGCGCTTCGGGTCCGGCCACCCAGGAGCAGCAGGAAAACCTGCAGGCCATGCTTGAGTCGCCGGCGGTCAAGCAATACATCAACGATTTCCAGTTCGAATCCCAGGCTGAGGCTTACACGCACTTTAAGGAACAGTTCTCCAATTCACCGATTGTGGATTCGGTGTCCGAGGACCAGCTGCCGGCTTCCTTCCGGATCAACATGAAGAACCCGGAAAAGTACCAGATCATCAGCGAGACGTTCTCCTCCCAGCCGGGAGTCGAGACGGTCAGCGACCAGCGGCAGGTTTTGGAGCGCATCTTCTCCTGGATGAACGGTGCGTCGGTTGCTGCGATGGGCGTAGCCGTGGTCATGATCTTCTGCGCAGTGCTTCTCATTACCACCACCATCCGGCTTTCTGCCTTCAGCCGACGCCGGGAAACCGGGATCATGCGGCTCGTAGGAGCATCCAAAACAGTCATCCAACTCCCGTTCATCCTGGAGGGTGTTATCGCTGCCGTTGTGGGGGCAGTCCTAGCCTCGGTCACGCTCTGGTTGATGGCGCACTTCTGGCTTAATGGTGAGCTGTCGACACAGTTCCTCAACACCCCCTTTATTTCCTCCACCCAGGTGCTGGTGATCGCGCCCGTGCTGATTGCCTTGGGTGCGGGTTTGGCTGGGATATCCTCGCTTTTGACCCTCCGCAAGTATTTGAAGGTCTAGCGATGACCGCCCAAGCCCGATCACCCTTCATGCTGACAACCGAAAAGGACTCCTGATGACCGCGTTGGACCCGATCTCCCTGCGCCGGCGCTTTGCGTCGGGCAATGCTCGGATCATGGGTGCCGTGCTTGCTGTGGGTCTGGCTGTCAGCCTCCTGTCGGGCGCGCCCGCTGCCCAGGCCGACAACCTTGAAGACCAGCAGGCCGCACTTGAAGCTGAAGCCGCCAGGGTTCAGGCATCCCTGGAGTTTGTCGATGCCAACATCGCCAAGGCTGCCGGCGACCTGGTGATCTACCAGGGCCGCCTTCCCGGAGCCCAGCAGGCGCTGCTTGAGGCGCAGGGCCGGGTGGCGAGTGCGGTCAAGGAAGTTGAAGCTCTGGCGGCCAGGGTTGAACTTGCCCAGCAAAACAAGGCCAAGATCACCGAGCAGTTGGAAAGTGATAAACAGAAGATCACTGATACCAAGAAACTGATCGGTCAGATCGCCTCCCAGGCTTACAAGTCCGGTGGTGTTCCCACCAACATCGCCCTTCTGTTCGGGTCCAGTGAGTCCGGCAACCTGACCGAGTCCATGGACTTGGCTGACCAGGCCATGCGCAGCCAGAACGCCGCCATGACCAAGCTGACCCAGCAGAACGCCACGAACGTGAATTCCCAGGCACGGCTGGTAGCCGTCGAAGAAGAGATCCAAGATCTCAAAGCAAAAGCAGACGCTGCGCTTGACCGGGAGAAATCGGCAAGGGACGAGGCTGCGAACAAGAAAGCCGAAGTCGACAAGCTCATTGAAGACACCACGCGCCTGAATGGGCAGCTTCAGGCTGCCAAACCGGGTATCGAAGCCAATCTGGCCCGCGTCAAGGCTGAGCAGAACACCGTGGCCGCTGAAATCGTAGAGCGCGACCGGAAACTCAGGGAAGCCTGGGAAGCGGAGCAGCGCCGTCTTGCTGAAGAGGCTGCCGCAGCGGCCGCAGCCGCAGCAGCGGCCCAAGGCCGTCCGGCCCCACCAGAGCAGCCGTACGTTCCACCGGCAGCAGGATCGCCGTCCGCCTTCGGACTGCGTCACCCCTTTGCCAGTTATGTTCCCATCACCTCCGGATTCGGCTGGCGCGCAACGCCCCCGGGTACCATCGACTTCTACGGTACGGGTGGCTACATGCACACCGGCATCGACTTTGGCGCGGCATGTGGCACTCCGGTCTACGCGGCGGCTGCAGGCGAGGTCTTCAACTCAGGATGGAACTCAGCCGACGGCGGTGGATGGCGTGTGAAGCTGTCCCATGGCGTAGTCCAGGGCAATTCGCTGACCACCATCTACTACCACAACAGCAGCATTGTGGTGTCGAACGGCCAACGCGTTTCTGCCGGCCAACTGATCGCCTACTCGGGAAGCACCGGTAACTCGACCGGTTGCCATGCGCACTTCGAAACGTGGTTGAACGGTTCCGCTGTGGATCCCATGAACCTCCTCTAGTGTGTGGGGCAGTGCTCGGGAGGCCCCCGGCACTGGCGTACACTAGTTGAAATCCGCATCTAACAAGGAGTTCTACCGTGCCCAAGGAAAGTGGCCGTAAGGTAGTGGCCACCAATCGGAAGGCCCGGCATAACTACCATGTCCTGGACACCTATGAGGCCGGCATCGCCCTCATGGGAACAGAAGTGAAGTCCCTTCGTGAAGGCCATGCCTCCATGGTGGACGGCTTCTGCACCTTCTACAACGACGAGTTGTGGATGGAAGGTATCCATATCCCTGAGTATCACCAAGGGAGCTGGACCAACCACGCCGCGCGCCGGCGTCGTAAGCTCTTGCTTCATCGCGATGAACTGGACAAAATCTCGCAGAAGATCCGCGAGTCCGGCTTCACCGTGGTGCCGCTCCAGTTGTACTTCCTGGATGGCCGCGCCAAGGTGGAAATCGCCATTGCCCGAGGCAAGAAGGATTATGACAAGCGCCAAACGCTGCGTGAGCAGCAGGACAAGCGCGAATCGCTGCGTGAGTTGCGGGAGCGCAACCGCCGGTAGCGCCACGCCCACCGCACCCGTGGAATGTTCCACCGGATGCATGCGTTATGATGAGTAGTCCGAAGGGAATTCGACAAGGTCGATGTTCCAGTCGGGTTTGGTAACAAAATACGGGGATGATCGGTTTCGACGATGTTAGTCGCGACAGGTGAAGCGGGCCGAGGATGCAGAATTATCTCGTAAACGCTGTCTGCAAACCAATAAGTGCCGAATCTAAGCGCACTGACTTCGCTCTCGCTGCCTAAGCAGTAAGACAGTCCGTCAGCCCGGGGTTGCTATCGCCCCGGTTCCTGGCGTCATTTAGATAGCCACTGCTGTTTGCCTTCGTCATTGAGGTAAACGGGACTTTTAGATGACTGGGCCCGGATCAGCCACCTGTTCGCAGGATGGCTGGGGCCGAGAAAATCCGACGCGAACTGCGCCCGGAGAAGCCCTGACAAAACGACATCGGACGGGGGTTCAATTCCCCCCATCTCCACCCACGGAAAGCCCTCGGATCATCGTGATCCGGGGGTTTTTCCATGCCCGAACGCACCAAGGCAGGACACTTCCACGTTCACCCACGGCGTACTGTCCGCAGGACTATCAGCCAAGGGCCGGCGGTTGAACTGGATAAGCGCCGAACCACGGCGGAGCGGTGGCAGGAGGCATGTGATGAGCACTGAACCGGACTTCGAACTGCAAGACCCTGACGACGACGAGCAGGCAATGGATGCGTACTCGGAGATCGTGGTCCGGGTTGCGGAATCTGTGACACCCCACGTCGCCGCCATCGAGATGACCAGCACCGGCCGGAGGGGCCAGATCCGCAAGGGCAGTGGCTCGGCCGTGGTCTTCACCGGGGATGGATACATGCTGACGAACGCCCATGTAGTGGCTGGTATCCGGTCCGGCCGGGCTGTGTTCGCCGACGGGAGACACACGGACGTGGAGTTGGTGGGCGCGGATCCTTTATCCGATCTCGCCGTGGTCCGTGGCGTGAAGTCCACGCCGCCTCCGGCAGTGCTGGGCAATGCCGAAATCCTGAAGGTGGGCCAGTTGGTGATCGCCGTGGGAAACCCGCTGGGTCTGGCCGGCTCGGTGACTGCGGGCGTCGTCAGTGGGTTGGGCAGGTCCATTCCCGTCAGGGCGGGCGAACACCAGCGGGTCATCGAGGATGTGATCCAAACCGACGCTGCCCTGAATCCGGGGAATTCCGGCGGAGCCTTGGCCGATACCCGCGGCCGCATCGTGGGCATCAACACCGCGGTAGCAGGATTGGGCCTGGGTTTGGCCGTGCCCATCAACACCACCACTCAGCGCATTATCGCGTCCCTGCTGAGGGATGGCCGGGTGCACCGTGCGTATTTGGGCTTGGTGAGCACGCCAATTCCCCTGGATGCCAGTGCCGTTGTACGGACGGGGCAGAAGGAAGGCTTGCGGGTGGTAGAGGTGATTGCACAGTCTCCAGCGGAGCTGTCCGGACTTCAACCCGGGGACATCGTGCTCCGCGCCCAGGGACGGGCTGTGTCCAGTGCCGAGAGCCTGCAGAAGTTGTTGTTCGAAGAGGCCATTGGCCAACCCTTCCCCCTGACCGTGCTGCGGGAGGGGAAACCAGTGCAGATTCTTGCGGTGCCCTCCGAGATGGTCCAGCCGTGAACGGAGGCTAGGCCTTGCTCTCCGGAACATCGACGACGCCCACGAAGCGGCTGCCGACCCCCTCGTATTCGCTGCGTACTTCCCCGAGGAAGAGCTTGGGAAGGTCACTGCTCCGGTGGCTACCGCAATAGACGAAGGAAAAGTCCGGCCACCACTTTTTGGGCCTAATGGCCTCGGAATAGCCGCACACGGCACAGGTCAGATGGACCCAGACGGGGCGTTTGCCGGTACGGTTGGCGCGCGACTGCACCAACCAAGCGGGGGGATTGTCTTGCATGTCGCGGAGTTCGGCTTCGGAAAGCCTGGACGGAATACCGTGGCGCTGTGCCATTTCCATCGAAATATCAAGGGCCAATGCGGCATCACGTCTGCTGATCACCACTCAACGATACGGGACTTCACGGGCGTAGGCTGTGCTCATGACTGACGCTGCCGCGCTTCTGCCGAGTACTCCGCTACAGAAACGCGTGCTGGTGGTGGCGATCGTGGCGTCGTTCATCGCCATCCTCGATGGTTTTGTGGTCAATCTCGCACTGCCTGCCATCGGCAGGGAGCTCGGTGGCGGCCTGGTCATCCAACAATGGGTAGTAGACGCGTACCTGCTGACCTTGGGTGCGTTGATCCTGGTGGCCGGCTCGTTGTCCGACCATTTTGGCAGGGCGCGAATCCTCGAATGGGGCCTGGCGGGTTTCGCGGTGACCTCGGTCTTGTGTGGGCTGGCGTGGTCCGGCGAAGTCCTGGTGGTGTCGCGGGCACTGCAGGGTATTGCAGGGGCCCTCCTGGTCCCCAGTTCGCTGGCCATGATTATTACCTCGTTCACCGGTCCGGCCCAATCCAAAGCAATCGGCCAGTGGTCCGGCTGGACCAGCGCTGCGGCCATCGTGGGTCCGGTGATTGGCGGCATGGCGGTGGACCTGCTTTCCTGGCGGGTCATCTTCTTCATCAATGTCATTCCCGCCGTTGCCATTTGGCCCATGCTCGCAGGTCTCCGGGCATCCGACGCCGCGAGGGACCAGAGCAAACATATTGACTACCTCGGAGCCGTCCTGGCCATGGTGGGCCTCGGTGGCCCGGTGTTTGCGTTCATCGAACAGAGCCGCATGGGCTGGGGGAGCGTGCAGGTGTGGTTGCCTCTGGTGGCCGGCATCGCAGCCATGGTGCTTTTCCTGCTCCATGAGGCAAGGACTGCCGAGCCCATGCTGCCACTCAGGCTCTTCGCGATCCGCAACTTTGGGTGGGGCAACCTGGCAACGCTGGCCATTTACGGTGGAATTTCCCTGGGGTTCTTTGTTTTGGGCATCTATCTTCAGCAAGTTGGGGGGATGGCTGCCACTATGGCGGGCATCGCCCTGCTGCCTGGCACCGTCATCCTCATGCTGTGTGCCTCGTATTTTGGTGGCTTGGCAGGGAAGTACGGGCCCCGATGGTTCATGACCGTGGGTCCGCTGCTGTGTGGTGTGGGCTTCCTGATGTCGTTGTCGGTCCAGGAGCCGTTGAATTATTGGACACAGGTACTGCCGGGCCAGATTGTTTTCGGAGTGGGATTGGCTACCTTGGTGGCGCCCCTGACAGCCGCCATTCTTGGTGCTGTCCCGCCCGAGGAGGCCGGAATTGGTTCGGCGGTCAACAACGCCGTTGCCCGCATTGCCGGCTTGATCACCATTGCCTTCGCGGGACTGATCGTGGGGCCGATCTTCAGCCGCGATGGTTTGTACAACGCCCTGTTGGTCACAGCGGCACTGTTCCTGACCGGGGCAGTAGCTTCCGCCGTCGGGATAAGAAATCCGCCCAAGGGGGCGGCGATTGCCGCTGACGGGCAACCTGATGCAGCGTCCGACGACGGCGGGGCGGCCGGGCATCCCGGCTGAGCTCCCGCCGGGGTTGGGTCAGCGGGCGGGAAGGACGCAGCCCTCGTGGGCTTCAGCGCTCTGGACCCAGAGTGCGGACGTGACTTCGTCGGCGAGATCGAACTCGCGGCCTGAGGTGCCGCTCCCAATCCGCACCACCAGTGCTCCGCCGAACGGTTTGCGGCCGACCACTTCAACCGGGGCGTCGAGGGTGATCTCTTCCGCTGCCAGGTATCTGAGGAGATCCGGGTTTTCGTCGCTGATCCTGGTGATACGGCCGGAGTGGCCTTGGTCCAGTTCAATCATGCGGTAGGCGTGCGGCAGTTCAACGGAGCCATCCGCCGAAGGGATCGGATCACCGTGCGGGTCCCTGACGGGGTGGCCAAGTTTGTCGGACATTCGCTCGATGAAGGTATCTGACACTGCATGCTCCAGCATCTCAGCTTCATCGTGGACCTCATCCCAGCTGTACCCGAGTTCTTCCACCAGATAGGTCTCAATGAGGCGATGCCGGCGCACCATGGCCAATGCCAGGCGCATGCCCGCCGGTGTCAGGCGAATGGCGCTGTAGGGCTGGTGGTCCACCAGTCCCTGGTCCTTGAGCTTGCGGACCATTTCAGACACGGAGGAATTAGCCACACCCAGGCGCTGGGCAAGCTGGGAGGACGTTATCGGCTTGTCTTGCCACTCTGTGTACGAGTAGATGACCTTGACGTAGTCCTCAATCGAGGAGGAGGGCGTACTGGTCTTCACACCTCAAGCCTACCGTGGCCGCGCAGCGCGTATCTTGAACGCCCGCCAAGTCTGCGTCACGTACGGCAGTGGAACGCTGTCTCCCGGTGCGTGCCCCAGATGCTCGTAGAGGTACCACTCCAGGTTGCCCATGACTTTCGCCCTGGTGGCGTCGTTGGCGCGGAGATAATAGCTCCGCGATTTGGTCAGCTCCATGATGTCTTCGGGCGTCAAGGCATCCGACCAGCGGGTGAAGTGGCTTTCCGCGCCGGAAAATTCCGGGCCGATCAGTGGACGGAAACCTGGCTTGTGGACGTCTCCGGCATGCATGATGCGCGAGAGCCGATGAACCCAGGGCACGTCGGTATCCAGCTGGTTCCAGACCAGTCCCAAGGTCCCGTGCGGCCGGAGGATACGGGCTATCTCGGTGCTCGCGGCCAGTGGGTCGCACCAATGCCAGGCCTGGGCAACACTGACGACGTCGAATGCTGAGTCCGTCAGTCCTGTTGCTTCAGCTGTTCCCTCCAGCGCGGTGACGTGCGGCTGGGACTTGCGCAGCTGCTCCAGCATGTCGGTGGAAGGGTCGACGGCGGCAACGTCCAGTCCGCGCTCCACGAGGAGGGCCGTGAACTTGCCAGTACCCGCTCCGAGATCCGCAGCAGTCGTGGCCCCCTGGGGAACAAGCCATTCGACGGACTCCCGGGGATAACCGGGCCGCACTCGGTCGTAGTGCTCGCCACCGTCCTGGAAGCTCTGGCCGAACTCGTTCCGACGGTCAGCGTGGAGCTTGGGACCACGCGGTCCGGCGGGTCCGGGAACGCCGGGCCGTCCGCTGGAGGCGGCCGGAGAGGGCAATGCCACCAAAAACTCCTTCACAGGGTCGCCAAAAGATACCCTACGAATTTACCGCAGCCGCGGTAAAGCGCGTTTAGTCAACAGTGCAAGGAGCAGCGCCTGCAGTGCCGGGCGTGTTGGGCGCCCATTCCGGGTAGATCCGGTGGTCGTTGGCAGGTACCCAGCGGCCCTCGTCCACCACATAGTCCCAGCCCAACCCGTTGCGCTTAAGCCCCTCGATGCCTGCGAGCAGCCTCGTGGCGTCCTCCAACCGGGAGCCGACGCCAAAGCTGGCACGCAAGGAGCCTGAGGGAAGTCCGAGTCGCTTGAGCAGTGGGTGGGCGCAGAAGCGTCCATCCCGGAGGCCAACTCCGTGCTCGGCGGCCAGATACGCCGCCACCAGTCCGGCGTCGAATCCTTCCACGGAGAAGTTGACCACACCGATGGTGTCATCTGAGTCAGTGAAGATCTGGTGCACGGTCACGCCGTCGATGGCCTCCAAGCCATCCACCAGGTACCTGCGGATGGCGGCTTCATGGGCGTGCCACGCCTCCTGGTCCAGCCCGGCGAGGACCTGGGTGGCCCGGGCGAGGGTTGCGGCACCCAGGACATTGGGGGAGCCGCCTTCGTGGCGGGCAGGGCCCGTTGCCCAGCTCACCGAGTCGAGGCGGGCTTCACGGACGGCGCCGCCACCAGCCAGGTGGGGGATCCCGGCGTCGAGCCAGTCCGGGCGGCCCACTACGACGCCTGCGCCGAAGGGGGCATACAGCTTGTGACCGGAGAACACCACGTAGTCAACGTCGTCCTCCGTGATGTTGATCCGGCGGTGGGGTGCCAATTGGGCGGCATCCACGACGATCCTGGCACCGTATTCGTGCGCCAGTGCAGCGAGTTCTGCGATCGGCAGGATTTCACCTGTCACGTTGGAGGCGCCAGTGACGGCGAGCAGGCTGACCCCGCCTTGGGCCAATTCATCGCGGAGCTTGTCCACCGTGGCGGTCAACGTGGAGGCCGCTACGACGCTGCGGTGCGGGACACCCTGCCAAGGAAGAAGGTTGGCGTGGTGTTCGATGTCCAGATAAAGGACTTCCCCGGAGAAACGGCCGTCAATCTGCGGAAGGCAGCCTGCCAGGAGATTCAGGGAGTCTGTGGTGTTTCGCGTGAAAATCACGGAATCGTCGGGACGCCCGCCGACGAACTCACGGACAATACTGCGCGAATTCTCATAGACCGAGGTGCTGATCTGGGACGCAAAACCCGCGCCGCGGTGAACGCTGGCGTAGTAAGGAAGGACCTCGTTGAGGTAGGCCGAGACGATGGTCAGGGCCGGAGCCGATGCGCCGTAGTCCAGATTCGCATAGCGGACGTGGCCGCCCTGGATCAGCGGTGCCTGCAGCTCAGCGCCAGTGACGGCGGCGAGTGGCCGTGCAGCGGGAGCTGCCTGAGACGGGGTTTCACCGGCGAAAGACGGAATGATGTTTGAGTCGAACGTAACTGTGCTCATGGGACCTCACTCAAGAGGGATCCCCGGAGGGGGATCCGCGCTTGCCGCATCCGTTCCGGACCGGCCGGGTCGTCACCCGGGGCACCCCGCCGCGAATGGAGGGTTGCCGGCCAGCAAACCGGGGTTTAGCGCTGGCACTCGTGACCTGTAAAAAAGGTTAGGGCACCTCCAGTGGCCCCTCCAAAGTCACTTCGCTTTGTTAAGCACTTTGTTACGCCGGGTTGTAAATCGCCGATCTGGCGAAGAAAAAACGGCGAACGCCTCCAAAAGGAGGCGTCCGCCGTCGAATATTCGGTGAAAAGCAGCGTGCGTGCCCTGAAACGAACCTGCCTAGAGCAGGTCGTCCAGGCCCGGGTTGAGCCGCTTGAGGACTTCCGAGTGAAGGATGGAGTTGGTGGCCAGCGCGTTGCCGCCGAACGGACCGTCGTCGCCTTCCAGGGAGGTGAAACGGCCACCGGCCTCCGTAACGATCGGGACGAGGGCTGCCATGTCGTACAGGTTCAGCTCAGGCTCGCACGCGATGTCCACTGCACCCTCGGCCACCAGGCAGTATGACCAAAAATCGCCGTAGGCCCGGGTTCGCCATACATCCTCTGTGAGCCCCAGGAACTCATCCAGGTTTCCGCGGTCCTTCCACCCGGACAGGCTTGAGTAGGACAAGGAGGCATCGGACAGGCGGGAAACGTTGGAGACCTTCAAACGGGTGGCCGCGGCAAGGGACCGGCCCATGTAGGCGCCCATGTCCTTGGCAGCCCACCAGCGTTTTCCCAAGGCGGGTGCACTGACGACGCCAACCACGGGTTCACCCTCATCAACCAATGCGATCAATGTTGCCCACACCGGTACGCCCCGGACAAAGTTCTTGGTCCCGTCGATGGGATCAATGATCCAACGCCGTGAGCCGTGTCCGCTGCTGCCAAACTCCTCGCCAAGGACAGCATCCCGGGGGCGGGACCGGGAGAGCTGACCCCGGATGGCTTCCTCCGCTGCTTTGTCGGCGTCAGTGACAGGTGTGAGGTCTGGCTTGGTTTCGATCTTCAGGTCCAGGGCCTTGAAGCGGTCCATGGTCTGGGCATCGACTGAGTCAGCGAGGACGTGGGCAAGGCGCAGGTCATCGTTGTAGGTGGAAACGGGATGGGTCATGCCACCAAACTATCCTGAAACGTTCGCTGCAGCGGGGACGTGAAGCCGCAACGATCAGTTGACGGTGCCCAGTTCCTTGGTCTCTTTTGCTTCCATCCGGGGGTCGGCACCGAGCAACCGCCGCAACGAGGCCAACCGCGCTGCTCCTGAAGGTCCTGCATGGCCGTTGTTAACCCACGGATCCAGTCCGCAGTTGATGGCCGTGGCGTCGTGCTTGCATCCCCGCTCACAGGCTTCAGTTCCGGGTTCAAGATCCGGGAAGGAATGCAGAATCCGGTCAGGGTCCACATGGGCCAAGCCAAAGGACCGGATGCCCGGGGTATCGATGATCCAACTGCCGGCCGGGGCGTCGGCGAGTTTCAGGGCCAAAGCGGAGGAGGACGTATGACGGCCCCGGCCTGTCACGGCGTTAACGCCGCCGGTGGCCCTCTCCGCCCCTGTCAGCGCATTGACCATGGTGGACTTGCCCACGCCCGAGTGGCCGAGCATCACGGTGACCTTGCCGCCGAGGTGGGAGCGCAACTGGGCTACGGCGTCGCGGTCCAACCGTGCGGACAGGCCGTCATCGGAGCGGGCGTCGATGCCGCCTGCTTCGGAGTCCGCCGTGCGGCTGATGATGACGGGGAAGTCCAGGCTGAGGTAGTTGGCAAGCAATTCTGCCGGATCCTTGACGTCCGCCTTGGTGATGAGCAGCAACGGCTCAATGCCGGCGTCGTAGGCTGCCACCAAGGCGCGGTCGATGAATCCGGTGCGCGGTTCAGGGTTGGCGGCTGCAACAACAATGACCAACTGGTGGGCGTTGGCCACCACGACGCGTTCGATGGGGTCGGTGTCGTCCGCGCTGCGTCGCAGGAGGGTTTGTCGTTCTTCCACCCGGACCAGCCGCGCCAGCGTGTCCGGCGAACCGGAGACGTCCCCCACTAAAGCGACGAAGTCCCCGGGTACTACCGGGTTACGCCGCAGTTCGCGGGCGCGCGCAGCGATGACGACGCGTGCGTTCGCGGAATCCTCGTCCACAATCGCCCTGTACCGTCCGCGGTCAACGGTGATGATCCGCCCGATGACGGCGTCGTCATGGCTGGGCCTGTCCTTGGTCCGTGGCCTGGACCCTTTTTTGTTGGGTCGAATCCGGACGTCGGATTCGTCCCAGGAGCGTGCATCGCGGCCCATGGTCAGTTTTGTGCCCCATCCGTGCTGGAGATGGTCCCCACCATTCGGGCCCACATTTCCGGGAACTCCGGCATGGTCTTGGACGTGGTGGCGATGTCTTCCACTTGGACGCCTTCCACGGCGAGGCCCAGGATGGCGCCGGCAGTGGCCATGCGGTGGTCGGCATAGCTGTGGACCACTCCGGCGTGCAGAGCCGCGGGGCGGATGATGAGGCCATCGGCGGTCTCTTCGGCGTCACCGCCCAGGGAGTTGATTTCAGCAACGAGTGCCGCAAGCCGGTCCGTTTCATGGCCACGGAGATGGGCAATCCCCGTCAACCGCGAGGGGCCGGCAGCCAGAGCGCACAAGGCGGCAACGGTGGGCGCGAGTTCGCTGGTTTCGTCGAAGTCGGCGCCCTTGATGACCGGTCCGCCGGTCACGGAGAGGGTTCCGTCCTCCATGGTGACGCTGGCTCCCATGGTGGCCAGGATGGTCCGCCACATATCGCCAACCTGGGTGGTGCCGGCCGGCCAATTGGTGACCCGTACTGTGCCCTGTGTTGCCAAGGCTGCGGCCAGGAAGGGGCCGGCGTTGGAAAGGTCCTGCTCGATCCTTTGGTCAAAGGCGTGGATGGGCCCGGGGGAGACCCGCCAGTGGTTGGGTACGGAGTCATCCACGGTGACGCCCACGCTGCGGAGGACCTCCACGGTCATGGTGATGTGGTCCAGGCTGGGTACAGGCTTGCCGACGTGCTCCAAGTGGAGGCCATCGGTAAAACGGGCGCCGACCAACAGCAGGGCGGACACAAACTGCGATGACGCGCTGGCATCGATCACTAAGTGGCCGCCCCGGACTTCGCCGGTGCCGTCCACCATGAAGGGAAGGGCCGACGGCGTCCTGCCGCCTTCGGCTGCCACGGAAACGCCGAGGGCGGTCAACGCCTCGATGATGGTGCCCATCGGCCTGTTGCGGGCGTGGGGGTCGCCGTCGAAGACGGTAGTTCCCTTGCGCAGGGCCGCCAGCGGAGGTACGAACCGCATGACCGTGCCGGCGAGGCCGCAGTCAATGGCTGTCCCGGCGCTTGGGGCGGCGGGATCCATCGGGGTGATCTCAAGGTCAGGGCCGTAGTCGCCGTCGCCGGGAACCTCCGTGACCGTGGCCCCCAACTGCCGCAAAGCCTGGATCATGAGTGCGGAATCACGGGAATGCAGCGGAGCCCGCAGCCGTGAGGGACCATCCGCCAAAGCCGCCAACACCAGGAACCGGTTGGTCAACGACTTTGAACCAGGTACCGTCACCGTGGCATCCACGGGCCCTTTGGCGTAGGGCGCCGGCCAGAGAGGCAGCGCAGCGGCTTTGCTTGGTCCGGTATTTGCGGCGGTGGTCCCCGTCATGCTTCCTTATGCTCCAACTGCGTTGTCTACGGCCTTGCGTACTGCTTTGTCTGCCCGCTTGATCTGCTTGCCCGTCACCTTTTTGGCGTCGGCAGCCAAGTGCTCCGCGCGCCAGGCAATGCTGGGGCGTCCCTCGGTATCAACCGAGGCAAGAAGGACCCCGCCTGTCAGGGAAATATTCTTCAGCAACTGGGCCTTGCGTGCGCTCCGCCCTTCCTTGGTGCTGATATCCGCTGATCGCCATTCGACGTAGGAGTTCAACGCCGATGTGACAGCCAGCACCGTTGCGGCAAAACGGGTGAGCTTCCCAAGCCCGAGCAATGCGCCGGCCCCCAACTGGGCGCCTCCAAGGACGCGCGCGAGGGTCTTCTCATCGGCTTTGAAGGGCAGCGATTCCGAGGCCCGTCGAAGGACGGGCGAGAGCTGCTTGGCGGTATCGTCTGCGTTCCTGAGCTTGTCAAGGCCTGCGACGACGAAGCTGGACGCGAGCATGGGCCGCGCGAGAAAACGGATAACAGACATGTCTTGCCTCCTGGATGGCTTGCCACACTATGTCAATGGGTCTTGTGTTCAAGGGGTGCAGTCTGCTCTAGTCTTGCACCTTTGCGGAATATTTACCCACCGGCGGCCGTTGTGAACTAGTGGTGCGGTGGAGACCGGACTGCGGCACGGTGTTGCCGCCTTGGTGAACGGAGTTGATTTTTTGACTTTGGTTAAGGACCGTGTGGTTCTACCGGAGCGCGGGTACGGCACACAGCCGGATTCCCCGCGGCTGACAGTAGACTTGGCAACGATGAGCACCACGGAACCGGCCGCAGCGGCCATGTACCAGGCGGCCGGCGCGGAAGACGCAGTGGCCGCACCCGACGTCGATGTCGCTTCGGAGACTCCCGAGCAGCGGCGTGCGCGTTTCGAGCGCGACGCCATGCAGTATGTGGACCAGTTGTATTCGGCAGCCATGAGGATGGCACGAAACCCTTCGGATGCGGAGGATCTGGTTCAGGAGGCCTATACCAAGGCATTTTCGGCTTTCCACCAGTACAAGCCAGGGACCAACCTCAAAGCGTGGCTGTACCGCATCCTGACCAACACCTATATCAACCTCTACCGGAAGCGGCAGCGTGAGCCGCTGCAGTCCAACTCGGACACGATCGAGGACTGGCAGTTGGCCAAGGCTGAGTCGCATACTTCTGCGGGGTTGAGGTCTGCGGAAACTGAGGCGCTGGACCACTTGCCGGACTCCGACGTCAAGAACGCATTGCAATCCATCCCGGAGGAATTCCGGCTGGCTGTTTACTTCGCGGACGTCGAGGGCTACGCGTACAAGCAGATATCTGAAATTATGAACACTCCCATCGGCACGGTCATGTCACGGTTGCACCGCGGCAGGAAGATGCTGCGGGACATGCTGGCGGACTACGCCACCGAACGGGGCTTCAGGGCCCACACCGAAGACCAGGCCGCGGCCGGAAGCAACAATCAGGAGAAAGAGAAATGAGCGACTGCCAGGGATTGGGCGATTGCGACGATACGCGAATGCAGCGGATCTACGAATACCTCGACGGCGCGTTGACCCGCGAGGACCTCACTGAGATCAAGCAGCACCTGGACACCTGTGAGGAGTGCTCCGAGCAGTATGACCTCGAGTGCCTCATCCGTACCATGGTCAAACGGTCGTGCACCGAGTCAGCCCCGGAGAACCTTAAGAACTCGATTCTGGACAGGATTCACTCCATCAAGCCGGTAGAAGCCTGATCCCAGGGGACGCAAACGCCAAGGGCCCCGGAAACCGCATGGTTTCCGGGGCCCTCGCTCTTAAGCCTGTGACACTAAGCCGCTGGCTTAGGTGTTGGGACGCTTGCCGTGGTTCGCGCCGCCGCGCTTACGGTCACGACGCTTACGTGCACGCTTGCTCATAGCTGGCCTCCTTCAATGATTGATACTCAATAGAGCTGCCCTCCAGTTTCGCACATCCGGGTGCCGGGTCGCGAACCGGGAACGTTGTTGCGCCGGAAGAAGCCAACTCCACGTCAATTGCGCAGCGAGTTCCTGATCGAGATGCGCGCCTGGTCCAGTACCGTACGCACTGTTTCCAGTGCCAAAGGCGTCAGCGGTTGTGAGGCACCGTGCAGGCGCAGCTCCACCCGGATATCGTCCCTGAACGACTGGACCATGAGCTCGGCTTCCTTCACCAGGCGCTGGCCCTCAGGGGTGTAGCCGCCGGGCCGGCTCCGGAAAGGTGCTGAGGTTGCGGTGGTGCGGGCCGCTTCAGCAGTGGCCGCAAGGTCCGCCCGCAGGCCCCGCATATTGGTGCGGATATCTTCGCGCAAGTTGTCGGCGAGCCGCCTGACGGAGGCGGAAATGGTGTTTTCGACGTCGGCCAACTCGTCCCTGCGGCCATCAAGTTCGGCGAGGCCCGCGTCGGTGATGAAGTATTTGGTGCGGCGGCCCTCGGTCTCGGTGGCTACCAAGCCCTCTTCCTCCAGCTTGCCCAGGCGCGGATAGATGGTCCCTGCGCTGGGGGAGTACGTCCCGCCAAACCGGTCGCCTAAGGCCTTGATCAATTCATAGCCGTGCTTGGGGCCTGCTTCGAGCAACGCCAACAGGTACAGGCGCAGGGCTCCGTGTGCAAAGACGGGAGGCATCAGAGGCCCGCTTCCCCGGGGATCGGGTGGTTGTTGTCCTGTGCCGGTGCTGACCCGTGCATGATGTAGGTCTTGCCGGAGACCGTGTTGGTGCGCACCAGCATGAGCTTTTCGTCCGGGCCTACAATCGTGTGCACGTTGCTGCCGGGTTGGGCATACATCTGGTCGTCGATCACTACGGTTCCGCTGGCTGACTTGGCCACAATGTCCAGGCCGACGTCGTAGGGAAGCCTGATGGTCAGGTCGCCGGAGACGGAGTTCGCCCCGAGGTCGTTGGTATAGTCCTGGAGATCGAAGCTGAGGTCACCGCTGACAGTGCTGGCCCGGACGTTCTTGAACTTGCCCGAAGCGGTCACTTCGCCTGAGACGCTCTTGGCGGTCAGGACGCCGTCGTGGTTCCTGACGATGACCTCGCCGCTGACGGTGTTCACGTGCAACTCGCCGCTGGTTCCATCTGCCATAACGGAGCCTGAGACGGTGTTCAGGCGTGTCCGTCCGCTGATTCCGGACACCAGTCCGTCGCCGCTGACCGTTCCCGCCTCGACATCCACACCGGGCGGAAGGGCGATGCCGACAACCACTGAGTTGGTACTGGTGTTGTTGACGGTGCCCATCAGGTTGCGAAACCACCCTTGCGGCCCTTGCAGTTGGTGACGGACTTCCAAACGGCCGTCCACGAGCGTTACCGTGAGGGGGTCGCCGGTGATTTCGCTGATTTCAACGCGGACAGAAGGCTGGTCGTGGGTCATAACGTCAAAGCGGCCCTTGACGATTCCCAGTTTCAGAGAGCGGACATCGTCCACATCAATGGTTTGAGGGCCGGTGACGGTCCATAGTTCCTCAGACATAATCCCTCCAAATTGCGATATATCGCGTTTGATAAAATCACGATATATCGCGAATAGCCTGGAGGCAATGGTCTGCTGTCGTGGCTACTCCGGTTGAGCGATGTTAAGCCATTGGAACCAGCCGCGGTGCAGGACGAGCCACGCAATCAATCCGTAGCCGGCCTGGCCCGGTGTTCCCCCATTGGCTGCAAGGTCCGTCCTCCACTGCTCATGATTGAGCAAGGGAGAGAACGTGTCAACGTAGTGGTGGTTGCGCCGCGTGGTGACATCGGCGAAAGCTGTGTTGAGTTCCGCGAGCCGTTTGTTTCGTGCCGGGTCCAGCGTAGGCGGGGGTCCCACCACGAAGACCTCCACGCTGCTGTGCGAGGCTCCGTCGAGGATGTTGGCCAGGTTCAATCGACTGCGCGCCGTGGACAGGCCGAACTCGAGGTCGCGGCCCGAAAGTCCGATCACCAGGCGGTTCTCGTGGGTGTCGCTGAAGCGCCTTCCGGCTTCATCCTGCCACCGGGCGGCCAAGCCCTCAGTGCCTTCCATGGGGCAGGGGAGCGGGAAACTCTCCACTACGACGGCGTCCTGGGGCGTTCGGGCCAGCACTCGTCCGAGCCAGCCCAAGGCGCGGGGATCCCCCAGGCCCGCGAGCAGTTCATCTCCTACAGCTGCGATACGCAGCTTCCTGTCTTCCACGGTTACCTCTTCACACTCGTTACGGTCCTTGCACGGTTTGCCGGATCATCGGCCGGTTCCGGAACCGGATACCTGTCCCATTAAACAGAACTGCCCGGCCTGAGGGGCGCATTCACTCCTCAGACCGGGCAGTTTCGCTTTACTTGCGTTCGAACGCCTGCTTGATCAGGGCATCCTGCTCAGCGGCGTGGCGCTTCATGGAACCGGCAGCCGTGGAGGCCGAGGCCGGACGCGAGACCAAGCGGAGCTTGCGGTCCAGGTCCGGTGCCAGGTTCAGGCCCATGAACGGCCACGGACCCTGGTTGGCAGGTTCGTCCTGTGCCCAAACGATGTCGGCGTTCGGGTACTTGGCCAATTCTGCGTCAATCTCAGCCTTGGGCAGCGGGTAAAGCTGCTCAACGCGGATGATGGCAGTGGAGGTATCGCCGGACTTCTGCCGGTTGGACAGGAGGTCGTAGTACAACCGGCCCGAGACCAGGATGACGCGGTCCACGTTGGCCGGCTGAACCTCGGGATCGGCAATGACCGGCCTGAAGCCACCCGTTGTGAAGTCTTCGACGGCGGATGCGGCGCCCTTGAGGCGGAGCAGCTGCTTCGGCGTGAAGATGATCAACGGCTTGCGCGGACGGCTGTAGGCCTGGCGACGCAACAGGTGGAAGTGCGAGGCAGCGGTGGTGGGGTTGGCCACGATCATGTTGTCCTCGGCGCACATCTGCAGGAAACGCTCAATGCGTGCAGAGGAGTGGTCCGGACCCTGGCCTTCATATCCATGCGGAAGCATGAGCACCAGCGATGAGCGCTGGCCCCACTTCTGTTCAGCCGAGGAAATGAACTCGTCAATGATGGTCTGGGCGCCGTTGACGAAGTCACCGAACTGCGCTTCCCACAGGACCAGGGCATCAGGGCGCTCCACCGAGTAGCCGTATTCGAAGCCCATGGCTGCGTATTCGGACAGCAGGGAGTCGTAGATCCACAGCTTGGCCTGGTCATCGGAAAGGTTGCCCAGCGGCAGCCACTCGTTGCCGTTGGCGCGGTCGTGGAAGACGGCGTGACGCTGCACGAACGTACCGCGGCGGGAGTCCTGTCCGGCCAACCGGACCGGCACGCCCTCCATGATCAGCGAGCCAAAGGCCGCGATCTCGCCGAAGCCCCAGTCGATGCCGCCCTCACGGGACATCTGCTCACGCTTCTCCAGCAGCTGCTTCAGCTTGGAGTGGACCGTGAAGCCATCCGGAATTTCCAGGTGGGCCTTGCCGATGCGGGCAAGGGTCTCAGCGGAAATGGCGGTGGACGCCGGGGAGTTGGTCCCGAAGTCGGCCTGCTGGGCGATGGGACGCTCGATGTCCGAGACAGCTGCGGAATCCGCCGTGATGATCGGAATCGGCGAGGTCTGCGCTGCGTGTGTCTCAGCGAAGACACGCTCCAGGCGCTCCTGGTAGTCGCGGAGCAACTGCTCTGCTTCTTCCTCGGTGATATCACCACGGCCGATGAGCGACTCGGTGTACAGCTTGCGGACGGAGCGCTTGGCTTCGATCAGGTTGTACATGAGCGGCTGCGTCATCGAGGGGTCGTCGCCCTCGTTGTGGCCGCGACGGCGGTAGCAGACCATGTCGATGACAACGTCCTTGTGGAAACGCTGACGGAACTCGTAGGCCAGTTGGGCAACACGCACCACGGCCTCGGGGTCGTCGCCGTTCACGTGGAAGACCGGTGCCTGGATCATCTTGGCAACGTCCGTGGAGTACGTGGACGAGCGCGATGACGACGGCGCCGTGGTGAAGCCAACCTGGTTGTTGACGATCACGTGGATGGTGCCGCCGGTGCGGTAACCACGCAGCTGCGAGAGGTTGAGGGTTTCAGCCACAACACCCTGGCCGGCGAATGCGGCGTCACCGTGGACCATGATGGGCAGGACGGGGAACGACTCGCCCTGATCCAGCCTGTCCTGCTTGGCGCGGACAATGCCTTCGAGGACGGAGTCCACAGCTTCGAGGTGGGACGGGTTGGCGGCGAGGTAGACCTTGGTCTGCTTGCCGTTGTCCGAGGTGAAGGTGCCTTCCGTACCGAGGTGGTACTTGACGTCACCGGAGCCCTGCACGGAGCGGGGGTCCTGGGTGCCTTCGAATTCGCGGAAGACCTGTGCGTAGGTCTTGCCGGCGATGTTGGTCAGCACGTTGAGGCGGCCGCGGTGGGCCATGCCGATGGCAACCTCGTCCAGGCCGTCGTCGGCAGCGTCCGAGATCACGGCGTCGAGCAACGGAATCAGCGACTCGCCACCCTCCAGGGAGAAGCGCTTCTGACCAACGAACTTGGTCTGCAGGAACGTTTCGAAAGCTTCTGCTGCGTTGAGCTTGGAAACGATGCGCAGCTGCTCTTCACGGCTCGGCTTGGAGTAGGGGTGCTCCAGCTGGTCCTGGAACCACTTGCGTTCTGCAGGTTCCTGGATGTGCATGTACTCGATGCCCGTGGTGCGGCAGTAGGCGTCACGCAGGACCCCGAGGATGTCGCGGAACTTGAGCTGCGGCTTGCCGCCGAACCCGCCGGTGGGCCATTCGCGGTCCAGGTCCCACAGGGTGAGGCCGTAGGTGAGGACGTCAAGGTCCGGGTGCTTGCGCTGGACGTACTCCAGGGGATCGGTGTCCGCCATCAGGTGACCGCGGACGCGGTAGGAGTGGATCAGCTGCTGGATGCGGGCAACCTTGTTGATCTCGTCGGCAGGATCCACCTGGAGGTCCGGGCTCCAGCGGACGGGTTCGTAGGGAATACGCAGGGCTTCAAAGATCTCGTCATAGAAGTTCTGCGCACCGAGCAGGAGCTGGTGGACAAGCTTGAGGAACTCGCCGCTGCCGGCGCCCTGGATGACACGGTGGTCATAGGTGGACGTCAGCGTGAGGATCTTGCTGATGGCGTTCTGGGCGATGATCTTCTCGCTGGCGCCCTGGAACTCCGCGGGGTAGTCAAGGGCACCGACGCCGATGATGGCGGCCTGGCCCTTGGAGAGGCGTGGCACGGAGTGCACGGTGCCGATGCCACCGGGGTTGGTCAAGGAGACCGTGGTGCCGGCGTGGTCGTCTGCCGTCAGCTTGCCGTTACGGGCGCGCTTGATCAGGTCCTCATAGGTGTGCCAGAACTCAGCGAAGTCCATGGTCTCGGCCTTCTTGATGTTGGGAACCATCAGGAGGCGGGTGCCATCGGGCTTGGGCATGTCAATGGCGATGCCGAAGTTGACGTGTGCGGGCTGCACAGCACTGGGCTTGCCGTCGATTTCGTCGTAGTAGACGTTCATCGACGGGAACTGGGACAACGCCCGGACAACGGCGTAGCCGATGAGATGCGTAAAGGAGACCTTGCCACCGCGGGCACGGGCAAGGTTGGAGTTGATGACCACCCGGTTGTCAATGAGCAGCTTGGCGGGAACTGCGCGGACACTCGTGGCGGTAGGTACTTCAAGGCTTGTCACCATGTTGGTGGCGATGGCCTTGGCCGGACCCCGGAGGACGGAAACGACATCTTCCTCAGGTGCCGTAGGCGCCTTGGTGCTCTTGGGCAGCTGTGCAGGAATGGGCTGTGCCGTGGTTCCGGCTGCGGGCTTCTTTGCTCCGTCCCGGGCAACGGTGGCCGGTGCTTTTTTCGCCGGGGCGGGTGCCGCCGGTGCAGCCGGTTCCGCGGCAGCGGCAGGAGCGGCCGGCGCCGGTGCCGGAGCCGCTGCAGCCGGGGCTACCACGGGAAGTACTTGGGTGGGTGGATTGGCAGCTGAAGGAGCTGCGGAGTTTCCGTTGGAAGAAGTGCCGTCAGCAGAAGCAAAGGATTCAAAGAGCGGCCACCACTTGGTGTCGACCGAGTTCTTGTCCTGTTGGTACCGCTCGTACAGTTCGTCAACGAGCCACTCGTTTCCGCCAAATTCCTCTGGTAGACGGTGGCTGGGCTGCTCTGGCACTTGAAATACGCCTCTTCCATGAGTGTTGTTTTCCCGCTGGCCAAAGTTGCTTTTCCGCAACGATGGGACAGGGTCCGGGTCCCGCGAACTCAGACCCCTGACAGTCTAGTTAGGATCGTTGGTTAACTGCCAATAGTGGTGACCTAAATCATGTTGCGGCTGACTTAGTAGGGTGACACTTCTTTTTTGTCGCGGAGCCAGGCCTGCTGTTGGAGGTGCCCGGCGGCTGGACTGTAGACTGAAAGTCTTATGGACAGTAAATCTAGGTGCCGGCCTGGGAACTGTCGGGGGAGCCAATCTGGCAACTCCGCACAGCGTGCCCGTCGAGCCGGCAATACCCGTTCACATGCCCATCACGCGCCGGCGCCCACAGCCGGTGGTTCTCCGGACCATGCGTCCGTGGGACCCGACCAGCCTCCGCCGGGGCGAATCCCCCCGCTGAAGGCGCCCTCCCCACTGCACGCGCCCACTCATGGAGTGATGCGCTAAGTGGAATGGATTCTTCTCCTCGCCGGCTTTGCCTTGATCCTGGGTACCGGCTTCTTTGTAGCAGTTGAGTTTTCCTTGGTTGCGTTGGACCAAGCCAGCGTTCAGCGTGCGGTTGATAACGGCGATCATGGTGCTGCGCCGCTGCTGAAGTGCCTCAAATCGCTGTCCACGCAGCTTTCCAGTTGCCAGCTCGGGATTACCCTGACCACGCTGCTGACCGGCTTCGTCATGGAACCGTCCTTGGGGCAACTTCTTGGGGGTCCGCTTGCGTCCCTGGGGCTTGGTCCGGAGGCAGCGCATTCAGTGGCCTTGATCCTGGCGATGGCTGTCGCCACCCTCTTGTCGATGCTGATCGGCGAACTGGTTCCCAAGAACATGGCCATCGCCCTTGCGTTCCCTTTGGGTAAGCGCCTTGCCCGCCCGCAGCTGATGTTCACGGCCGTTTTCAAGCCGGCCATCGTGGTTCTTAACGGGTTCTCGAACAAGGTGCTGAATCTGTTCGGCCTTGAGGCCAAGGAAGAGATCTCCGGGGCAAGGACCCCCGCAGAGCTGGCCTCCTTGGTGAGGCGCTCCGCTGAGCTGGGGACTTTGGACGCCGGGACCGCCAACTTTGTTGCCCGCACCCTGAACTTCTCCGGGCGTACGGCGGCAGATGTCATGACACCGCGCATCCGCATGGAAACCATCGACGCCGACCAGCCTGTGTCCGACATCCTCGACGCCGCACGGCGCACCGGATATTCACGTTTCCCTGTTATTGGTGATTCCACGGACGATATCCGCGGCGTGGTGCACGTCAAGAAAGCCGTGGCTGTCCCGGCAGAGCGCCGGGCCAAGCTTGAGGCCGGTGCGATCATGACCGATGTCCTGCAGGTTCCCGAAACCATCCACCTGGATGCACTGCTGTCCGAATTGCGCGAGGGTAACCTGCAGTTGGCCGTCGTACTGGACGAGTACGGCGGAACCGCAGGAATCACCACCCTGGAAGACCTGGTGGAAGAGATCGTCGGTGAGGTCGCTGACGAGCACGATAAGGTCCGCCCCGGAGTGCTGCAGAGCGCGTCCGGCGACTGGTACTTCCCGGGGCTCTTGCGGCCGGATGAGGTTTCCGAGCAGATACCCAACCTCACAGTGCCCGACGAGTCCGCGTATGAGACTGTGGGCGGCTATGTCATGAGCCAGCTTGGTCGTATTGCCAGGACGGGAGACGTCGTGGACACGGGGGGCGGGACGCTCACGGTGACCAGGATGGATGGCCGAAGGATAGACCGGATCTGTTTCCATCATGTGGAGTCGGATGAGTCCACTCCGGAGAGCGCAGAGAATCCGCGTCATGAAGCGGGGGCCGTATGAGCGACTGGGTAGGAATTGTCTGGCTCGTTGTTCTCCTGATCGGCAACGCCTTCTTCGTCGGTGCCGAGTTTGCCGTCATGTCTGCACGCCGCAGCCAGATCGAGCCCTTGGCCGAAGCCGGATCAAAGCGCGCGCAGACAACACTGCGCGCCATGGAAAACGTGTCGTTGATGCTTGCCTGTGCACAACTGGGCATCACCGTCTGTTCCCTGTTGATCCTTCAGGTTGCCGAACCGGCCATCCACCACTTGTTGGCCGAGCCCCTTGAGCTGGTGGGCGTTCCGGTTGAACTGGCGGACATCATCGCCTTTGCGATCGCCTTGCTGTTCGTCACGTTCCTGCATGTCACTTTCGGCGAGATGGTTCCGAAGAACATCTCGGTTTCCGTAGCCGACAAGGCGGCACTGTTGTTGGCCCCGCCGTTGATGTTCATTGCACGCCTGGTGAACCCCATCATCTGGACCCTGAACTGGCTGGCCAACCACATCCTGCGGCTGATGAAGATTGAGCCTAAGGACGAGGTGTCCTCCTCGTTCACCCTGGAGGAAGTGCAGTCGATCGTCCAGGAGTCCACACGCCATGGTTTGGTGGACGACGAAACTGGCTTGTTGAGCGGTGCACTGGAGTTCTCGGAGCATACGGCTTCGCACATCATGGTTCCCTTGGACAAATTGGTGGTGCTTAAGACTGCCTCTACTCCGGTGGACCTGGAAAAGGCGGTCAGCCGCACGGGATTCTCCCGTTTCCCCATGGTGGACGACGACGGCGAACTCGCCGGATACCTGCACGTGAAGGACATCCTGTCCATCCCGGACGAGGGCCGGCGGCATCCCATCGCCGAGGGGCGCATCCGTTCCTTTGCAAACCTTGCGCCGGACGACGAAATCGAGCAGGCCATGTCCGTCATGCAGCGGACGGGATCGCACCTGGCCCGTGTCATCGGCGCCGACGGAGAGACCCAGGGCGTCCTCTTCCTGGAGGACGTCATTGAACAGTTGGTTGGTGAGATCCGCGACGCCACCCAGGCGACCGGTATCCGCCGCTATGGAGATCAACAGGTCAAGTAGCATCACGGAAAAGGCCGGCGCCGATCGCACCCCGATCGGCGCCGGCTGGCTCTAAATAGGAATCATTTCCATTTAGAGTTACACTTGAATCTGCCAGTAATTGTGTTTGATTCTCATTTTGAGTAGATCCGAGGTTCTCGTGCGTCGTTCCGCCGCCCGCCTGTCCATGGCTGCTTCCGCAGCCCTTGCCGCCCTGTTTCTTTCTTCCTGCGCGGGGACAGCAGGGGCAAGCGATTCATCGTCGCCAAGTGCCATTGAAGTAGTCACCTCGACGAATGTCTATGGGGATGTCGTGAAGGCCATTGGCGGGGACAAAGTCAACGTGAACGCCATCATCACCAAGACCAGCCAGGACCCGCACTCCTATGAGGCAAGTGCCCAGGACAAGCTGGTCATTTCCAAGGCCAAGCTCGTGGTGGAGAACGGCGGAGGCTATGACGAGTTCCTCCACAAAATTGCTGATGAGACCAAAGTCGGCCATGAAAACATGATCAGCGCCGTGGAAATCTCCGGGCTCGCCCCGGAAGAAGAAGCCCACAGCGGGGAATCCCACAGTGAAGAAGGCCACACCCACAACCACGGCGAGTTCAATGAGCACGTCTGGTACAGCTTGGACACCATGGGCAAGCTCGCCGATGCAGTTGCTGCCAAGCTCGGCATCCTGGATGCGGGATCGGCCGCGACCTTCACAGCCAATGCCGAAGCCTTCAAAACCAAACTCGCCGACCTCACCGGAAAACTCGACGCCGTCAAGGCCGCAAACGACCATGCGCCGGTAGCTGTCACCGAGCCCGTGCCCCTGTACCTCCTTGAAGCTGCCGGCCTGGAAAACAAGACCCCGGAGGCTTACAGCGCTGCCATTGAAGAGGAAACAGATGTCCCGGCCGCGGTATTGAAGGAAACCACGGACCTGGTCTCTGCCAAATCCGTGCGGTTCCTGGCGTACAACGAGCAGACCGAAGGACCGCAGACTGAATCCGTCAAGCGGGCCGCGGAAGCTGCGGGCGTGCCAGTGGTGAACTTCACCGAGACGCTGCCCGATGGCAAGGATTACCTCCAGTGGATGTCCGACAACGTGGAATCGGTCTCCTCCGCACTCAAGAAGTAGCATTTCCCGACACCCGCTATGCGGTGAAGGGCCCTGCCAACGTCCTAAGATATTCAGGATGGCTGCGGGGCCTTTTGCCTGCCACCAGCACGGCCGCCAATACCAGCGGCACCACTGACTGCGTTCCCAGCGACGCATGGATCGAGGACAACTTTTGACACCGGTAGTGAGCCTCCGTGGAGCGAGCCTTCAGTTCGGCAAGAGGGCGCTCTGGCGGGATCTCGACCTCGACATCAATCCCGGCGAGTTCTTCGCTGTGCTGGGTCCCAACGGCAGCGGCAAGACCAGCTTCCTGAAGGTTCTCCTTGGGCTGCAGGAACTGCATTCAGGGACTGTCTCCCTGGGCGGCCATCCGGTGGAACGAGGCAGCAAGCGGATCGGCTACATCCCGCAGCAAAAGTCGTTTGCTCCAGACACACCCCTGCGCGCACGGGACCTGGTGGGCTTGGGAATCGACGGGCACAGGTGGGGCATGCGGTTCTCGGCCGGTAAGGTCAACCCGAGGATAGATGAATTACTCGAGCTGGTGGGGGCTTCCGACTATGCGAAGGTGCCAGTGGGGCAACTCTCCGGGGGCGAGCAGCAACGGCTCAGAGTGGCACAAGCACTGGCCACGGAGCCGCAGGTGCTGCTGTGCGACGAGCCTCTCCTCTCCCTGGATCTGCACCACCAGCAGGGCGTCAGCTCGCTGATCAACAAGCAATGCCACGAGCGGAACAGTGCAGTGGTTTTCGTGACCCACGAGATCAACCCGGTGATCGACTATGTTGACCGGGTCCTCTACCTTGCCGGCGGCCAGTTCCGTGTGGGAACGCCCCAGGAAGTCATGACCACGGAAGTCCTTTCGGAGCTGTACAACAGCCATGTGGAGGTCATCCACGCCAACGGAAGGATCGTCGTCGTCGGTCTCCCTGACGCAACCACGCACTTCCATGACGATGCCCATGCAACCGCCGGGGAGGAGTTCTAGATGGACCTCGACACGATTCTGCAGACCATTTTCAACTTCGAGAACTACGGCGAGTTGCTGGTCCTCGTCCAGAACTCCATTTGGGCTGGAGCCGTACTGGGTCTGTTGGGCGGGTTGGTGGGCACGTTCGTGATGAAGCGGGACTTGGCTTTCGCTGTCCACGGCATTTCGGAACTGTCCTTCGCCGGAGCTGCGTTTGCCTTGCTGATCGGTGCGGACATCATCTTTGGCTCCTTGGTCGGCTCAGTGGCGGCCGCTGTGCTGCTGGGCTTCATGGGCGTCCGGGCGCGGGACAAGAACTCGATCATCGGTGTCATCATGCCGTTCGGCCTGGGGCTGGGCATCCTGTTCCTGGCCCTCTATGAGGGCCGCGCGGCCAACAAGTTCGGACTGCTGACCGGTCAGATTGTTTCCGTGGACACCGTGCAGCTGCAGGTTCTTGCAGGAACTGCAGTGGTGGTGATGATCGCCTTGGCGGCAATCTGGCGGCCGCTGAGCTTTGCCAGCGTAGACCCCGAAATGGCGGAAGCCAGGGGGGTTCCGGTTCGCGGCCTGGCCATTGGGTTCATGGTGCTGCTGGGTGTCAGTGTGGCGCTGTCCATCCAGATCGTTGGCGCTCTGCTGGTCCTTGCGTTGCTGATTACGCCGGCAGCAGCTGCGCTTCGGGTGACCACCTCACCGAAGTTGGTGGTAGTGCTGAGCGTGGTTTTCGCGATGACGGCTACCGTTGGCGGAATCCTGCTGGCACTCGGCAGCCGGATTCCCATCAGCCCGTACGTCACCACGCTGTCGTTCCTGATCTACGTGGTGTGCAGGGTGATCGGACGGGTCAGGGCCAACAGGGGCCTCAACGGACGGGTGTCGCGGGACCAGCCGGCAGGCGCCCTCTAGAGAGTCCCGGCTGCCTTCTTGGCAGTGCACTCAGGGCACAGGCCGAAGATTTCCACGGTGTGGGCCACTTCAGTAAAGCCATGTTCCGCAGCCGTCCGTGCTGCCCAGGTCTCGACGGCGGGTGCCTCCACTTCAACTGCCTTGCCGCAGTTGCGGCACAGCAGGTGGTGGTGGTGGCCGGTGACGTTGCAGCGTCGGTAAACCGCTTCGCCTTCACCGTTGCGGAGGACATCAATGAGTCCGTCGTCGGCCAACGACTGAAGGATGCGGTATGCGGTGGCCAGGGACACTGAAATGCCCTTGTTTTGCAGCAGGCGGTACAGCTCCTGGGTGCTGACGAAGTCATCCAATTCGTCCAGTGCGGCGCTGACGGCCAAGCGCTGCTTGGTAACGCGCTGCTCCTTGACGCCGCTGGTGGCCGGCGCCGAGGGGCCGGTCGTGGCGGAATTGGTGCCGTGTGGCATTGAAGGACTCACTTCCCTGGGGATGCTGGCAAACCCCAATTTTACCAGCAGGGCAGGCTTGGAAACTCTCAGCCGGTGGTCCTAGGCTTTGGTCATGTTGCTCACCAAATACACCCACGCCTGTGTCCGGTTGGAGAAGGACGGGAACGTTCTAGTCATCGATCCCGGGACCTTCTCCGAGTCCGGGGAAGCGTTGACCGGCGCCCACGCCGTCCTTATTACGCACGAGCACAATGACCATTTTGACCGGCCCGCCCTGGTGTCCGCGCTCCGGAGCAACGCAGGGCTTGAGGTCCATGCTCCAGCCGGGGTTGCCGCAGCCCTGCGTGAGGAATCCGACGTCGCAGTCCGCGTCCACACGGCTGAGCCGAACTCCGGTTTCGACGCCGCAGGGTTTAGCGTGCGCACGTTCGGCGGCCAGCATGCAGTGATCCACGCCCAGATCCCGGTGGTGGCCAACATCGGGTACCTGATCGATGACAACGTGTTTCACCCTGGCGACTCTTTCGTGGTCCCTGAAGGAATTGACGTCAAGACCCTCCTGGTGCCCATCCATGCTCCATGGTCCAAGGTGGGGGAGGTTGTCGATTTTGTCATCTCAGTCCGTGCTCCCCGGGCGTTCCCGGTGCACGACGCCCTGCTTAACGAACTGGGGCGGGGCATTGTTGAAGGCCACGTGACCCGTATCGGTGCCCGCTACGGGACCAGCTACCGGCGTCTTGCCCCACGCGACTCTGTAGAGGTCTAGCCGGTCCACACCCCTGTGCGGTGGAACCGCTCCAGTACTGCCTCGTGCGGTGCGGGGTCCAGTCCCTTCGCCGCAAGCCATCCGGCGTCGTAGTAGCTGCCCGCGTAGCGGTCCCCGCCGTCACACATCAGCGACACGATGCTGCCCCGTCTGCCCTCGGCGACCATCCCGGCCACCAACTGCCACACGCCCCACAGGTTGGTCCCCGTGGAGGGACCGGCATGCAGGCCCGTGAGTTTCCGGAGGTGGCGCATGGCTGCCACCGAGGCGGCGTCCGGCACTTGGATCATGTGGTCGATAACCGCGGGCACGAAACTCGGCTCGGATCGTGGCCGGCCAATGCCTTCGATCCTGGATGGCTGGCCCGTTGCCGTGGCGGCGTCTCCGTCGCGCCATGCGGGGTAGAAGGCCGAGTTTTCCGGGTCCACCACGGCGAGGCGGGTGGAGTAGCGGTTGTACCGAAGATAGCGGCCTATGGTGGCGCTGGTACCGCCGGTGCCCGCTCCCACGACGATCCACTCCGGGACGGGGTGTTCCTCAAGCGCGAGTTGCTCGAAAATCGACTCGGCGATGTTGTTGTTGCCGCGCCAGTCCGTGGCGCGTTCTGCGTGCGTGAATTGGTCCATGTAGTAGCCGCCGGAGGTTTTCGCGGTCTCTTCGGCCACCGCGTACACCTCGGAGGCGTGGTCCACCAGCAGGCACGCACCGCCGAATTCCTCGATGAGGGCGATCTTTTCCGGGCTGGTGGTTTTTGTCATCACCGCGATGAAAGGCAGTCCGATGAGCCGGGCAAAATAGGCCTCGGAGACTGCCGTGCTGCCGCTCGAGGCCTCAACAATGGTGGTGCCCTCGGTGATCCAGCCGTTGACCAATCCGTAGAGGAACAAGGACCGGGCAAGACGGTGCTTGAGGCTGCCGGAGCGGTGCGTTGATTCGTCCTTCAGGTACAGCTGGACGCCCCAATGGTCCGGGAGGGGGACTGCATAAAGGTGCGTGTCCGCTGATCGGTTGTTCTCGGCCTCGATTTTGCGGATGGCCTCGCTGGCCCATGCCCTGTCCTGAATGCACGAATTGCTCACCGGATAAGCCTAGGCTGGAAATCGGGCGCCGGCAGCAACGGAGCCCGTGCCGCAGGAATGAAGGAGAAAAGATGTCCACGCTGATAAGTCCCCCCGAACTGCGCAATCGCCTCGATTCAGGGGAGCGGACCGTGCTTCTGGATGTCCGCTGGGTGCTCGGCCGGACGGACGGGCACAGCGAGTACCTGGCCGGGCACCTGCCCGGCGCCGTGTTCGTGGACCTCCCCACAGAGCTTGCCGACCATGCGCAGCCAGGCCGTGGCCGGCATCCGTTGCCATCGACCGAACGGTTCCAGGATGCCGCGCGGCAATGGGGCATCAACGACGGCGATACCGTGGTTGCTTACGACAACAGCGGAAGCATGGCCGCGGCCCGCGTTTGGTGGATGCTGCGAAATGCGGGCTTGGAATCTGTCTACCTGCTCGACGGCGGCCTCGCCGCCTGGCGCGCCGGCGGTCACCCGGAGGAGACAGGTGAGGCAAGGCCCGTGGCCGGAAGTGTTTCCCTCGGCGAAGGACGCCTGCCGGTCATCAACGAAGCCGAAGCCGCGCAGTGGCACCAGGGCAGAGTCCTGCTCGATGCCCGGGCGGGGGAGCGCTACCGGGGCGAAGTAGAGCCGATTGATCCGCGGGCAGGGCACATCCCCGGCGCCGTGAGCGCCCCCACCACAGGGAACCTCGCACCCGACGGAACATTCCTGCCGGCCCAAGAGCTCCGCCGTCGTTTCGAAGAATTGGGTGTGGATGGCTCGTCCCCTGTGGCGGTCTATTGCGGATCCGGCGTCACAGCGAGCCATGAAATCGCGGCACTGCACATCGCCGGATACAAAGCCGCCCTGTACCCGGGATCCTTCTCGCAGTGGTCCAACAACCCCGGCAACCCGGTGGCCGTGGGCAGTGAGCCGTGGAAGGAAGGCTCCGGGGACGGCGTGGGGCCGAGTGGCAGAAGCACAGCTGCCGGGAGTAGCGTCGGAGCATGACTCCAGGACGCCCCGTTCCCCCGCCCCTTGCCAAACCCATCACCCTGGACACCGGTGACACCGGAAGCACCACCCTGGCTGCTGCGTACGGTGCCACGTCCCCGGACAGCGGCTTGGTGCCCCTGACCCTTGCGAGGAGGGCACCCACCGCAGATGACGTAGAGATCGCGATTGAGTTTTGCGGACTGTGCCACTCCGACGTCCATGCGACGCGCGGAGAATGGCGGGTTCCTCCATACCCACTGGTTCCAGGCCATGAAATTGTTGGCCGGGTAACCCGCGTGGGCTCCGCCGTGAAGGAATTCACGCCGGGCGACTACGTCGGCGTCGGCTGTCTGGTGGACTCCTGCCGTGAATGCGAGAGCTGCCTTGACGGCCTGGAGCAATACTGCGAGCGGGGCAACATCGGTACATATGGGGCCGCAGACCCCCGGCACGGTGACGCCATCACCCAAGGCGGCTACTCGACGTCGGTAGTGGTGGACCGTCGCTTCGTGGTGCGTGTTCCCGAAGCCCTTGATCCGGCAGCGGCAGCCCCCTTGCTGTGTGCCGGGATCACCACGTACTCTCCGCTGCGGTATTTCGATGTAGAAGAAGGCGACGCCGTGGGCGTGGTGGGCTTGGGTGGCCTGGGACATATGGCCGTGAAGATCGCCAAGGCCATGGGGGCGGAAGTGACAGTTTTTACCACCTCTGAATCCAAGTTTGACGCTGCCCGGGAGCTGGGCGCCGACCACGTGGTCCTGTCCAAGGATGCCGATGCCATGGAAGCGGCCAACAGGAGCATCGACGTCATTATTGACACTGTTGCTGCACCGCACGATCTCAACCCCTACTTCCGCACGCTTCGCCTGGACGGGGCGCTCTTCCAGCTGGGCCTTCCCGCGGATGAGATGCCGCCGGTCAGCCCCGGACTGCTCATCCGTCGCCGGCTCGCCTATGCAGGCTCGTTGATTGGCGGCATCGAGGAAACTCAGGAAATGCTGGACTTCTGTGCGGAACACGGTGTTGCCAGCGACATCGAAATGGTACGGGCCGACCAGCTGAACGAGGCCTACGACCGCATGGTGGCCGGTGATGTGAAGTACCGTTTCGTGCTGGACACCTCAACACTCCAGGACCCATCCGAAAGGGCAGACGCATGAGCACACTGTTCACCAAGATCATCAACGGGGAGATTCCGGGCCGCTTCGTCTGGAAGGACGCCGAAGTGGTGGCTTTCCTGACTATTGCACCGCTGACGCAAGGGCACACGCTGGTAGTGCCGCGTGAAGAAGTTGATTCATGGACCCACGCGCGTCCCGAGCTGCTGGCCAAGGTCATGGATGTTGCGCAAAGCATCGGGAAGGTCCAGGAGGACCTGTTTGACGCCAAAAGAGTAGGCGTTCTGATGGAAGGCTTCGAGGTGGACCACTTGCATGTCCACGTGTGGCCGGCTTATTCCACTGCAGACTTCGAGATCCACAACGTGGACCACAATCCGGATCCCGCCACAATGGATGCCACGGCCGTGAGGCTTCGTGCTGCCTTGCGTTCGGCCGGGCATGGGGATGCCGTCCCGCAGGACTGAGACCTTCGATAAAGTTAACCCGGCGGTGCTGAATCAGCGCCGCCGGGTTTTTGACCGATGCTAGGCCGGGGCGAGCGCCTGGTTCAGCACCGTACGGATGCGTTTCTCCGAGACGGAGTAGGCGGTTCCGAGTTCTACGGCGAAGAGGCTGACCCGCAGTTCTTCGATCATCCAGCGCACCCGGGTTAACTCAGTGCCTGCGCGTCGTCCGGGCAGAAGGGCGGACACCGCATCGTCATAGTCATCCTCCAGCGCTTGCACGATCGCCATGTTCAAGCTGTCCCGCTGCACGTTGCCGGGGAGCTTTTCGAGCCGCTTTTCGATCGCCTGCAAGTATCGCGGCAACTGGCTGAGCTGTGCGTAGCCCGTCTGTGCCACAAAGCCAGGAAAGACCAACTGCTCCAGCTGGGACTTCATGTCGTTGAGGGCGCTGATCAGCGGCAGGCTGGCGTTGGACTTCAGCGCCTTTTGGATGCGCCGCGTACTTGCCAGAACGCGTTCGACGACGGCAGTCACCGTAAACACGGTGTCGATCAGTTCCGCACGGACTACTTCATACAACGCATCGAAGGACTTCCTGTCCCACGGCAGGTTCTGGGGCGTCAGTTTGTCGATGGCGGCCAGGGCGCAGTCCGCGATAAGGGCACTGACAGATCCGTGCGGATTCTGGCTGAAGGTCAGCTTTTCCATATTGCTGAGATGCTCCAGCACGTAGCGGTCAGGAGGCGGAATCCGCAGTGCCAGAAGCCTGATGACGCCGCCACGCATGGCGGCCTCCTGTTCGGCCTTGGTCTGGAAGACCCGAAGGGCCACGGACTTGCCTTCATCGACCACCGCCGGGAAGCCGGTGACGGCGTGGCCCTTGACGGTACGTGTTACCTGCCGTTCCACGGTGCCGAAGTCCCACTCAGTGATTCCGCTGCGTTCGGCTACTACGCCGTCGGGATTGCCGGTGGACGAAGCCTTGGCCGCAGCCCCTTGACCGTTCGCCAGGCCAGAGGCACCCGCTCCCTTACCGGCCTTGGCCGGTGCCGTGGTGGCTGGGGTGGCGCCGAGGGATTCGGCGATGGCGCGGCGAGTGGCGGGGGCAAGCTTTTCCTGGAGTTCAGCGAGGTCCTTGCCTTCGTCCAGGATTTTGCCCTTGCTGTCCACCACCTTGAAACTCACGCGCAGGTGCGGCGGTACGGCATTCCAGTTCCAGGAACCGGGCGGTATGACGTGTCCGCGGAGCCGGCGGAGCACCAGTTCCAAGGAAGGCTCCAGCTCATCGGTTGCGGGGTCGAAGTCCGTTTCCAGTGCCGCGGTTGCCTGCCGGGCCACATCCGGGGCCGGGACGAAGTTCTTCCGCACCTGTTTGGGCAGCGACTTGATCAGGGCAGTGACAAGCTCTACCCGCTGGCCCGGAATCTGCCAACGGAACGGGGCGTCGTCCAGCTGGTTGAGGAACAACACGGGAACCTCGGCAGTGACGCCGTCCGATGGGTTGGGCGCCGACCCTGGCGCCACGGGATGGAACTCGTAGCTCAAGGGGAGCTCGAATCCCTTGTGCATCCAGGTCTTCGGATAGGCGGAGTCGTCCAAGTCATCTGCATCTTCGCTCATCAGCAGGGATTGGTCGAAGTCCAACAGCGTGGGATCGGCCTGACGGGCGTCCTTCCACCACTTATCAAAGTGCCTCTCGGAGACCACTTCCTTGCCCACGCGTGCGTCGTAGAACTCGAAGAGCGTTTGGTCGTCCACCAGGATGTCGCGGCGCCGCATGCGGGTCTCGAGCTCTTCGATTTCCTGGAGCAGGGCACGGTTGCGGTGGAAGAACTTGTGATGGGTCTTCCACTCGCCCTCCACCAGCGCGTGCCGGATAAACAGTTCGCGGGAGAGCTCCGGATCAACCCGTCCGTAGTTGACCCTGCGGTTGGGAATGATCGGGACACCGTAAAGGGTGACCTTCTCGTGGGCCATGACGGCGCCTTGCCGTGAGGACCAGTGAGGTTCGCTGTAGGACCGCTTCACCAGGTCGGGCGCTACCTGTTCAGCCCACAGGGGATCGAACTTGGCGGCGACCCTGGCCCACAGGCGGCTGGTTTCCACCAGTTCCGCTGCCATGACAAAAGCCGGAGACTTCTTGAACAAGGCCGAACCGGGGAAGATGGCGAAGCGGCTGCCACGCGCACCGGCGTATTCGCGCTTGCGCTCATCGAGGAGCCCAATGTGGCTCAGCAACCCCGAGAGCAGGCTGATGTGGATGCCCTCGTAGTTGCCCACAGGATCGGCTTCACGCTTGTTGTCCAGCGCGATGCCCAGTGGCTTGGCCAGCTGCCGGAGCTGGGTGAAGAGGTCCTGCCACTCGCGGACCCGCAGATAGTTGATGAACTCGTTGCGGCAGAGCTTGCGGAACTGGGTGGAGGACAGCTCGCGTTGCTTTTCCTGGATGTAGTTCCACAGGTTGAGGAAGCCCGTAAAATCCGAGATCTCATCGCGGAAGCGTGCGTGCTTTTCCGAGGCCAGCTGCTGCTTGTCCGTCGGCCTTTCGCGGGGGTCCTGGATGGTGAGCGCAGCGGCCAGGATCATGACTTCGCGGACGCAGCCACGCTTGCCTGCCTCAACGATCATGCGGCCAAGCCGGGGATCAACGGGCAGTTGGGCCAGTTTCTGTCCCACGGCGGTGAGGCCGCTGCCGCCGCGGCCACCCGCTCCTGCGTCTCCTGACTTGGGCGAACTCAAGGCACCGAGTTCGCGCAGGAGCGTCACGCCGTCGTTGATTGCCCTGGAATCCGGTGGCTCCACAAAGGGGAAGTTCTCCACGTCCTTGGGACTGCGGGCAACGCCCATGGCGGTCATCTGGAGGATGACCGCGGCGAGGTTGGTTCGAAGGATTTCCGGGTCCGTAAACAGCGGACGCGACTCAAAGTCCTCCTCTGAGTACAAACGGATGGCGATGCCTTCGGACACGCGCCCGCAACGGCCTGAGCGTTGGTTGGCCGACGCCTGGGAGACGCGCTCGATCGGCAGGCGCTGGACTTTGGTCCGGTGGGAGTAGCGCGAAATACGTGCGGTGCCGGTGTCGATCACGTACTTGATGCCCGGGACGGTCAGCGACGTCTCAGCAACGTTGGTAGCCAGGATGATGCGCCGTTTGCCCCCCGGATTGAAGACCCGGTGCTGCTCCTGCAGGCTCAGCCGCGCAAAAAGCGGCAGTACTTCGGTCCCGGCGAGGCGGCGGTTGCTCTGGATGCGGCCGTTAATGGCCTCGGCGGCGTCGCGGATTTCGCGTTCACCGGAGAAGAAGATCAGGATGTCGCCGGGAGCTTCCTTGGCGAGCTCGTCCACTGCGTCGCACACCGCATCCAGGGGATCCCGGTCCTCTTCGAGTTCATCGTCAGAGGTGTCCTCATCCCCACCGGCAGGCTGGGACAGCGGCCGGTAGCGGATCTCCACCGGATACGTCCGGCCGGAAACTTCAATGATGGGCGCTGGGGCTTCCTCACTCCCGAAGTGCTTGGCAAAGCGCTGGGGATCGATGGTGGCCGAGGTGATGATGATCTTGAGGTCCGGGCGCTGGGGGAGGATGCGCTTGATGTAACCCAGGATGAAGTCGATGTTGAGGCTGCGCTCATGGGCTTCGTCGATGATGATGGTGCTGTATTTGCGCAGCAGCTTGTCCCTTTGGATCTCCGCGAGGAGGATGCCGTCGGTCATCAGCTTGATCTTGGTTGACGCACTGACCTCACCGGTGAAGCGGACCTGGAAGCCCACCTCCTGGCCGATCTCAACGTCCAGTTCCGAGGCAATGCGTTCTGCGACAGTACGGGCTGCCAGGCGGCGCGGCTGGGTATGCCCGATCAGGCCCTTGTCTCCAAGGCCAAGTTCGAGGCACATCTTGGGGATCTGGGTGGTCTTACCGGAACCGGTCTCGCCGGCGATGATGGTCACCTGGTTTGCGGCAATGGCCGCCATCAGATCCTCGCGGCGCTCGGATACGGGCAGCTCAGCGGGGTAGGAAATATGAAGTGTCATGGCTGCTGCCAGTCTACTGTGGCCGCGGTTCCCCGTCCGCTGTGTCCGTCACAGTCCCCGCCGCCGCGGTGAGCCGGTGGGAGAGATGGCGGGCGAATGACCTGAACTCCTCCGGTTCCAGGATCTCGAAGTCCATGTCCAGTGCGGCAAGGTAAGCGGCCGGTGCAGCAAGGTTGTCCCACCCGGAACGGAGGATGGTTGCTGCCGGACCGTCAGCGGCCAGCGTCGCGTACTGTGAACTGACGACGGCGGCCACCTCCGCGAGCGGCGCGCGGAGCCGCACCACGACGTCGAACCTGTAGGGGGAACGGGTGATGGACTGCTGCACGTAGGCTGCAAGGTCTTCGGCAGGCAAGGGGCGGGGCAGGTACTTTTTGCGTTCGGACGGCAGGGAAGCAAAACGATCCGCGCGGAAGGTCCGCCAGTCGTCCCGTTCCACATCCCAGGCGACCAGGTACCAACGACGGCCGGTGTCCACCAGCCGGTAGGGTTCCACGAGGCGGCGTGCCGATTCACCGTCGGACTTGACGTAATCAAAAGAGATCTGGCGCCTGTCCGATATCGCGGCTGAAACCACCGTCAGCTGTTGCGGGTCAACCGTGGCCGCGTTGCTGGGAAGGGTGGTGACTGCTGCTTTCAGCATGGCGAACTTCGGGCGCAGCCGGGAAGGCAATACTTGTTCCAGTTTTGCCAGGGCACGAACGGAGGCCTCGCCAATGCCGGCGACGGGTCCCGCAGCTACGGAGTTCAACCCCAGTGCAACTGCCAGGGCTTCGTTGTCGTCCAGCAGCAGGGGCGGCAGCTGCGCACCGGCCCCCAGTTGGTAACCGCCTGCGATCCCCGGGGACGCATGGATGGGGTATCCCAGGTTACGGAGCTTGTCGACATCGCGGCGCACGGTCCGTTCGGTGACGCCCATGCGGTCCGCCAGAGCCGGACCTGTCCATTCCCGGCGCACCTGCAACAGTGACAACAGCTGGAGGAGGCGGGCAGAGGTTTGGATCATGCAAGTGAATCTAGTCCATGTCGCTTCGGCACGGACGACAGTTCCACTACCTGTGGCAGGCAGAAAGACGCCCGCCGTTCGGGGAATCTGCGCAAAATTCCGTGAACGGGCGGGCGTCGGGTGGACAATGTGGGTTGCCGGCGTTGGCTGGTGGGGTTGGTTTTGACGAAGGTGTGCAGTGAGCCTGCATGTCCTAGTAGATGCGGGGGTTCCAGTACGGGGTGCTGGGAGCGTCGAAAGCGCTCCAGGGCTCCTTGGACTGGATGGGCGGGTTATGGCCGCGGCCATCCTTCAGCAAGGCTGAAACAGTGGCCGCGACGGCGGTGATGAGGACTATGAAGAGGATGATTCCGAAGATTTCCATGCCTCCAGCCTGCTCCTGTGGAAGGTCAAGAAACAGTGGCAGAAATGCCCCATTTAGATAATTTTCTGCCACACTGGAGATATGTTGAAATCAGTGGCGGTGATCGTTGTTCCCGACTTCTCGATCTTCGAATTTGGCACGGCTTTCGAAGTTTTCGGCATTGACAGATCGGATCGGGGCGTAGGAGTTCCGGCCTTCGACTTCCGGGTATGCGCGCCGGAGCCGGGGGATATCCGCATGAAGTCCGGGCTGTCCCTCCACGTCAACCTGGGCTTGGAAGCAGCCGCCGATGCGGACCTCGTCATCATGGCGCCTTTCGGCCGGGACCGGGACGTCCCCGAATCGGTCCTGGACGCTCTGCGGGCAGCCCACGCACGGGGCGCATGGGTGATGTCCATCTGCTCCGGGGCCTACGCCCTGGCCCGTGCTGGATTGCTGGAAGGGCGTCGGTGCACCACGCATTGGCACTATTCACAGGATCTGTCCAGCCGATACCCCGGGGCCATCGTGGACGAGAACGTCCTTTATGTGCAGGATGGAACCATCATTACCAGCGCAGGCACGGCGGCCGGCATCGACGCCTGCCTCCACTTGGTTCGGGTCGAGTTGGGAGCCAACGTAGCTGCCGCCATTGCCCGGGACATGGTGGTTCCGCCGCACCGCGATGGCGGCCAGGCCCAGTTCATTGACCGGCCCATGCCGCGATGCGGATCCGCGCCCATGGAGGAACTCCTCCGGTGGATGGTTGAGCACCTCGACGAGGAACACAGCGTGAACGAGTTGGCGGCCCGCCTCCACATGTCACCGAGGACCTTCGCCCGCCGCTTCAGGGCAGAGACGGGAACTACTCCGGCTGCCTGGCTGAACTCGCAGCGGGTGCTCAGGGCCCAGGAACTCCTGGAGACCACAGAGCTGAACATCGACGAAATTGCCAGGGAAGCGGGGTTCGGACATTCTGTGCTGCTCCGCCACCATTTCACCAAGGTGCTGGATACCAGCCCGCAGAGTTATCGCCGTGCTTTCCGTGGGCAGTTGGCGGAGGCTATTTAGGGACGCGCTGCGTTCTACGCCCTTGGCTGTCAGCGTCTGCCTCCCAGGCGGCCGCGGGACTCAGAGCCCTCGGCTTTGGCACATTCCACCAGTTCCTGCCAAGGCCCGGTGACGGCGCGGTCCGGGAGGGTGGCCCGGCGTTGGCCTGCCCTGATGGAGTACATGAACCTGTCCGGTTGGTTGGCCGCCCGTGACTGGCTCTTGGCTTCCTCCCATGGGCAAGCCTCAACCATGGGAACCCACCGTTCCTTGTCATCGGGGGAGACTGCGTCCACGCTCCAGACGCGCGTCATCGCTGCAATTCCCCCACTGCGTTGGACGGTGATCTTCATGGCCGGCTGCTTCTCGTTCGACTTTTCCTCGTCAGCCAGCCAGCGGGACCGCACCAAGCTGTCCGGTCCGCCGACCGACTAAACCTTGACCTTCACAGTCTCCCACGCCTTGAGGACGGCGTCATGCTCCGCGGAACCGGATCCGAAAAGTTCCCCGGCGGTGGCCACGGTGGTCTTCGCGAACTTTCCAAAGGTGCAGGTCGCGGGGAGGGAGCCGCTGGTCAATGTACCGTACCAAATCTGGCCGGGCGCCTCCCACGCATTGCCACCGAGTTCCGAGGCCACCACGTAGAAAGCCTTGTTGGGGATGCCGGAGTTGATGTGCACCCCACCGTTGTCCGCGCTGGTGCGCACGTAGGTGTCCATGGAGTCCGGCTGGGGATCCTTGCCGAGGACGTCGTCGTCGTAAGCGGTGCCCGGCGCCTTCATGGAGCGCAGGGCAGCGCCTTGGACCTGGTCCGTGAAGAGACCCTCACCGATGAGCCAGCTGGCTTTCGACGCAGTCTCCTGCTTCAGGTACTGCTCCACGAGGACACCGAAGACGTCAGACATGGACTCGTTGAGTGCACCGGCCTGGTTCCGGTAGGCAAGATTGGCCGTGTATTGGGTCACCCCGTGGGCGAGTTCGTGGCCGATGACACTGACGGACTTGGTGAAGCGTTGGAAGATCTGGCCGTCGCCATCGCCAAAGACCATTTGCGATCCGTCCCAAAAGGCGTTGTCGTAGAGCTTTCCGTAGTGGACAGTGGCATCGAGGGCGAGGCCCGCATCATCGATGGAGTCCCTGCCGAAGATTTCCCCATACAGGCGGTGTGTGCTGCCAAGGCCGTCGTAGGCCTCATCCGCCGCCATGTCCCCGACAGGCCCGGCGCCTTCCTTACGGACAACACGGCCGGGCAAGGTCTCCGTGGATTCGGCATCGAAAATGGTCCGCTTGGGCGGGCCCGGCTTTGCCTGGCGGGCACTGGGCGGCGCCGCAGGGATGGGCGCTGTGCGGATGGCCTGCAGGTCTTTGATGTGCAGCAGCGACTCCTTTGCCGCCCTGGCCACGGCCCGCAGCCGTGGCTCGCTCTGGGCGGCAATCCTGCGAAGCATGTACGGAGGAACGATCGAACACATCACGGCAAACCCCTTTGGCTATCGGAAAGACCAACTGGATTCAGCCTAAAAGCAGCCCCCGACAATATCGCGGTGAACGTCCGGCAAGCCCCGAACTGATAGCCGGCACCGGAACACAAAAATACCCCGCCAGTTCACTGGCGGGGTATTCGTTGTGCCCTCGATAGGATTCGAACCTACGGCCTTCTGCTCCGGAGGCAGACGCTCTATCCCCTGAGCTACGAGGGCATCCAGGGTTCCCTCCGTTGCCGGTGGGACGTCCTAGAGCTTAGCAGTCACTGCGCCGCAAATGAAAACCCGACCCACCGGCGGCAATCCCCGCACTGGACCACCGGACCGGCCCTTCGCATCAGTACCCGGCGAACGAATCGACGTGGATACGGCGCGCCCCTGCAGTGCGGGCAGCGGCACGCAGCGAATCAACGCTCGCTGGTGAGCCGGAAACGAAAACTTCGCGATCGGCAATGTCGGGGACCAACTCCTTAAGGCGTTCCGCGTCGATTCTGGCGGCACCGGCGTCGACCATGAACGCCGGGGGAGCGGAACCGTCCGCCAGCCTGGCGATCACCCTGGCCCCGGAGGCTTCCAGCTGCTCCACGCCGGCCAACTCATCGCGACCTTTGGCGAGGTACATCACCACGGTGTCGCGGGGCGCGGCGTCAGCGGACAGGTGCGAGAGGAACGGCGTAATGCCGATTCCTGCAGCGATAAGCAGGACCGGTTTGCCGGCGTCGTGCGGTAGAACAAAGTCCCCGCCTACGGCCGTGGCAGAGAGTTTGTCGCCGGGTTTCAAAGCCAGCAACGCCTTCTTTGCCGTGGACAGCGGCTCGGCCGTGCCAACTCCAAAGGTCACTTCCGGGGCGCCCGGGGCACTGGTGATACTGAAGACCCGCCGGCGGCCCTTGCCGTCGGAAGCCCGGTGCGGCAGGTTGAGCTCCATGTACTGGCCTGCAGCAAACCGCACCGGGCGCTGTGGCTCAAACCTGAACTCCGTGCTGCCCGGGGTCAGGGCACGCGAACCTTTGAACGTCAGTTCCACCCCGCCACGCTGGCCCAGGAAGAAGGCCAGGAGGTTGCCCAGCAACAAAGCGAGTTCGGGGGAGTTGGCAACAAAGCCGAAGTTATATGGAACCGCAAACACAACACCCACCACACCGGCAAGCGCCAACTGCTGCCAGCGGCGGGGAGGGAGGGTGAGCGGCTCCGAGAGCATGAAGCCCACGAAAAACAGCAGAGGCCTCTGCGCCAAGGACTGCCACAGTGCCTGTCCGAAGCTCATGCTGCGGCTCAGGAGCTCCACAGTGATGATGCCGGCAGCCACCACCAGGAAGACCGTCGCCATCAACATCTTTCGCGTGCGGTACAGCACAGCCAGCACGCCGGGAACCAGGAGCCACAGCATTGCCGGGGTCGCAGCCCACCACGTGGCGATGTTCAACCCGGTCAGGCCAGTGACGAACGCCCCGGCCGCGGCCGGATTAAAGATGTGACGCCCACGGAAGGCCAGCGCATATTTGGAGACGCTGGCCACCACGCAGGCCAGGGCCACGCCTGTCATGTCAGTGACTCCGAAGGCGGGCCAGAACAGGAAATAGAGCAGCAATCCCGTAATCAGGGAGGACTCCGTGTGCGGCTGGAGGCGGAAGATCAACGCCAGCAGTCGGTTGGACGCGTACGTTACCGTCAGGCAGAGCGCCAGATGCACCAGCATCTCGGGGAGGCCGAACGTCAGCCAGCCCAGAATGTTGAGGAGCATGCTGTAGGCCACGAGCGCACCCAGCACCCACAGAATCAAGCGGTACATCGTGAAGCGGCCCAACCAGGTGTCTACGCGGGACTTAGCGGCAATCATGTGAACAGTCTCCCCTCGAAACGGTGCGAAAATGTGGCGGCACCACTGGAGGACACCCTGAGCCAGGAGAAATCGAACTCCTCCTGCAACTGGGCCGGTTCAAGCATGAACAAGGCAGTGGCCAACGCATCCGCCACCAATGCGCTCGCAGCCATGGTCCAGGTAGCCACCATGGTGTGGATGGGCCGGCCTGTAGTCCCGTCCAGGACGTGGTGCAGGCCATCGCCCCAGGCGCGCCGGTTGGAAGCCGAAGCGCAGAGGGCTGAATTATGGAGCTCAACAGTGCCTATGGCCTGGCCGGGATTATAGGGATGTTCCAAGGCGACCATCACAGGGTGGGTGCCCGCATGGAGCATGTCGCCGCTCCCATCCACCAGGAATTCAGAATGGCCGGTTGACTGCAGGATCCCGCCCAGCAGGTCCACCAACTGCCCCTTCCCCGCAGCCCCAATGTCCAGGACCACTGCTTCGGTGACGGTCAGTGCCGTATCTGTCCACTCAAGGACGTCTTCCCAGCGTGGCGGGGCCAGGGGATCTCCGGAGGGGGCCAACGTGTAACCCGGATCGTAGCCAAGCCTTTCCAGACTGCTGCCGATGAGGGGGGTCATGGCGCCCCCGCTGAGCCGATACAGGGCGGCGTAGACCTCATGGAGGGCTACGGCATGCCCGGGCAAGGTAATCCTGCCGGGTTCGCGGGACAGGCCGGACACCAGGGAGTCCGGCCTGAACCGCGAATACGTCGCGTCATAGTCACCGACTGTTTCCAGCAGTTGGTGCCGCACCGCGGGTGCCAGCGCCTCCGGCGTCGAAATCTCCCACCGCGTCCCGATGCCGTCAAAACTGAAGGAGCTCCAGTCCGCGTGCGGCATGGTGCTACTTGGCCTGTGACTTGATCTGCTTCACGGCATCGTTGAACCCGCCGGACGTCAAGGAGGAACCAGCCACCTTGGAGACATTGAGTTCGTCGATGTTCTTGCCAACAATCTGCGCCGAAATGCCGCTGGCGAACTCGCCTTGGAACTTCTTGGTGTTGGGGTTCGAAGGGTGCGTGGTGATGTTGACCGCGGACACCCGGTCACCGGCAAGCGTCAATTCCACGCCCACGGTCTCCTGGCCATTGGGCGAGGTGTACGTGCCGTCGGCGCTGTAGGTTCCGTCCTTGTATACCGAGGTGCCCGCGGCAGTGGAGCCGGACGCGGTAGAGGAAGAGGTGGGGCTGGACGTGCTGGCCTGGCCGCCATTCTCGGCAGCCGGCGTGGATTCAGCGGAGGGGGACTGCGCAGACGGCGCGCAGCCCGCCACGGCACCAATGAGTGAAAGGCCGGCAATTCCGGAGTAAATGCTCTTGCGGAGTGGCGTAGTCATGGTTCTGCTCGTTTCAACTGGACAAGAAATGGTCATGGGATTGGTACTCGCGGGATGACGGACGAGGCCACCTCCTACGTCTTCACAACGTTGAATTCAGCGTAATGGTTCAGTCTGTGGCGCCCGATATACGTTCCTGTGCGTTGGCTGTGTCCACATTGTCCACATAAGCGACCCTCAATTCCGCGACTTTGCGGGCCCCCGGTAGGCTAGATGCGTGACTCCCGAAGAACTCTCTGCTGCCATATCCGCCTGCCTTAAGGACGCCGTCTCTACCGGCGAAATTACCTTGACGGAATCTGCCGTGCCCGATTCCGTGCGAGTGGAGCGACCAAAGAACCGGGATCATGGAGACTGGGCCACCAACATCGCCCTGCAACTCTCCAAGCAGGCCGGGATGAATCCGCGCGAATTTGCCGGGATCCTCAGCAATCACCTCCAGGGCATCCCCGGTGTCACAGGGGTGGAAATAGCCGGTCCCGGCTTCCTGAACATCACAGTGGACGCCGCCACCGCCGGTGCCTTGGCAAAGGCCATCGTTGAGGCCGGATCCAGCTACGGCACCAACCAGGCGCTCGCGGGACGCGTGGTCAACATGGAATTCGTGTCCGCGAACCCCACAGGACCGTTGCACATTGGGCACACCCGTTGGGCAGCCTTGGGCGATGCGATCGCCAGGGTCCTGCGCGCCTCCGGTGCAAACGTCACCGCTGAGTACTACATCAACGACGCCGGCTCGCAGATGAATGTCTTCGCCAACTCTGTCCTTGCCCGGCTGCACGGCCGCGGCGTCCCTGAGGGCGGCTATCCGGGTGAATACATCCGAGAGCTCGGCGACGAAGTCCTGAAGGCCCACCCCGGCATCCGGGAACTGACGGACGAGGCCGCCCTCCCTGTGATCCGTTCGGCTGCCTATGAGGCACAGATGGCGGACATCAAAACGACCCTGGCGGACTTCGGCGTGGAGTTCGACGTCTTCTTCTCGGAGAAGGAACTGCACGACGCCGGTGCGATCGAATCCGCTGTTGCCCGCCTTCGCGAGCAGGGCCACGTCTTTGACGACGGTGGTGCCGTGTGGCTGCGCACCACCGACTTCGGTGACGACAAAGACCGCGTGATGATCCGCGCCAATGGCGAACCGACCTACTTCGCCGCGGACGCTGCCTACTACCTTTCCAAGAAGGACCGTGGTTTCACTGAGAAGATCTACCTGCTCGGCGCCGACCATCACGGCTACATCAACCGTCTGAAGGCCATTGCGGCCTGCGCGGGCGATGATCCCGAGGCCAACATCGAGGTTCTCATCGGCCAACTGGTCTCGGTAAACGGCGCAAAGCTGTCCAAGCGTGCGGGCAACATCATTGAGCTCAAGGACCTCATTTCCTGGCTGGGCAAGGATGCCGTGCGCTACTCCCTGGCCCGTTTCCCGGCCGACTCGCCGCTGACGCTGGATCCGGAGTTGCTGAAGAAGCACAGCAACGAGAACCCGGTATTTTACGTGCAGTATGCCCACGCGCGGTCCCGCGGCACGGCACGCAACGCTGCCGAAGCCGGTGTAGAACGCCAGGTTGATGGAGTGGATGCATTCGACGCATCGCTCCTGGACCACGCCACGGAAAACGAGCTGCTGTCCTATCTGGGCAGCTACCCGTCCATCGTGGCCAAGGCTGCTGAGCTGCGCGAGCCGCACCGTGTGGCCCGCCACCTTGAAGTCATTGCCGGGGCCTACCACCGCTGGTATGACGCCTGCCGGGTGTCGCCGCAGGGTGACGATCCCGTCCTTGATGTGAACCGCACGCGCCTGTGGCTCAATGACGCCACCAGCCAGGTACTTGCCAACGGACTCGAACTGCTGGGCGTTTCGGCGCCGGAACGGATGTAGGGCAATGAACACAGCAGCTGATCACGCTTCTCCGCTCGCTCCCGAATGGTTGGCAGTACCTGAGGACCTCAACGCACTGCAGGAACCCCTGTGGGCGGCCGGAGTTGGAAAGAACGACGCCGGTGAGGTCACAGTTGACGGTTTTTCCGTCAGTGAGCTCAAGGAACAGTTCGGAACTCCACTGTTTGTCATGAGCGAATCGGACTTCCGCTCCCGTGCAAGGGCATTCAAGGATGCCTTCGACGCCGCCTTCGCCGATATTTGCGGGGGAGTGGACGTCTACTACGCAGGGAAGTCCTTCCTGTGCACCGCCGTGGCAAGCTGGGTAGCGGAAGAGGGCCTGCGCCTGGATACCTGTTCCGGCGGCGAACTAGCTGTCGCTGCACGTGCGGGAATTGACGGCTCCAATCTGGGGTTGCATGGCAACAACAAGTCGGACGCGGAGATCAACCGCGCCCTGGACATGAAGCTGGGCAGGATCGTGGTGGACAGCCTCGATGAACTCGAGCGGGTTGCCAAAATAGCTTCCGGCCGCGCCGAGGTTGCCAAGGTCATGCTGCGCCTGACACCTGGTGTGCACGCGCATACCCACGAGTTCATCGCCACCGCACACGAGGACCAGAAATTTGGCCTCTCCATGGCGGAAGACTCCACCGAGGAAGCTGGTCTTTCGGCAGCCGAGGAAGCTGTGGCAGCAGCCACCTCCTACTCAAGCGTCGAACTGCTCGGCCTGCACTGCCACATCGGCTCGCAGATCTTTGAGCCGGATGGTTTTGCCGTCGCTGCGGAGAAGCTCCTGGGTTTCCTCGCGGCCATGCAGACCAAGTACTCCATTGTCCTGCCGGAACTGGACCTCGGGGGTGGCTATGGCATCGCGTACACCCCGGTGGACACACCCCGCCCACCGGCCGAGATCGCGGAGGCGATGGCCGCCGTCGTGCGTTCCACATGCGCCAGGTTGGACATCACGCCGCCGCGCATCTCCATCGAACCCGGACGGGCGATCGTAGGCAGCACCACGTTCACGCTTTATGAAGTAGGCACCCTCAAAACCGTGCGGGTTGACGCCCCTGATGGTGAGGACGGTCAAAAGAACGTTACGTATCCACGCCGTTATGTGTCAGTGGACGGCGGCATGAGCGATAACGCCCGTCCGGTGCTGTACGACGCGGATTATTCGGCGATTCTGGCTTCCCGTGACTCCTCTGCGGCTCCCCAGCTGTCCCGCGTAGTGGGCAAACATTGCGAGAGCGGCGACATAGTTGTTAGAGATGTATATCTGCCCGCGGATGTGGCAGCCGGTGATTTGCTCGCAGTACCGGGTACCGGCGCCTACTGCTGGGCCCTCTCCAGCAACTACAACTACCTGGCAAGGCCTGGCGTTGTCGCTGTACGCGACGGAGCTGTCCGGCTGATTGTCCGCGGGGAAACCGAAGAAGATCTCTTGAACCGCGACATGGGAGTGGCGAATGTCTGAAGTGCGAACCTTGAAGGTGGCCCTGCTGGGCTGTGGCAACGTTGGGGCCCAGGTCGCGCGGATTCTGATTGACGACGCCGACGCCCTGGCCGCCCGCAGCGGCGCCCGCCTCGAACTTTCGGGCATCGCCGTACGCACCATCGATGCCCCGCGTGACGTCGAACTGCCGCGTGAACTTTTCACCACGGATGCCGACACCCTGGTCAAGGATGCAGACCTGGTCATCGAACTCATGGGAGGCATTGAGCCAGCACGTTCGTTGATCCTTACGGCCATCCAGAACGGCGCATGTGTTGTCACCGGCAACAAGGCCCTGCTCGCGCAGGACGGCCCCACCCTGTACGAAGAGGCTGACAAAGCCGGTGTCCAGTTGTCTTACGAAGCCGCGGTAGCAGGTGCCATCCCCATCCTGCGCCCCATCCGCGACAGCCTGTCCGGCGATCGCATCACCAGGGTCCTGGGCATCGTCAACGGCACCACCAACTTCATCCTTGACCAGATGGACACCACCGGTGCCCAGTTCTCTGACGCACTGGCCGAAGCCCAGCGGCTCGGATACGCCGAAGCGGATCCCACTGCCGACATCGAAGGACACGACGCCGCGGCGAAGGCAGCCATTCTGGCCTCCCTGTCCTTCCACACACGCTTTTCCCTGGACGATGTCTACTGCGAAGGCATCACCAAGGTCAGCGCGGCGGACATCGCCTCTGCCAAGGAAGCCGGATTCGTCATCAAGCTCTTGGCGATTGCCGAGAAGATCGACTCAGCAGAAAACGGCGGCGGCATCTCAGTGCGGGTCCACCCCACACTGCTGCCGCGGGAACACCCGCTGGCCGCCGTCCGCGGCGCCTTCAACGCAGTCTTCATCGAGGCGGAGAACGCCGGCGAACTGATGTTCTACGGGCAGGGTGCAGGCGGAACTCCTACCGCCTCTGCCGTACTTGGTGACCTCGTCTCCGCAGCGCGGCGCCTGGTCCTTGGTGGCCCGGGCCGCACGGAAACCACCACGGGGCACGTCCCGGCGCTGGCCATCGACGCATCCAACACCAGCTACTACATCGGATTGGACGTAGCTGACCAAGCCGGCGTATTGGCGCGGATTGCGCACATCTTTGCGGAAAACGGTGTCTCCATCGAGATCATGCGGCAGACGATCCACCGCGACGCAGAGTCGAACGTTGAATCGGCTGAGCTGAAGATCGTGACGCACCGTGCATCCGAAGCTGCACTCGCAGCAACCGTCGAGGCCGTCAAGGGCCTGGACGTCATCAATTCTGTGACATCCGTACTGCGGGTAGAAGGGGTCTAAGTGGCTCACCAATGGCGCGGAGTAATCCGCGAATACGCTGATCGTTTGCCCGTAACGGAAGCCACCAAGGTCATTACCCTCGGCGAGGGCGGCACGCCCCTGGTCCATGCACGGCAGCTCTCCGAGCTCACCGGTTCAGAGGTGTACCTGAAGGTTGAAGGCATGAACCCCACGGGTTCCTTCAAGGACCGTGGCATGACCATGGCCATGACGGCAGCAGTTGAAGCCGGGGCCAAGGCAGTGGTCTGTGCGTCCACCGGTAACACCTCTGCCTCGGCAGCTGCCTACGCCACTGCGGCCGGGCTGAAGTGTGCCGTTTTGGTTCCCGAAGGCAAGATCTCCATGGGCAAATTGAGCCAGGCGATCGCGCACGGCGCCACCTTGCTGCAGGTTGACGGCAACTTCGACAACTGCCTGGACATTGCCCGCAAACTGGGTGAGTCCTACCCGGTGTTCCTGGTGAACTCCGTCAACCCCGCCCGTATCCAGGGCCAGAAGACCGGTGCCTTCGAAATCGTCGACTCACTCGGCGATGCTCCTGACATCCATGTTCTGCCTGTCGGTAATGCCGGCAACATCAGCGCCTACTGGAAGGGCTACAAGGAATATTCCGCGCCCTTCGAGACCGCCAACGGGACCTTGGCGGCTGTCGCCACCAAGACGCCCATCATGTGGGGCTTCCAGGCTGCAGGGGCGGCGCCATTTGTTGCCGGACACCCGATCACTGAGCCGGACACCATCGCGACTGCCATCCGCATCGGCAACCCGGCGTCCTGGGACACCGCTGTTGCCGCCCGCGACGAATCCGGTGGCCTGATTGAGGCCGTTACGGATGATGAGATCCTGGCTGCCCACCGCTGGCTGTCCGCCAAGGAGGGCGTCTTCGTGGAACCCGGCTCCGCTGCCGGCGTCGCAGGCCTCATCAAGAAGCACGCTGCAGGCGAGGTTCCCTCCGGGAAGACCATCGTCATCACGGTTACCGGTCACGGACTCAAGGACCCGCAGTGGGCCCTCCGCACTGACGATGGCAGCGATGTTCAACCCGTCAAGGTGCCGAACGATGTCGTCACCGTTGCCGCAGAACTGGGACTGGAAGAAAAGTAAGAGTGGAATCAACGCAGCCCACCGCGACTGATCGTGCGCTCGTCGCGGCAGGCCAGCGGCTGACCGTCAAGGTCCCCGGTACAAGCGCCAACCTGGGCCCCGGCTACGACAGCCTCGGCTTGGCCTTGTCGATTTACGACACCTTGACGGTGGAAACCCTCAGCACCGGAGAGCTCGAGTTTGAGCTCTCCGGTGAAGGGGCCGAAACCCTTCCCCGGGATTCCAGCCACCTCGTGGTGCGCGCCATTGATCTGGCGCTGGATCGCCTTGGCTACCAGCACTCCGGACTGAAAATCACTGCGGACAACGTCAATCCGCACGGACGTGGCCTCGGATCCTCAGCTTCTGCCGTGGTGGCGGCGGTGACCGCAGCCAATGCCTTGGTACCGGAGGAATCGCGGAAGGATCGCGATTGGATCTTGCAGCTGACCAGCGAGATGGAGGGCCACCCGGACAACGTCGCACCGGCCATTTTCGGCGGACTGGCGCTGTCCTGGCAGGACAGCGAGCAGTACAGCAGTACCAGGGCAGACGTTGCGCCTTCAGTCATTCCGGTAGTCGCCGTCCCCGACTTTGAGTTGTCCACGGAGACGGCACGCGGTTTGCTCCCTGCCTCCGTGGGCCATCATGCGGCGGCCATGAATTCCGGACGCGCCGCCCTGCTGATCCACGCCCTCACGGCGCAGCCGGCCTTCCTGTTGCCTGCTACCGAGGACTACCTCCACCAGAGCTACCGTGCACAGGCTATGCTTCCCAGCGCCGACCTCATCGCGGCGCTTCGGGCCGCAGGCCACGCGGCCGTTGTTTCCGGTGCGGGCCCCACTGTGATGGTGCTGGCCAACGGGGAACGTGAAGCCTCCACTGTTGCGGATTTCATTGAGTCCTACACGGCGTCCAACACACCAGACATTGGCTGGCGTGTTTTGACACTGGCTGTGGACGTTCAAGGTGCTAGAGTGGAAGTGCACCGCCGGTAAAGCCGCGGGCAGTTCCCTGATTTCGGATCTCGGTGTTTCGCCGTACCTTTCGTCAACTGTGCCAACGTTGGTGGTGTCGTCTCTTTCCGGCCAGTCTCAGGTGCCGAGATCTCTCTGTTCCCTGAACCTACAGCCGGCAGTCCGGGCAACCGGATCCAGTGATGACGATCAGTATCCGGCCCTGTTGGCCACAATCCATCAGGCACGGCCCAAATCACCGGCTGCAGATCTGAACTGCAGCCCAGAACAAATCATCGCGTCCAGCTCTCGCTCTGGACGCCGTCGAGGGGGAAGGATCCTTCGTGACAGAAACCACTGAGCTGGCTTCAGCTGTGGACACAACATCTTCTGCTGCTGAGTCGTCAACAGCAGCAACCACCAAGAGCAGCGGCCTTGCAGGCCTTAAGCTCGCCCAGCTTCAGGCTCTCGCGAGCCAGTTGGGCATCTCCGGGGGATCGCGTATGCGTAAGGGGGATCTGGTGACCGCCATTTCCGCCCATCGCGCCGGCACCTCCACTACCAAGGCACCCGCCAAGGCCAGTGCCCCGGCAAAGGGAACCACTGCTGTGGCCAAGGAAGCTCCGGCCGTGGATGCCAAGGCTGCAGGGGAGACCAAGGTTAAGGCTGCCGAAAACGGTGCTGTTGCCGATGCTGCCTCCGAGGCTCCGGCCCAGGAAGCCCCCCGCGGTCGAGGCCGTGGCCGTAGCCGCCGCGCCACCAGTGATGGTGTAGTAGCTGCTGTTGAGGCCGCTGCTGCGCCCGCTGAAACCGCAGTTGCGCCGGTTGCTGAAGCACCGGCAGCATCTGAAGCGGCTGAGTCCGGTACCGAGCGTCGCCAGCCGCGCACCCGCAACCGCCGCCGTGGCGAAGCTGCTGCAGCACCTGCTGAAGCGGCAGAAGCCCCCGCGGCCGAGCAGCGTGAGCAGCGCGCTGACCGCACGGAGCAGCGTGCTGACCGCACGGAACAGCGTGAGCAGCGTGCCGACCGCACCGAGCAGCGTGAGCAGCGCGCCGACCGCAACGAACAGCGTGAGCAGCGTGAACAGTCGGATTCGGGCGAGCAGCGCGAACGCCGTGACAACACCCGCGGCCGCCGTGAAGACACCAACGATGGCGATGACACCGGCAACCGCCGCAACCGCCGCAACCGTCGTGACCGCAACGACCAGAACGACCGCAGCGACCGTCGGGGAGGTCAGGACAGCCGTGACGGTAACACCCGCAGCGACCGCTTCCGCGACCGCAACGAACGTCGTCGCGGCCGCGCCCAGGGACCGGACGTCGACGACGTCGAGGTCACCGAGGACGACGTCCTGCTTCCCGTAGCCGGCATTCTGGACGTCCTGGAGAACTACGCGTTCATCCGTACGTCCGGCTACCTCCCCGGGGCGAACGACGTTTACGTCTCCCTGGCACAGGTCAAGAAGTACAACCTCCGCAAGGGCGACGCCGTTGTCGGCGCCATCCGTGCACCGCGTGACGGCGAAGACCGCAGCCAGCAGTCGGCCCGACAGAAGTTCAACGCGTTGGTTCGCGTCACATCCGTCAACGGCAAGACTCCGGAAGAGCTCAAGGACCGCGTCGAGTTCGCCAAGCTCGTACCGCTGTACCCGTCCGAGCGCCTCCGCCTTGAGACTGATCCCAAGAAGATCGGCCCGCGTGTCATTGACCTCGTGGCCCCGATCGGCAAGGGCCAGCGTGGCCTGATCGTGTCGCCGCCGAAGGCCGGCAAGACGCTCATCCTGCAGTCCATCGCGAATGCAATCACCACCAACAACCCTGAGGTCCACCTCATGATGGTGCTGGTTGACGAACGTCCCGAAGAAGTTACGGACATGCAGCGCACCGTCAAGGGTGAGGTCATTGCCTCAACCTTCGACCGTCCCGCCGACGACCACACCACGGTTGCCGAACTTTCCATCGAACGCGCCAAGCGCCTCGTGGAAATGGGTATGGACGTTGTAGTCCTCCTGGACTCCATGACCCGCCTGGGCCGCGCCTACAACCTGGCAGCACCGGCCTCGGGCCGTATCCTGTCCGGTGGTGTGGACTCCGCAGCCCTGTACCCGCCCAAGCGCTTCTTCGGTGCTGCCCGCAACATCGAAAACGGCGGTTCGCTGACCATCCTGGCAACGGCCCTCGTGGAGACCGGCTCCAAGATGGATGAAGTCATCTTCGAAGAGTTCAAGGGCACCGGCAACATGGAGCTCCGCCTGTCCCGCCAGCTGGCAGACAAGCGCATCTTCCCGGCCGTGGACGTCAACGCGTCCGGCACACGCCGCGAAGAGAACCTCCTCTCGCCTGAAGAAGTCAAGATCATGTGGAAGCTGCGCCGCGTCCTTTCCGGCCTGGAGCAGCAGCAGAGCCTTGAGCTGCTGACCAACAAGATCCGGGAGACGCAGAGCAACGTCGAGTTCCTCATGCAGGTTCAGAAGACGACACTCGGAGCGAAGTCGGACAACGACAAATAGCTGTGCTCTAACCGCTCAAAATATGCCGGCCCCGCCCCTACGCCGGGTAGCTTCCGATCTACGATCGGAAGCTACCCGGCTCCGGCAGGCCCGAAGCCACTCCCTGGCCGGCATATTTTGAGCGGTCTTTGTTTAAGGAATCCTTGGCCCGACACCACGTGAGGTCAGAAACGGCCCAGCGGGCCCCAGATGGGCTGTGCGTGACCCCACTGTGCAGTTATTAGACTTGTAGAAGTCGAAAGAGGTTTGAAAATGTTTGAGTCCGTACAGGGATTGCTTGATGAGCACGCTGCTATTCAGGCGCAGTTGAGTGATCCTGCTGTTTATGCCGATCAGTCCGCGGCCCGGAAGTTGGGGCGGCGGTCTGCCCAGCTCCAGGGCATTGTGGAGGCGTACAACAAGTGGCGCGGGCTCAATGATGATCTGGAAGCGGCCAAAGAGATGGCTGATGAGGATCCTGAATTCGCTGCCGAGGTTGTGCAGTTGGAGGAGCAGATTCCCGCGGCGCAGGAGCGCCTGCGCCGTCTGCTGATCCCTCGTGATCCTGACGATGCCCGCAACGTCATCCTTGAAGTCAAGGGTGGCGAAGGTGGTGACGAAGCTGCCTTGTTCGCCGGTGACCTTCTGCGAATGTACATGCGCTACGCCGAGTCGCGGGGATGGAAGACCGAAATGATTTCGGCCACCGAATCCGATCTTGGTGGCTACAAGGACGTTGCCGTGGCCATCAAGGGCAACTCGAACGATCCTGCGCAGGGAGTCTTCGCGCGGTTGAAATTCGAAGGTGGGGTGCACCGTGTGCAGCGCGTTCCCGTGACCGAATCCCAGGGCCGTATCCACACCTCGGCTGCCGGCGTGCTGGTACTCCCTGAAGTGGACGAGCCCGAAGAGCTTGAGATCAACCAGAACGATCTCAAGATCGACGTTTACCGTTCCTCTGGTCCGGGTGGACAGTCCGTGAACACCACCGACTCCGCTGTGCGCATCACTCACTTGCCCACGGGCATCGTGGTGGCCATGCAGAACGAGAAGTCCCAGCTGCAGAACCGCGAAGCCGGCATGCGGGTTCTCCGTGCCCGCCTCCTGGCCCACCAGCAGGAACAGATCGACGCCGCCAACTCGGAGCAGCGGAAGTCACAGATCCGCACTATGGACCGTTCGGAGCGCATCCGCACGTACAACTTCCCTGAAAACCGCATTGCGGACCACCGCACAGGGTACAAGGCGTACAACCTTGACGCCGTCATGAACGGCGACTTGGAGCCCGTGATCCAGTCGGCCATTGAGGCGGACGAGCAAGCACGCCTGGATGCCATCGGCGAATAGCACCCTGCCGCATATCAACAGCAGAGTAGATCCATGACGTTTTACCCAGGCCAGAGCCTCGCGGACGCGGTTCGCGAGGCTACTGCCGTTCTCACCGACGCCGGTGTCCCCTCGCCGCGCGTGGACGCGGAGTTGCTGGCCGAACACCTGCTGGGTGTGGGGCTGGGACGCTTGCGGGCCATGCTGTTGGGCGATGCTCCCGCACCTGATGGTTATGGGGAACTGGTGCAGGAGCGGGCCGGCCGCGTCCCCCTGCAGCACATCACCGGCGTCGCCCATTTCCGGTACTTGGAGTTGCGTGTGGGCCCGGGTGTCTTCATACCCCGGCCGGAAACGGAATCGGTAGTCCAGTTGGTGATTGACCACGTGGCAGGAATCCCGAACCCCAAAGTGGTGGATCTTGGCACCGGATCCGGTGCGATCGCCGGCTCGATCGCCCACGAAGTACCGGGCTCTGACGTCCACGCCGTGGAATACAGTACTTTCGCGCATGCCTGGGCTGCGAAAAACCTGGAGCCGCTGGGCGTCACCCTCATCCAGGGCGACCTTAGGGACGCGCTTCCCGAACATAACGGAACCTTCGACGTCGTCGTCTCCAACCCGCCGTATATCCCGGCTGAGGCGATACCCACAGAACCTGAAGTCGCGCTCCACGATCCTCCCGAGGCACTGTACGGTGGGGGAGCGGACGGCATGGAACTCCCGACGGCGGCAGCGGCCTCCGCGGCCCGGCTCCTGAAGCCCGGCGGCTACTTCGTAATGGAACACGCCGAAGTCCAGGCCGGCTGGATCGCCGGGATGCTGCGACGCTCCGGACGTTGGAACAACGTCACCACGCATTGTGACCTGAACGGCAAGGAACGTGCCACCAGCGCGGTGCTGGCAAGCACTGACCCTGATGAGTGAAAGAATAGCGCTGTGACCACAACCTACAACTGCACTTCCGATGACCAGCGTGCCGAAGGACTTCAGCACGCCCAGCGTGCCATCAGCGAAAAGAAGTGCATCGTGCTGCCGACGGACACTGTGTACGGCATTGCCGCGGATGCCTTTTCGCCCCTGGCTGTGACGATGTTGCTGGCTTCCAAGGGACGCAGCCGGCAGATGCCGCCTCCGGTGCTGATTCCCCGGATCAACGCCCTTGATGGCCTGGCCACGGACGTACCGGCCGACGCCCGCGCGCTGGCGCAGGCATTTTGGCCCGGTGGACTGACCCTGATCCTCCATGCCCAGCCGTCGTTGGACTGGGATTTGGGCGAGACAAAAGGCACCGTTGCCCTGCGTATGCCCGATGACCAGATTGCCTTGGAACTCCTCGGCCTCACGGGCCCGCTGGCCGTATCATCGGCCAACCGCACCGGCCAGGAAGCAGCCCAGACCGCTGCGGAAGCGCGCATGCAACTGGCCGAATCCGTAGAGGTGTACCTTGAGGGCGGATTCCGGCCCGTGGAAGGTACTGCCGCGCTGCCGTCCACGATTGTGGACGCAACTGCCACCCCGTTCCGGGTAGTGCGCCAAGGAGCCATCTCCTTGGAAAGCCTCCGTGCGATCGTTCCGACCCTCCTCGGCTATGGCGAGTCTGTTCCCGCCGCTGTTGAAGAACCTGAAGAGGCAGTTGCTGTCGCGGCGACCCCCACGGCGGATGACGCGCCGGTTGAGGTGACCGAGGCCGCCGTCGTCGACGTCGAAGCCACGCCTGATGAGCAATCGGTGCCTGACGACCATGTGGAGCCGCCGGCCCCACGAGAAGCCAAGTCCGAATGATTCCGGACCGCCAGCGCGTCCCCGTCCTCGACGTCGACGCTACTCCGTTGCGCGTCCATGAACTCATTGACGCCATGGGCGGGCTGATTGCTGCCGGGACCACAAGCACTGTGCTCGGCCACAACCTGCACAGCATCACGCTTTTTCATTCATGTCCGGATGTCCGCGCCCTGTACGAAGCAAGCTCCATAGTCCTTCTGGATGGAGCCCCCGCCACGTTGCTGTGGGGAGTTTCCCGGAAGCGGCAAGGTCTGCCCTTGGGTGAAGGGGCCATGGCGTACCGTCTGGGTTCCATGGACTGGATCCCTGAACTCGGCAAGGTTCCCGGATTGCAGCGGGTCGCTGTGGTCGGAGCCGGCAGGGAGGCCAATACCGAAGCGGTGGCCCGCCTGCGGTCCATCATTCCCGGCGCCACGGTGGACGGCATGCCCGGCGAAGGTTGGGATGACGCCCTTGAAGACGCCGTAGTGGGCTGGCTGAACACGTTCCGGCCGCAACTGGTGCTGTTGGGTCTGGGGATGCCGCTCCAGGAGCATGTCCTGCATCGCAGGCTGGGGGAACTGCCGCCGGCCGCCTACTGCGCCGTTGGAGGCGCGATCGAGCAGGTTGCCGGTATCCAGAAACTGGCACCGCGCTGGCTGGGGCGCCTGGGGCTCGAATGGGCCTGGCGTCTGGTCCTCCACCCGGGCCGGGTTGCCTACAGAGTTTTCATTGAGCCGTGGAAGCTTGCCGGCCTGCTGGTCCGGCGCCGTTTTCAATCACCCAAGACCAAAGGCAAGTAAATGACGTCCCAAGCTGTTGTGGTCGCCGTCGTGGTGACTTATAACCGGCGTGAACTCCTCCAGACCACACTGGCGGGCATCGCAGCCGGCACCCGGGTTCCGGACGCCGTCGTCGTGGTGGACAACGCTTCCACTGATGGGACCGCAGAGTACCTGCGGGAGTATAAGGGGCCGCTGGCTACGGACATCGTCACGCTCACCGCCAATGTGGGCGGTGCAGGTGGATTTGTGGTGGGCATGGAGCGCGCCCTGCTGGATCACGGTGCGGACCACGTCTGGATCATGGACGACGACACCGAGCCGCAACCAGGCGCGCTTGCCGAAGCACTGCATGTTTCCACGGCGTATCAGCAGGAAACAGGAGATACGCCGGCCTTCATCGCCAGCCGCGTTGTCTGGACCGATGGCCGTGACCACCCCATGAACCGGATGCGGCCCCGGATGGGTGCCAGCGAAAACGCACGCAATGCTGCTGCGCGTGTGGGTGCCACGCAGATCCGCAGCGCTTCCTTCGTGTCGGTCCTGATCCGAGCCGAAGAAATCAGGAAATACGGCCTTCCCATCGCGGACTATTTCATCTGGAACGACGACCTTGAGTACACCGCCAGGGTTTCGCGCAGGGGAACAGCACTGACCACGGAAGCATCGGTGGCAAATCACCACACCAAGGTCTTTGGTGACGCCGGTGCTGACCCCGGACCGCGCTTCTACTACGAGGTTCGGAACAAGCTGTGGGTCTACACCCGTTCCAGTGCCTTGGCGCCGTGGGAAAAGGTACTTTTCACCGGTGCGTCGTTGCGCAACTGGACCCGCACCATTGCTGCATCGCCCAACCGCAAAGTACTGCTGGGCGGGCTTCTCAAGGGCCTGCGCCACAGCCTCAAAGCACCGCGTTCCAATGCGCAGGTGCTTGAGGGAATCTACGCGTTGCGGAACGTCCAAGAGCCTGCCAGCTGACAGCGGCGCAGCTAAAACCCGGTCAAACAGGCGTGGGTCTTGCGGCTGCGTCACAGGGTGGTCACGTCCATTGGCATTAGTATCGTGACTAGAGTCCACAGAAATCCCGCAACATTCGGCACAGCCGGTGCAGGCATGGCGACGGAGTAGTTCCATTTATCCACACACAGAATTCCACACCTCAAGGTGCCCGGAAACCACCGGCTTTCACCCGACGCGTCGGCAGCGTCAGTACATTGCCATTTCCGGAACAGTGGGCGGGCTGCTCCCGGGAGCCGCATCATGATCATGTATCTGCTGATGGCACTCACGGCTGCAGTGGTGTCCTACGCGGGAACGTGGGGTGCCCGCGTGGCCGGAAACAAACTGCGCCTGTACCGTCCCATCCGCAGCCGCGACATGCACTCTGCCCTGATTTCCAAGCTCGGCGGGCTGGGCATCTTTGCGGGTTTCTTCGTCGCCCTGGTAGTTGCCAGCAACTCATTCTTCGTGAAGGACATTTTCAGGCACAACGATGCGCCCTGGGGGATCCTGGCCGGTGCTGTGGTGATCGTCGCCGTGGGGGTGGCAGATGACATCCTGGACATCCGATGGTGGATCAAGCTGCTGGGCCAGGGCGCTGCCGCTCTCATCGTGGCACTGTGGGGCGTCCGGATGTCGGTGGTGCCCTTCATCCCGGAGCCGATATTCCTCGAGTCTGAGATCCTTCAGATTGTGCTTACGGCGGGACTCATTGTCACCACCATGAACGCCGTCAACTTCATTGACGGACTGGACGGTTTGGCAGCGGGAGTGGCCATCATTGGTGGCGGCGCCTTCTTCCTCACGGCTTATTGGGTCCACAGGAACAATCCGTCCACCGACAACTCAGACCTTGCCACACTCCTGATGGCCATCCTCGTGGGTAGTTGCATCGGGTTCCTGCCGCACAACTGGTTCCCGGCAAAGATCTTCATGGGTGACTCGGGGGCCATGCTCATCGGCCTGCTCATGGCGTCAGCCGGTGTCGTAGCCACGGGACAGATCGGCTCGGGCCTTTATGACCGTGCCAACGGCATCCCCACGATCGTTCCAATTTTGCTGCCCTTTGCGGTTCTGTCCCTGCCCCTCCTGGATCTGGGGATGGCCGTAGTCCGCAGGACTGCGAGGGGTCAGTCGCCATGGTCGGCTGACCGCGGACACCTCCACCATAAGCTGGTGGACCTCGGCTACTCGCACCGTGCCGCCGTCGTCATGCTCTATGTCTGGACGTGCATCCTGGCGTTCGGTGGCGTCGCTTTCGCCGTCTTCCCATGGCAGATTGTGCTCATCGTGGTTGTGGTCGCGGCTCTCGTCATGGCCGCCGTGACTGCGTGGCCCTACTTCACCCGGAACTCGACGCGGCCGGGGGAGTAGTTGTGGCGCCTGGTTATCGTCACAGTTCTATCTCATGTAGAATTCTTTCTGCGGACAGTCACTCGCCCGTAACCCCACTTTGAGAATATGGCACCTGTGCCACGAGGATTGGTATCCCCATGACATCCAACGCCGAAACCGGACGCCCGTCCGGTAAACGTGGTGTTGGTTCCATGGGCAAGGCATCCTCGTTGTGGCTCCGGTTACTTCTTCTGAGCGCCTCCGCCGCAGTCGCGGCCACCGCAGTCACCTGCGTGATCGCGGCCGTAATGAACGGCGGTCAGGGTGCGCTTTCAGCGGCGTTCGGCGCCGCGCTGGTGATGCTCTTCTTTGGCATCAGCCTTTTGATAGGCCACTATGTGGGCCGCAACAACCCTTCAGGCGCCGTTGGCCTCTTTGTTGCTACGTATTTCATCAAAGTGGTCGGTTTTGCCGTAGTACTGTTTGTGCTCGGCGCGCCGGATTGGCTCCACCACCGCTGGTTCCTGATTGGCGCAGTGGTCACGGTTGTCTTCTGGCAGGCAGCAGAAATCCATGGTTTCAGCAAGGCCCGCCTCCAGATCTACAACGATCCTGAAGAGAAGAAGGGTGGCCCGGATGTCTCCGCGTAAGCGATATTCACGCCCGGCCGCACCAGCCCAGCAACGTGGGAAAGCCAATGAAGCCGCAGAAGCCGGAAACGACGGCGGATACAACGCCGGCATCGCCGTCTTCAGCTACATCATTGGCGGGATCATTGTCTGGAGTTTGATAGGCTGGGGTCTGGATAATCTGTGGGGGACCCGCTGGATTGTGCTCCTTGGCGCTCTGCTGGGAGCCGCAGGAGGGTTCTATCTTTCCCATATGCACGGCCTCACCAGGCAAAGCTCCTCTGCTGGCGAGAGCAACGCAGACAGCGGTCCGTCCACGGACGGGGACAGTAATGCCAAATAATTTCACATGGATTGTGGATGCGTCCAACGCTTCCGGATTCCAACCAATGCCCAATGATGGACACAGCAGAGAGGAAACGCGTTGATCGCGCTTGCGCTCCCCGCCCAGGATTCGGGGTCCTTCACCCCACCCGGAATCGACGAAATGCACCTGCCGGCAATCCTGCCTTGGGGTGCGCACGACGGATTCTCCAAGCAGATGCTGCTGGTGATTCTTTCGGTCGTCATTATCGCTACATTCTTCATCCTCGCTGCACGTAAGCAGCAGCTGGTACCCGGCAAGCTGCAGTTCGCAGGCGAGATGGCTTACGGCTTCGTCCGCAACAGCATCGCCAAGGACATCATCGGCGGCAAGGACTTCATCAAGTACGTCCCGCTGCTGTTCAGCTTGTTCTTCTTCATTTTGGTGAACAACATCTACGGCGCCATCCCTGTGATTCAGCTGCCGAGCTTCTCACACGTAGGCGGCGCCTACGTCATGGCCGGCATCGTGTATTTCACCTGGATCATCATCGGCATCAAGAAGAACGGCCTGAAGTACTTCAAGCTCGCCACCGTTCCTTCCGGCGTCCCGTGGTACATCCTCCCGATCGTGGTACCGATCGAAATCATCTCCAACTTCTTGGTCCGCCCGGTCACGCACAGCCTCCGTCTGTTCGCGACGATGCTGGCCGGTCACCTGATCGTCATGCTCGCCGGTTCCGGCATCGAGTTCCTTGTCATGCAGGAGAACGTCCTGCTCAAGGGCGCATCGGTCCTGGTCCTCGTCGGCGCAATCGCCATGTACATGCTCGAAGCACTGATCATGGCCCTGCAGGCTTACGTGTTCACCCTGTTGACCGCGATCTACATCGAAGGCGCCCTGCACGCCGACAGCCACTAGGCTCCCAAAACTTCCCCTTGCGGGGATGAAGCAACCCAAACAACCTGCCGCACGGGCGGCATCTTGAAAGGAAGAAAAAATGGAAGGCACCATCAACGGCTCCCTCAACCTCATCGGCTACGGTCTCTCGGCCATCGGCGGTGGTATCGGTGTGGGTCTCGTGTTCGCCGCGTACATCAACGGTGTTGCACGTCAGCCGGAAGCTCAGCGTGTGCTGCAGCCGATCGCGTTCCTTGGCCTGGCACTGACTGAAGCTCTTGCCATCCTCGGCCTCGTCTTCGCTTTCGTTCTTTCCTAATAATAAGAACCCAAGCGAATTCGACGCACGAGTAGATAGGACGGGTGAAATATGAATCAGCTGATCATCTCAGCCGCCACTGAAGGCGAAGCGAAGAGCAACCCGCTCGTTCCCAACGTCTGGGAAATGGGCGTTGTCCTCGTCGGCTTTGCGGTCCTCATGTACATCGTGGTCAAGTTTGTTGTCCCGATGTTCGAGAAGACCTTCGCAGAGCGCGCCGAAGCAATCGAAGGTGGCATTGCAAAGGCCGAAGCGGCCCAGGCGGAAGCTTCTGCAGCTCTTGAAGAGTACAAGCAGCAGCTCACCGACGCCCGCGCCGAAGCCAACCGAATCCGTGAAGAAGCACGCGCCGAAGGCGCCCAGATCCTTGCGGACCTCAAGGCCAAGGCTGCAGCAGAGTCTGCCCGCATCACCGAGCAGGCACACGCTGCCATCGAGTCGGAGCGCCAGGCAGCTGTTGTCTCGCTTCGTTCCGAGGTAGGCACCCTGGCCACCACGCTGGCCGGCCGCATCGTTGGTGAAGCACTCACCGACGACCAGCGCGCCGCACGCGTTGTGGACCGCTTCCTTGCAGATCTGGAGACCCAGAGCGCAGGTGCAGCTAAGTAATGGCAGGTATATCGAGCGAATCGCTGACCACAGCACTGGCGCAGTTGGAAGCCAAGCTTCCCTTCGCCTCGCTGCAGTTGGCTAAGGACCTCTTCGGAATCCTGGGAACGGTGGACAGCTCGGCTGGCTTGCGCCGCGCCCTGACTGACCCGTCCCGTACTGGAGACGAAAAGTCGGCGCTGGTCAAGCAGCTGGTTGGCGGAAAAGTCTCCGCTGATGCTGCTGAAATTGCGGGCGGACTGGCCAGCTCACGCTGGGCATCGGCACGCGATATCGGCGATGCACTCGAGACGCTTGCCGCCACGGTTGTCATTGCCGTAGCTGAAAACAAGTCGGCGGTTTCTGCCTCCGGTATCACGGGGCTGGAAGAGCTGGAAAACGATCTGTTTGCCTTCAACCAGATCGTCGCCTCCAGCCACGAAGTACAACGTGCTCTGTCCGAGCCGCAGGGTTCCCCTGCGGCAAAGATTGCACTGGCCGAGAAGCTTGTTCCTGGCAGCAGCGAGGAAGCAAAGGTTCTCATCAGCCAGGCAGTTACGCAGCCGCGCGGTGTCAAGCCGAGCAAGCTCGTCGAGTCTTTCGCCAAGCTTGCAGCCAAGCGTCAGCAGCGCTGGATTGCAACTGTCAGCGTTACCCGTCCGTTGACGGAAACGCAGGCCAGCCGTCTGCAGGCCGGGCTGGATGCCCTGTACGGCCGCGAACTGAAGGTCAACCTCAATGTTGACCCCGCACTGATCGGTGGGATCCGTGTCCAGGTAGGTGACGAAGTGCTCGACGCTTCGGTCATCGCCCGCCTGACCGAACTCCGCCGTCAGCTCGCTGGCTAGCCAGATCAAAGCACAACTTAACTGATATAAAACCCGGTCATCGTGAGCAACGATGATCACGAAAACAGGAGAGCAGGGACTGCAGATGGCCGAATTGACCATCAACGCCGACGACGTCCGTAATGCGTTGAACGAGTTCGCGGCGTCCTACGAACCCGGTAACGCAGAGCGCGTAGAGGTTGGTCGTGTGACCACCGCAAGTGACGGCATCGCCCGTGTTGAGGGTCTTCCCTCGGTCATGGCGAACGAGCTGCTTCGCTTCGAAGATGGCACGCTGGGCCTGGCCCAGAACCTTGACGTCCGCGAGATCGGTGTCATTATCCTCGGTGACTTCACCGGTATTGAAGAAGGCCAGGAAGTTCACCGCACCGGTGAGATCCTGTCCGTTCCGGTTGGCGACGCCTTCCTGGGTCGCGTTGTCGACCCGCTGGGCCAGCCGATTGATGACCTTGGCGAAATCAAGGCCGAAGGCACCCGCGCACTGGAACTCCAGGCTCCGGGCGTTACCGAACGCAAGTCGGTTCACGAACCGATGCAGACCGGCCTCAAGGCTATCGACGCCATGATCCCGATCGGCCGTGGCCAGCGTCAGCTGATCATTGGTGACCGCCAGACCGGTAAGACGGCCATCGCCGTGGACACCATCATCAACCAGAAGGCCAACTGGGCTTCGGGAGATGTCACCAAGCAGGTTCGCTGCGTTTACGTTGGTGTTGGCCAGAAGGCTTCCACCATCGCAGCCGTCCGCCAGACCCTTGAGGACCACGGCGCACTGGAGTACACCACCATCGTGGCCTCCCCGGCATCTGACCCCGCTGGCTTCAAGTACCTGGCACCGTATGCAGGTTCGGCCATCGGCCAGCACTGGATGTACGGCGGCAAGCACGTTCTGGTGATCTTCGATGACCTGTCCAAGCAGGCCGAAGCCTACCGCGCCGTGTCCCTTCTGCTGCGCCGTCCGCCGGGACGCGAAGCATACCCGGGTGACGTGTTCTACTTGCACTCCCGCCTGCTGGAGCGTTGTGCCAAGCTCTCCGACGAGCTCGGTGCAGGTTCGATGACCGGTCTTCCGATCGTCGAGACCAAGGCAAACGACGTCTCCGCGTACATCCCGACCAACGTGATCTCCATCACCGATGGCCAGATCTTCCTCCAGTCGGACCTCTTCAACGCCAACCAGCGCCCCGCTGTTGACGTCGGTGTGTCCGTCTCCCGCGTTGGTGGCGCTGCACAGGTCAAGTCCATGAAGAAGGTCTCCGGTACCTTGAAGCTGGACCTGGCCCAGTACCGCGACATGCAGGCATTCGCCATGTTCGCCTCGGACCTGGATGCTGCATCGCGTCAGCAGCTGACCCGTGGTGCACGCCTGATGGAACTGCTGAAGCAGGGCCAGTACTCACCGTTCCCGGTTGAGAACCAGGTTGTTTCCATCTGGGCCGGCACCAAGGGTCACCTGGACGACGTTCCGGTTGAGGACATCAGCCGCTTCGAGTCCGAGTTCCTGGAGCACCTCACGCACAAGTCCTCCATCCTGACCACGCTGGCGCAGACCAACGTCCTGGATGACGACACCGCTGCAGCCTTGGAGGAAGCGATCGTTTCCTTCAAGAAGGGCTTCTTCGGAGAAGGCGACAACCACCTGGTTGGCGCCGGCCACGAAGAGCACGCAGCGATCTCCGGCGGCGACGTCGACCAGGAAAAGATCGTCAAGCAGAAGCGCTAGTTCCGATCACCTGCCCTGCCGGGGTCCGCAAGGGCCCCGGCAGGGCAGCACATCGGGAACTTAGGAAAGGATAAGTATGGGAGCCCAGATTCGGGTCTACCGTCAGAAGATCAGCTCGACGACGTCGATGCGCAAGATCTTCAAGGCGATGGAACTGATCGCTACCTCGCGCATCGGTAAGGCCCGCGCCCGCGTAGCAGCTTCACTGCCCTACGCGAACGCGATTACCCGCGCCGTTTCTGCTGTCGCAACTCAGAGCGAAATCGACCACCCGCTGACCACCGAGCCGGAGCAGATCCGCCGTGCCGCAGTCCTGATCATTACATCGGACCGTGGCCTTGCAGGATCGTACTCCGCGAGCGTGCTCAAGCAGGCTGAAGGTCTCACCGAGCTTCTTCACGCAGAAGGCAAGGAAGTCAAGGCGTACCTGGTTGGCCGCAAGGCGCAGGCGTACTTCGATTTCCGCAACCGGGCATACGCCCGCGTATGGACCGGTGGCACGGACGCGCCGGAATTCGAAACAGCACAGGAAGTCGGAGCTGCACTTCTCGAAGACTTCTCCACTGACTTCGAAGAGGGTGGCGTGGATGAGATCCACGTCGTCTACACCCGCTTCAAGTCGATGGTGACGCAGGAGCCTACGGTTATCCGTTTGCTTCCGCTGGAGGTCGTCGAAGAGGAAGCAACCTCGGAATCCGAGCTGTTGCCGTTGTACGAGTTTGAACCGGAAACAGAGCAGGTGCTTGACGCACTGCTTCCGCGTTACATCGAGTCCCGCATCTTCGCAGCCATGCTGCAGGCCGCTGCTTCCGAGCTCGCAGCCCGCCAGCGTGCCATGAAGTCGGCCGGTGACAACGCTACGGATTTGATCAAGAAGTACACGCGCCTTCGCAACACGGCCCGCCAGGCCGAGATTACGCAGGAGCTTTCCGAAATCGTTGCCGGCGCCGACGCCCTCGCGTCTTAGCCTGCACCGGATTCGGTTCCAAGCCGCACCTGCAACAAACAGATAAACTTAACCCCACGCCATCTACTGAGTGAAGTGAGAGAGATGACTGCCACTGCTACCGAACACGTAGCAACGGCCGGTGCCACCGGCCGCATTGCCCGTGTTATTGGTCCGGTTGTCGACGTCGAATTCCCGGCTGACGCAATCCCCTCGATTTACAACGCTCTGACCACTGAGATCACTCTCAACGGCCAGACGAAGACCATCACGTTCGAGACCTCCCAGCACCTGGGTGACAACCTCGTCCGCGCCATCTCCCTGCAGGCAACCGACGGACTTGTCCGCGGCACCACCGTGCAGGACTCCGGCGCTCCGATCTCGGTGCCCGTCGGCGACGGCGTCAAGGGCCACATCTTCAACGTTCTCGGCAAGCCGTTGGACGTCGAAGAGTCCGAGATCAAGGCTGACGCCTACTGGCCGATCCACCGCAAGGCTCCGGCCTTCGCATCCCTCGAGGGCTCCACGGAGATGCTCGAGACCGGTATCAAGGTCATCGACCTTCTCACCCCGTACATCAAGGGTGGAAAGATCGGCCTGTTCGGTGGCGCCGGTGTTGGCAAGACCGTTCTGATCCAGGAAATGATCACCCGTGTTGCCCGCAACTTCGGTGGTACTTCCGTATTCGCCGGTGTCGGCGAGCGTACCCGTGAAGGTAACGACCTCTGGGTTGAAATGGAAGAGGCAGGCGTCCTCAAGGACACCGCTCTTGTGTTCGGCCAGATGGATGAGCCGCCGGGAACGCGTCTGCGCGTGGCCCTGTCGGCCCTGACCATGGCGGAGTACTTCCGCGATGTCCAGAACCAGGACGTGTTGCTCTTCATCGACAACATCTTCCGCTTCACCCAGGCAGGCTCGGAAGTTTCCACGCTGCTCGGCCGTATGCCGTCCGCTGTGGGCTACCAGCCCAACCTTGCTGACGAGATGGGCCTCCTCCAGGAGCGCATCACCTCCACCAAGGGTCACTCCATCACGTCGATGCAGGCCATCTACGTGCCGGCTGATGACTACACCGACCCGGCCCCGGCCACGACCTTCGCACACCTCGACGCAACCACGGAACTTTCCCGTGAAATCGCATCCCGTGGTCTGTACCCGGCCGTTGACCCGCTGACGTCGACTTCCCGCATCCTGGATCCCCAGTACATCGGCAAGGACCACTACAACACGGCTGTCCGTGTTAAGCAGATCCTGCAGAAGAACAAGGAACTTCAGGACATCATCGCCATCCTTGGTGTTGACGAACTGTCTGAAGAGGACAAGATCGTCGTGTCGCGTGCACGTCGTATCCAGCAGTTCCTCTCCCAGAACACCTACACCGCCAAGCAGTTCACCGGCGTCGAGGGTTCCACCGTGTCCATCAAGGACACCGTGGAAGGCTTCACGGCCATCTGCGACGGCGAGCTGGACCACATTGCAGAGCAGGCGTTCTTCAACGTCGGTGGCCTGGATGACGTCGAGCGTCAGTGGGCCAAGATCCAGGAACAGACCAAGTAGTATGGCTGAGCTCGAGGTTGAGATTGTCGCAGCGGACCACTTCGTGTGGTCCGGCGCGGCCAAGATGGTGAAGGCCCGCACCAGCGATGGTGAAATCGGAATCCTGCCGGGCCACTCGCCCCTTCTGGCCATCCTGGCTGAGGGCGAGCTGGCAATCCAGCCGGTTTCCGGTGACCGTATTGCGGTAGTGGTCGACGGCGGATTCTTCTCCGTTGACAACGATCGCGTGGTCATTGTTGCTGACAACGCCAAATTGGGCGAAGCGGCTACAGCGGGGATCCGATAGCACGACCTTGATGGACGATTCCCTTATTCCGTTCATCGCCCTGGCAACAGCGTTTACGTTGCTGATCATTTCACTGTGCCTGTTCGGGGTGCGCCGCTTCAACCTGCGGCGTGCCCTGGGCACGGTAGACGCCTCCATTTGCACGGCTGGAAACAGCTGGCAGATGGGGGTTTGTCGTTATCAGGACAATGAGCTGGAGTGGTTCCGCTTGATGTCCTTGAGCGTGATCCCCAAGCACAGATTTACGCGCAGTTCGCTCGAACTGCTGGGCCGCCGCCAACCCACGGAAGATGAACTCGTCAGGGTGCAGCCCGGCGTTGTGGTTGTTGAATTGCAGTACGAAGGCCAAAAGTTCATGCTCGCCATGAATTTCGACGCTTACGCAGGGTTGTCCTCCTGGTTGGAGGCCGGTCCGGTCATCGGCGTCGGTACCTGGCGCTAGGCGTTATGGATTTTCTTTCCGACGTCAGCCTGGTTGGTGGTCCGTTCCTCTGGTTCAGCATTGCTTGCGGTGCTGCCGGTGGAATGTACCTGCTCTGGCGACGACGACGTTCCTGGCCCCTGGTCGTTGTGGGCTCTCTCGCCGTTTCTGCCGGCATCGTGGCGTTGATCCACTGGATCCTGGTGGATCTCATGGCCACTTTTTCAGAGAACCTGCCCTTTGAGACGCTGGCATGGTCTGTGCCGGCGGTTGCAGCTGTCCTTCTCTGCGCGGCCCGCCTTCCACGCAACTCCGGTAAAGGCCGCTCCCTCAGCGTCCTGGCGATGCTGGGAGTCGTTCTTCTGAGTGCTGTCCAAGTGAATCTCTACTTCGGGCTCAACAACTCGGTAGGAGATTTGCTGGGTACTGCAGTGGCCCGCATTCAGCCGCTGGAGGCCGGCCTTCAACGGAGTCCGGACAGTAGTAAGCCCGGCCCCGCCCTCCCGGAGTGGAAAGCCCCCGGGGCCATGCCGGCGCACGGAATTCTGCGCAAGGCCGACATCCCCGGCACCACTTCCGGTTTCACTGCACGGGAAGCGTACATTTATCTTCCCCCCGCATATCAAACCGAACCCCGCCCCAAACTGCCTGTGCTGGTGCTCTTTTCAGGACAGCCCGGTGGCCCGGCCGACTGGTTGACGGGCGGCCAGCTCCGCTCCCAACTCGACCGCTTCGCCGAAGCCCACCACGGACTGGCTCCGGTGACGGTGGTGGTGGATCCGAACGGCTCAAGCGGCGCCAACACCATGTGCATGGACAGCATGATTGCCCCTGCGGACACATATCTCTCCATGGATGTTCCGGCCTGGATCACCTCCACGCTGGACGTCTCGGATGACCCCCGGCTGTGGGCCGTGGGCGGTTTCTCGTTTGGGGGTACATGTGCCATGCAGATGGGCACAGCCCACCCGGAGCTCTTCCCCACCGTGCTGGCGTTCGCGGCGGAACGGGAACCTGCATTGGCCAAGGATCGAAACAAGACCATTCAGGACTCCTTCGACGGCGATACAGCGGCTTTTGAGTCGAGGACGCCTTTGGCCTTGATGCAGCAACGCACTTATGCGGGAAGTGCTGCCTACTTCACGGCCGGCGAAACTGACCACGAATTCACCGACTACATGCATGAGCTCGCTGACGCTGCCCGGCGCGCAGGCTTCGCAGCAGAAGAACATACCATCCAGCACGCAGGACACTCTTGGGACGCTGTTGTCCGGGGAATGCCCGGAGCCTTGGGTTTCCTTGCCGACCGCTGGGAGCTGTCCCGGTGAGCCGTGCCCTCAAGGGTGTGATCAAGCCGGCCGTGCTGCAGGCGGGCAGGCACGTGCGGGCCACGCCGTTCACCCTGCTGGTACTGGGCTTGTTTGTGTTGTTGTCCGTGGTTTCGGACAGTTTCCTGTCCGGTCCGCCGGAGCCGTGGCTTGCTTTCGCCGGCGTATCACTTGATGGTCTGCGGTCTGGAGAATGGTGGTCCATTTGGACGTCGCTGTTCTTCACCACCAATCCCTTGGCTTATGCCACGGCGATCCTGATGATCGTGTTCCTTCTGGGCCTTGCCGAGCGGCACTTGGGGTCACTCAAGACTGCTTGTGTCTTCTTGGGCGCCCAGTTCGCGTGCGTGTCGGCATTCCTCCTGGTCACCCAAGTGGCGCAGTACTCAAATGACGGCTGGCTGTCGCGAATGGTGGATAGCCGGCTGATTGGGCCCTACGGGGCAGCGATGGCTACTGCGTTGGCAGCCAGCGCCCTGCTCCCTACGCTGTGGCAACGGCGCCTGCGCACGGTGGCCCTTTCGGTTTCCTTGCTCCTGGTTCTCTACGTTGGGCACGCTGAGACGGTGGTGGGTTTCCTGGGGGCCCTGATCGGATTGGCCGCAGGGTGGTGGATGCAAAGCAGCCAGGGACATCTCCATCTGCACCGCTCGACGGGCAGGGAAGTACGGAACCTTCTGTCCTTGACGATGGCAATCTTCGCGGTGGGTCCCATCGTTACTGCTGCAGCGAAGAGTCCGTCCGGTCCCCTCGCATTGCTGCGGGACGTCATCCTGAATCCTTTGCCCACTCTCAGCCAGTTGGAAAGCAACTGCGGGGGAACCATTGATGTTTCCTGTTTGGAGGTGGGGCGCCAAGGTTACACGGGCCCGTTCGGTTTGGCGCTGGCAGTGGTACCCGTTGTCCTGCTGCTCATTTGTGCCGATGGCATGAGACGTGGACGCCGGCTGGCCTTGGGGATCGCGATCGGGGTCCAACTGGTAGTGGTGGCGTTGTCAACGATTTACCTTAGCCTCTTTGCCGGCATGCCCAGGCTGCAGGGGCGTCCCCACATCCCCATGCTGAACTCGGCAGTGGTGCACCTGATACCGCTCGTCTTGGTGCCGCTGGTGCTGGCTGTGCTGCTTTTTGTCTACCGTGGCCACTTCCGGGTGGTGTCGTCGGATCGACTCCGGCGCAGAATCTTCTGGTTGGTAGGCCTGACCGGGGCGGGCCTTAGCCTCGCTTACACCGCGGTGTGGTTTGCGTCCGGCGGCATGGACCGCGACGGCGGCTTGCTGGGGTTGGCTGCAGAATTGGCCAGGCAGTATCTTCCCGTTCCACTGCCGGGCGTCTACCGGAAGGTCTTCGCCGAACGTGATGTCGTGGAGGTGTTCCTCTTCTCGTATTCCGGAACGGTGTTCTGGTTGGTGGCGCTGGTGGGCGTATGGATCCTGCTCATCCGTGGACACCATTCCGGCGGACTCGACCACCAGGCCCGCCAGAGAGCCCGTACCCTGGTCAAATCCGGGGGTGACTCATTGTCTTGGATGGCGCTCTGGGAACCCAACAAGTATTGGTTCAACGTTGACGGCACTGGGGGAGTGGCCTACCAGCACCATGGTCACGTGGCCTTGACGTTGGCTGGCCCGTTTGGGTCTGCCCGATATCGTCTGGAAACGGCTGGGGGCTTCCTCGAGTTCTGCACCCAGCAGGCGTTGATACCGTGCTTCTACTCCTGCACGGATGAGCTGTGGCCCATGCTTCAAGCGCGGGGTTTCCGTCGGGTGGCTGTTGCCCAGGAAACCCGCCTGCGGATCAGGGACCTGGAATTCCGGGGTAAGGAGTGGCAGAACGTCAGGACATCGCTGAACCGTGCCAAAAAACTGGGGATAACAGCCAGCTGGGGCCGCTACTCGGAGCTATCGCACGCCGTGCGCGCCCAAGTCACTGAGGTCTCGGAGGAGTGGGCGGCCCAGAAGAAAATTCCGGAGATGGGCTTCACTCTGGGCGGCTTGGACGAGTTGGAGGACGACGACGTGCTGTGCTGCGTTGCCGTTGATGAGGCGGGGTTCGTCTACGGGGTCACCAGTTGGCTTCCGGTCTACGAGGAGGGCCAGGTTGTCAGTTGGACGTTGGACTTCATGAGGCGACGCGGGGACACCTTCCCGGGAGTCATGGAATTCCTGATTGCCTCGGCCATCCTGCACCTGCGTGGCTCCGTAGAGGTCATCTCATTGTCAGGTTCTCCCTTGGCCAGGGAGAAGGGCGAGATCGAACAGCAGGCTGAGGGCCTGGCGGGAATTCTGGATGCCGTCGGGCAGGCACTGGAACCGGTTTATGGATTCAGGTCATTGGCTTCTTTTAAGTCGAGGTTCCAGCCCGAGTACCGAACGTTGTACATGTATTACCAAGACCCGTTGCACCTTCCGGCAATGGGGCGGGCACTAAGCCGCGCCTATCTGCCCGGATTGTCGGTACGGCATTCAGCCCGGCTGCTCCGGACCCTCGTTGCTTGAATAGTCAACCCCATTCACCGGGGCCAGTTCGTCTTTCTTCATGGTTAGTAACAGATGTTGTCGAAATATCAGACATTATTGGCCCCTTAAACACATTGACCCCGACGCGAAAGCCGGGGTCAATGTGTTTGTTGAATCTGCAACCAGCAGAATTCAGCAGGTAAGGCTAGACGACGGTAACGCCGGTTGCCTGGGGGCCCTTGGCGCCCTGACCGATCTCGAACTGAACGCGCTGGTTCTCATCGAGGGTCTTGAAGCCACCGGTCTGGATCTCAGAGTAGTGAACAAAAACGTCCCCATCCGAGTCATCCGGGGTGATAAAGCCGAAGCCCTTTTCAGCGTTGAACCACTTGACGGTTCCCAGTGCCATGTATTTCTCCTCATTATGGAACTTCAGTCCGATACACCTCGTACCGGCTTTGTTACTCCGCGAGAAGATCTTGGATTCCGTCCGGGGATGCCGGTTGGATTCGCAGGAGCTTCACGCTCGCAACTCGTCTTGCGAGCATGAAAACCACCTACACAAAGACTGCTACAACACTTTCATGTGCCCTGCCGGAGGTCAACGGTCTTTTGGGCAATTCTGGAAAATTTTCGGTAAAAAGAAGGTAACGCGGCTCATTCAATTAGCGCTGTGACAGCCACTGGCCGTTGCGCATCACGCCAGTGAGTTCAAGATCTTCGTTAGTAACAACGATGTCGGCACGCAGGCCACGGCGCAGTCCGCCTATTTCGTCGGAAAGTCCAAGGACAGCCGCAGGTACCGCCGTCGCGGAACAAATGGCGTCGGGAAGATCGACGCCGGCAGCTACGGTTTTGCGGACAACCTCCAGGAGGGTGGCGGTGCCGCCTGCGATTGACCCCGTGGCGTCGAGCGTGGCGACACCATCACTGACGGTCACAGGGGAGGGGCCCAGCATGTAGCTGCCGTCCGAAAGCCCTGCGGCGGCCATGGAGTCCGTCACCAGGACAATATTGGCAGCTCCTACAAGTTGGAAGACCGTGGCTACCGTGCTGGGATCCAGATGTGTGCCGTCGGCGATGAGCTCCACCACAGCCTTTCCTTCCTGCGCCATCCGCAGGCAGGCAGCAACGGGACCCGGCGCCCGGTGGTGCAGTGGAGGCATCCCATTAAAAAGGTGGGTCACGGTGGGAAGTGAGCTGACGCCGTCGAACCCTGCTGATTCCAGCCCTTCACGGGCGGCGGCCAGTGACGCCGTTGCCGTGGCGTCATCGCAATCGGTGTGGCCCAGCGACGGAGTGACGCCGTGGGAGGTCATCAGGTCCACCAGCGCGGCCGCGCCAGGAAGCTCGGGGGCATAGGTCATGGTGGCCAGCTTGCCGGCGGCAGCGCCAACGAGCTCCTCCATGAGGTCCAGGTCCGGTTCCAGCAAGTAGTCCGGGTTCTGGGCTCCGCAGCGGGCATGGGACAGGAACGGGCCTTCAAGGTGGATTCCGGCTACGAGGCCTTCATCCGCGAGCTTTACATACAGCTGGATGCCACGGAGGAGGTCCTCCGGGGGAGCGGTCACCATGCTGGCCAGGAACGTTGTTGTTCCCGAACGGTGCAGGAAGTCGACGGCTTTGCGCGCCGATGCCTCTTCACCGCCAGGGAAGTCGCCGCCATTGCCACCGTGGCAGTGAACATCCACCAGTCCGGGAATCAGGTAGCTGCCGCTGGGGACTCCCAAACGGACAGCGCTCTGGAAACCTTCAAATGATTCCGGATCAAAGCCACCCGCAGCTCCGGCGTAGGCGATTCTGTCGCCTTCGATGGCAACAAGGCCGTCCTCCACCACCTCGCCGTCACTGACAATCGTGCCTTTGATGATCTGGTGGCTTGGCGCGGAAGAAGTGGACAAACGATCTGCGGCAGTCATGATGTCGATTCTAGTGGCCTGCGGCACATGAGCCCGGGGAAGTGCTAGAAGAGCCGGGACTCGCTGTCATCCACGCCCCGCATGGCGTCATAATCCAGCGTCACGCAGGCGATCCCGCGATCGTTGGCCAGGACCTTTGCCTGGGGCTTGATCTGTTGCGCGGCGAAGATGCCGCGCACTGGTGCCAGGAGGGGATCGCGGTTGAGCAGCTCAAGGTACCGTGTCAGCTGTTCGACGCCGTCAATGTCGCCGCGGCGTTTGAGTTCAACGGCCACTGTAGCGCCGTTGGCATCCCGGGCCAGGATGTCTACCGGACCAATTGCGGTGAAGTATTCGCGCCGGATGAGGGAGTAGCCGGTACCGAGGGTCTCGATCTGCTCCGCAAGTAGCCGCTGAAGATCCGCTTCCACCCCATCCTTGATCAGGCCGGGGTCGGTACCGAGCTCGTGCGAGGTGTCATGCAGTTGCTCGTAGATGTTGATGATCAGGCGGTCATCGGTCTTGGCAGACTGGACAGTCCACTGTTCCACTACGCCTTCCTCCACGTCCGTCTCCTCCGGCGTGGTCACCCGGAGTGTGGCTGGCGGGCTCATCCAGTTCAGCGGCTTGTAGGAGCCGCCGTCCGAGTGCACCAATACCGAGCCGTCGGCCTTGACCAGCAGAAGCCGGGTGGCGAGGGGGAGGTGGGCCTTGAGGCGGCCAACGTAATCAACAGAACAACGGGCTATGACGAGTCGCACCCGCCCCACATTACCGTCTCAGCATCTGCAACAGTGTGGCTGGGGCAGAATGGAAGCATGCCCCGCTCCAACCGCCCTCGTCGCAACGCGTCCAGCACACGCTCCGGCAATGCCGGCGGCAAATGGGCCGAGCCGGTACCTGAGCTTGACCTTGAAAGGGCACGGGGTGGAATTGCCCGGCGGGAAAGTGCTCCGGATGGTGACTGGATGGTCCGGACCATGACAGCCAAAAAAGCGGAGAAGCAGTACATCTGCCCCGGCTGCTCCACGGCCATCGTTCCCGGCATCGCGCATCTGGTGGTGTGGTCCGACAGCCACCTGTTCGGGCAAGCGGCCGGGTTGGCCGAACGCAGGCACTGGCACACCAATTGTTGGACGGGCAGGACGTACCGCTACCGCTGATTCGCTAGGCTGGGAACCATGACTTTCGACCCCGCCTCGTTCGTGTTTACCCCGCAGGCTGCCCCCTCGGAGATCCGCGCTTCCACGGTCCTTCCCGCCCGCCGCGAGAATGTGGAGTTCACCACAGAGGACGGCAAGGTGCTGCTGGGCGAGCTGGCGTTGCCGGAATCAGGGGAGGTCACCGCGACGTTGATTACCCTCCACCCGCTGCCCACGCACGGTGGGTTCATGGATTCCCACGTCTACCGGAAGGCCTCCTACAGGCTCCCGGCGCTGGCCGGTGTGGCTGTGCTCAGGTTCAACACGCGCGGCACCCAGTCGCCGCGCGGTACCAGCGATGGCCACTTCGAAGAAGGTATCGGAGAGCGTTACGACGTAGAAGCGGCAGTTCGCTTTGCTGTCGAGCGGGGATTGCCTAACCGTTGGCTCGTCGGTTGGTCCTTCGGCACCGAACTTGCCTTGATGTATGGCGCTGTGGAGCCGGTGGCCCCGGAGATCGAAGGTGCAGTGCTGCTTTCCCCGCCCTTGCACCGCGCCACCGATGTCCACCTCAAGGAATGGGCCGTCTCCGGCAAGCCGCTCACGGTCCTGGTACCGGAGCACGATGACTACCTGCAGCCTGCCGAAGCAGCACAGCGGTTCAGCTTGGTGCCGCAGGCCCGGATTGTCGGCGTCGATGGCGCCAAGCACCTGTGGGTGGGCGAGAAGTACGCGGCGCGGGTCTTGAATGAAATCGTCGACGACGTCACTCCCGCAGGTGCCGGCGTTGACGGACTGCCCCGCGAGTGGGCGGGGTCGGTAGCGAACGGGTAGTCCGGTAGCGAACGGGTAGTCCGGTAGCGAACGGGTAGTCCGTTCGCTGCAGCGAAGAGTTCTTGTACGGGTAATGCCCCCCAACCTCGCGGTTGGGGGGCATTATCTGTACAAGAACCAGGCAGGGGACGAGGTCAGTGCCGGTCTTGGCGGATGATGAACACTTCCTTGATGAGCAGCATGATGGCGGCCGCCGTGGGAATGGCGATCAGCGCGCCCAGGACGCCGAGCAGGCTGCCACCAGCGATCACCGAGATCACAGCCACGGCGCCCGGAACGGCCACGGCACGTTGCATGATGCGTGGCGAGATGAAGTACGCCTCGAACTGCAGATAGGCGAAGTAGGCGATCGCGTAGATAACGGCGGTCTGCCACCCGGCGGTGAGGGCTACCAGGATGACCACCACGGCGGCGATCATGCCGCCCACCAGCGGAATGAAGGCGAGCAGGGCCACCACAAAGGCAAGCAGGACGCTGAAGGGGATGCCCAGGATGGTCATCACAATGAAAGCGAAGATCGCATTCAGGAGAGCAACGCAGGCCTGGCCGATCACGTAGTTGCCCACGGAATCGGTGATCGCCTCTGAAAGAGCTTCAACACGGGGTCGGCGGGACCGGGGAGCGAGGCGGTAGGCCCACTTCTTCATGGACGGCAGGGCCGCCAGGAAGTAGAGGCTCAGGACCAGCACGATCAGCGAGCCGAACAGGCCGTTGGCAACCGTGGAGCCGAAGCCGACCACGCCGCCGAAGATGCCGCCCATGGCCTCGGGATCCTTGACGAATTTATCCAGCTCGGTGGTGATCCGGTCACGGACGCCGAACTGGCTGTCGGCGTTGCGGAAGAAGTCCGAGTCGAGGAAGCCCCGGATCCATTCGGGGGCCTGGCGAACGATTTCCGATACCTGTTCAACGATGGTGGGGATCAGGGTTGCGAAGAACCCTGCCACGGCCAGGACGAGGGCTGAAACGGAGATCAGGATGCCGGCGGGCCGGGGGACCCTTCGGGACTCCAGCCAGCGGACTACGGGGTCCAGGCCCAGAGCTATGAAGAGTGCGGCGACGATCCACAGGATGAGCTGGGTGGTGTTGCTGGCGATGTAGAAGACTGCAAGGGCAATGCCGACGCCGGCGGTCCCCATGAAGCCCACATAGAGGGGATGCTGGGATGACATCCGAGGCCCCGGGGCTCCGAAGCCGTGGTCGTCCTCCGGCCGGAGGCTGCCTGCCCCCTCATCTGTTTCGTCTTCGGGGGGCATTTCGAACCGTACGCGGTTGCGGGCTCCGGGAATGGGCTGCTTCAACCTGCGCCCGAGGGCGGCGAGGCGTCCGGTGCGGACCGGAACCGTTGCGGCGGTGCCGTCCGAGGAAGCATCCACCGCACTTGACCCGGGCTCATCGGTGGGACGGGGCTCCAAGTGGTCTTTCACGCGGTTTTGCTGCCTTTTCATTAGTGGTAAAGGGCTGATTCAGGCGCTGAAAGGCCCGTTTATCATGATCATCGCCACACTATCAGGAGCTCGGAATGCCGCGGGGGCGGCGCGATGGCGGGGTTTTCCCGATGTTGGGGAGATCACCCCGATCTGACTCTCTGATAACAAAACGGTTACCCTTGAAGTTCAACGACCGCTGATGATAGGTGATCCTGTGCGTTTGAAGACTGCAGCCTTGCTGGTGCTGCTGGGCCTGCTGACGATGCTGGCCGGCATTGGCCAGCTGACTTTCTGGGCCCCCTCCGAGACCGTAACCGCCTCGGTTCCCAGCGATACCAAAGCTGCCCCGTTGACGGTGATCGACCCCAAGTTGATTGCCCTTCATGAGGGGCCAGTGAAGATCAAGATCCAGGGCGAAGGCAATTTCATGGTCGCCACCGGACGTCCGGACGACGTTGAAGCCTGGGTGGGTGGGACTGCCCACACCACGCTGACCGGCGTGTCAGCAGACCAGAAGTCACTGGAAGCCTCCTCGGTGGACGGCGAAGCAACGGCCCCCTCCCCGGCGGGATCCGATCTGTGGGTCAGCACCGAAGACGCCAGCGGAGAGCTGGACTACACCTGGAACCCTCCTGCTGATGGCGAGTGGTCCCTGCTGGTAGCCGCAGACGGAACCCAGCCTGCGCCGTCGTCGATTTCCATGACCTTCCCGAACAACGCCACCACCCCTTGGGCCGTGCCGCTGATCGTACTGGGCATCATCATCATCCTGGTGGGAGCGGCTTTGCCCTTCATCGCCAAAGCCCTGTCCAACCGCCGCAAGGACGGCCAGGACGACGAGCCGCATGATGGCGGGGAGACCACCACGCTGCCCGTCCAGTCGACGTCAGGTGACGCCGGCCGTCGTCGTGGTCCGGAGACCGAGGGCCCTGCGCTCCGGGTGACCGCCATTGCTGCCGCTTTGGCCGCGGTCATGGTAGGCGGCACGGCTGTCGCCGCCCAGGCAACCACCACGCCTGAGGCGACCCCCACCTCTTCTGCCGCAGCTCCTGCCGAAGGTGAAGGCGGCACCCCCGTGCTGCTGGAATCCCAGTTGCAGCGGATCCTGGAACAGGTTGCCAGCACGGTTGATGCTGCTGACGCTGCCAAGGATGCAGCCAAGCTGGCTCCCCGCGTTGACAAGATGGAACTGCAGATCCGTACGCAGAACTACAAGGTCCGCACCGCTGTGTCGGCTTACGAAGCCCGTATGCCCGTCCGGGCCACCAAGCTCCAGAGCAGCGTCATCAGCACCAAGCGCGAGTGGCCGCGTACAGTCTTTGCCCTGACCCAGGGCGAGGGCAACGTTGTGCCGCAGGTCCTGACGCTGGTTCAGCTCTCGCCGCGCGAAAACTACAAGCTCTGGGGCAGTGCCCCGCTCCAGCCGGGCACCAACTTCCCGTCGTTCCCGGTTCCCCGTGAAGGAACCGAACCTGTGCCTGCCGCCGACAAGACCGGCTTGGCGTACAGCGGCAACGAGGCCTTGGGCATTCTGGCTGAAATGCTGACCACGCCTGATTCCCCGAACCGGAGCAAGCTGGCCGACGGCCAGGCGTCCCCGTACATCGCCGGTGCCCTTGCCTACCAGGCAGACACCGTGAAGAACGGGACCAGCGCCAACTTCAAGTTCACCCACACACCCGTGCCCAACCAGACCGTAGTGCTGCGCACTGCCGACGGCGGTGCGCTGGTGGTGGGTCGCCTGGACTTCGCCTTCGAGGGCACGCCCAAGGCGGCAGGAGACAAACTCCTGCTTGAAGACGATTCCGCCGTCTTTGCCGGGGGTAAGGAGACTACTACCGGCATGGTGCTGAACTTCGCCGAGTCCGTGGCGGTGTACATTCCGCCGGCAGGATCTGCCGACCCCATGAAGCTCGTAGCTGCCACCCGTGGCTTGGTAGGGGCAAGCTTCAAATAGGCAATTCCGCTGCAGGGCAGCGGCTAGAGTGGATGGTATGAGTTCGCCCGGATACCGACCCACTCCAGCCGCTGCCAGCCAGCTCAACCTTCGCGGCGCCGTTGACCTCTCGTCACTGCGCCGCCCGGCCGCACCTCCCGCGCCGCCAGCCTCCGCTTCCGCGGACGGTGCTGCGCGCGACGGCGGCACCCCCAACGGTGATGAAACCAATGGTGGCGCCGGCAGGGCACCCCTTCGCGTGGATGCCACCGAAACAAACTTCCAGGATCTGGTGCAGCTGTCTGCGCAGGTTCCTGTTCTCTTCCTTCTCTGGTCGCGCTATGCACCGGAATCACCCGCAGTCCTTGACTCCGCTGAGCGCGTGGTGGCGAGTTACGCCGGGCGGTTGGTTCTTGCCGCGGCCGACGTCGACGCCTTCCCGCAGCTGGCCCAGGCTTTCCAGGTGCAGGCTGTCCCCACGGCGGTGGCCGTGGTGAAAGGCCAGCCGGTTCCTCTTTTCCAAGGTCCTGCCGCTGACGCGCAGATCAAGGACCTGGTGGACGAACTCCTCAAGGTAGCTGCCGCCAACGGGGTCACCGGTAGCATCGGGGACGCCGCAGCCCAGGGTGAAGACGCCGGGCCTGAGCCCCTCCCGCCCCTGCACCAGGCCGCCATCGACGCGATCGAGGCCGGTGACTACGCCGGAGCAGCTGCGTCCTACAAGCAAGCCCTCCTTGAACAGCCAGCCGACGCTGACGCCAAAGCCGGACTTGCCCAGGTTGAACTCATGGCCCGGTTGGAGAACCTTTCCGCTCCGGAGGCAGAGAGCCTCCGTGACCTTGCCGCCCGGGAACCGGACAACCTGGACGCCCAGTTGGGCGTTGCAGACCTTGACGTTTCCGGGGGACACATCGAGGACGCCTTCAGCCGCATCATTACGTTCATCGGCAGGAATTTCGGTCCTGAACGCGAGACCGCGCGCGTACGGCTCCTCGAGCTTTTCGAGGTCGTCGGAACATCGGACGAGAGGGTAGCCAAGGCCCGTCAGGGACTCGCGAGGGTTCTTTTCTAGTGCCTTCCGCGTTGTTTTCCCCGCTGCAGCTGCGTTCACTGACCATCCCGCACCGGGGATGGGTCTCGCCCATGTGCCAGTACAGCTGTCATCCCGGGACCGGAGAAGGCGTCCCCAACGACTGGCATTTGATGCACCTCGGTTCTTTCGCCGCAGGTGGAGCCGCCTTGATCATGAGTGAGGCCGCGGCGGTGAACGCTGTGGGCAGGATCAGCCCGTTGGACGCCGGACTTTACTCCGATGAGCAGGCTGCGGGCTGGGAACGCATTGTCGATTTTGTCCACCGGCATGGCGCAGTGGAGTGCCGGATCGGCGCGCAGCTGGCCCATGCAGGGCGCAAGGCTTCGACGTACTGGCCGTTCGCTCATCAGTCAGGTTCCGTGCCGTCGTCCGACGGCGGGTGGGGCACCGTTGGACCTGCCACCCAGCCGTTTGACGGCTATGCCGCGCCGGCTGCCATGAGCGAAGAGGACATCCTTGCCGTGGTGGACGACTTTGCCGCCGCGGCCTCACGGGCCGTTGCTGCCGGTTTCGACACCGTGGAGATCCACGGCGCCCACGGATATCTGTTGCACCAGTTCCAAAGCCCCCTCATCAACACCCGGACGGACAGGTGGGGTGGAAACGAGGAGGGGCGGAACAAGCTCATGCTCACTGTGGTGGACGCGGTCCGCGACGTCATCCCGGACTCCATGCCGCTCCTGTTGAGGATCTCCGCTACCGATTGGGCTGACGGGGGAGTGGACGCTGAGGCATCAGTCCGCCTGGCCCGCGCTGCTGCCGGTCGCGGCGTCGACCTCGTGGATGTCTCTTCCGGCGGCGCTGTGGCGCACCAGAAAATCAGGGCCGTGCCTGGCTACCAGGCCGGGTTCGCCGAACAGATAAGGCGCGACGCCGGTGTCCCCACTGGTGCGGTGGGGCTCCTCACCAGTGCTGCACAGGCCGAGGACATCGTTGCCAACGGCAGGGCGGATGGCGTGTTCATGGCACGGGCGGCCCTGCGCGATCCCCATTGGTGGCTGAGGGCTGCGTACGAACTCGGCCATGACATCCCCTGGGTTCCGCAATACCAGCGGGCCGTCCCCCGCCACGGCTTCTAGAACCGGATCCGGCTCCGCTGCGACGAGGTTAGGCTGGTCACATGACGGAACCACGCCATGAACCCACGCCCACGTCCGCTCCACCTCAGGATGCCCCGACTCCACAATTCCCCGCACCGCCACAGGTCCCTGGACAGACCCCCGCAACCCAGGCCTCCGGGGCGCCGACTGCTTCAGCGCCCCGGGCTGCTTTGTCCATCCGTGGCCTGGCCAAGCGCTTCGGCGACAAGATCGCCGTGGATGGCGTCAGCCTGGAAGTACCTGCCGGATCCTTTTACGGGATGGTCGGTCCCAACGGTGCAGGCAAGACCACCACGTTGTCCATGGCCACCGGTCTGCTGAGGCCGGATTTTGGCACAGCCTTGATCCATGGGGTCGACGTATGGGCCCGCCCGTTGGAGGCCAAGAAGCTCATGGGGGTCCTGCCTGATGGTGTGCGCCTTTTTGACAGGCTGACGGGCGAGCAACTGGTGACGTATTCCGGTCTCCTTCGCGGCATGGACCGCGACGTTGTTGGTGCACGGGTTCCTGAGTTGCTGGCGGCCCTTGACCTTGAAGCCGACGCCGGTTCGTTGGTGGTGGATTACTCCGCCGGCATGACCAAGAAGATCGCCTTGGCCTCCGCTCTCATCCATGCACCGCGTCTCCTTGTCCTTGACGAGCCGTTTGAGTCGGTGGACCCTGTGTCGGCTGCCAACATCCGCGGCATCCTGGAGGGATACGTCGCCTCCGGAGGTACGGTTATTGTTTCCAGCCATGTGATGGACCTCGTGCAGCGCATGTGCAGCCACGTTGCAGTGGTGGCTGGTGGACGAGTTCTGGCAGCGGGCTCCGTGGACGAGGTCCGCGATGGCTCGACGTTGGAGGAACGCTTCGTCCAGTTGGTGGGCGGCGGACACCGGACGGAGGGCCTGGAATGGTTGCGCACCTTCTAAGCCTCAAGTGGCGCCTGCTCCTTAATGGGTTCAAGCGCAGCCCGTGGCAGCTGGTGGGCATGGCCCTGGGGCTCCTGTATGCGTTGGGATTGCTGGTCCTCCTGGTTGGAGGCCTCATAGCACTGCGGTTGGCTGATCCGGAGATCGCCCACACCGTAGTGGTATTGGGTGGAGCGGCGACAATCCTTGGGTGGGCCATCATCCCGCTTGTTGCTTCGGCGGCGGACATGACCCTGGACCCCGCGCGGTTCACCACCTTCGCCATACCTTCCAAACAACTGTTGACGGGCCTTGCCCTTGCGGGCTTCATCGGCATTCCCGGCCTGGCTACCTTGATTGCTGCTCTGGGAACCGTCGGAACCTGGTGGCGCAGTGTTCCGGCGGTCACCGGCGCCTTGCTGGGGGCCGTCCTCGGTGCGCTGACGTGCATCGTGCTGTCCAAAGTGGTCACGACGGCGACAGCCGGCCTGGCGGCTTCGAGGCGTTTCAAGGACGTCAGCAGCATCATTGTCTTCATCCCCTTAATCCTGTTGGGCCCCATGATGGTGGGCTTGGTGGATGGTGTCCGCGGCAGCGCCGACTACCTTCCGGTGCTCGCCCGAACGGTGTCGTGGACGCCCCTGGGTGCGGCCTGGTCCCTTGGCGGCGACATCGACTCTGGTAATCCCGCTGCGGCTGGACTGAAGTTCCTGATCGCGGCGGCCACCATTGCCGTGCTCCTCCTTTGCTGGCATGTGCTCCTGAAGCGTGCGCTGGTGACGCCGGCATACTCGGGAGGCACTGCAAGGAAGGGCGGAAAGCTGGGCTTGTTCGGCCTGCTCCCGGGGACGCCGGCGGGCGCGGTTGCTGCCAGGGCGCTGATCTACTGGTTGAAGGATCCGAGGTATGCGGCTTCCCTGGTGATTGTTCCCATGTTTCCTGTGTTGTTCTACTTCGGCGGCGCACAGAGCGGCAGCTATGGCTTGCTCATGATTCTGGGTCCGCTGACCGCTTTCGTTATGGCATGGTCCATCTGCGCTGATGTCTCTTACGACAACACTGCTTTTGCCCTCCACCTCGCGTCGGGCGTCAGGGGAGTCGACGACAGGCTGGGGCGGGCTTTGGCCTGTCTGGCCATATCGCTTCCGATCGTTCTGCTCTTCACTGTGGGGCCGCTCTTCGTGACGGGGGAGTGGCAGTGGCTGCCCAACCTCCTGGGATTGTCCCTCGGGACTCTCTTCACCGGTCTGGGGCTTTCTTCAGTCATTTCGGCCCGCTACAACATTGCCGTTCCCTTGCCGGGCGACAGCCCGTTCAAGAAGCCGCCGGGAAACGTTGCCCAGACTTTGGCCGTCCAAGCGGTGGGGATGGGCCTTCTGGCCCTCCTGCTGGTTCCGGAACTTGCGCTGGTGGCAGTCCAGGCTTTCACCGGCGGGCCGGAGGCTGGCTGGATCAATTTGGTGGCAGGTCCTGTTCTGGGTGTCATCCTTTTCATCGTGGGCATCCGCCTCGGTGGAAAATGGTTGGACGCGCGGGGTCCGGAAATGTTCGCGCAGCTCAGTGTGAACCGTTAGCCGCGTAACAACCATGCCCATAGATGGGACATGGGATAACGTCTCTGTCAGATAGCTCAAAGTCCGTTACCAAGAAAGGCCGTGACGATGGAAGTTGTCATTCTCCCTGGCACCAAGCAGATCGGTGCGCTTGCAGCCGATGCCATTGAAGCATTGGTCCGTCGTAAGCCGAATGCTGTGCTGGGCCTGGCTACTGGGTCCTCACCGCTGCCTGTCTATGACGAACTCGCGCGCCGCTACGATGCCGGAGGGCTGGACTTCAGCCAGGCTCACGGGTTCGCGTTGGACGAGTATGTTGGCCTCGAGGCCGGACACCCCGAGTCCTATCGCGAGGTGATCCGGCGCGAATTCACCAACCGGGTGAACATCAAGCCGGAGAACGTGCACGGTCCGGACGGTGCCGCCAAAGATCTGGAGGCAGCCTGCCAGGACTACGAGGATGCCATCAAGGCCGTTGGGGGTGTGGACCTCCAGATCCTGGGCGTTGGCACCGACGGTCACATCGGTTTCAACGAGCCGGGATCATCCTTGGCCTCCCGGACCCGGATCAAAACACTGATTGAGCAGACCCGGAAGGACAACGCCCGCTTCTTCGACAGCATCGACGATGTTCCCCACCACGTAGTGACCCAGGGGCTGGGGACCATTATGGATGCCCGGCATGTGGTGCTGGTCGCAACCGGTGCCCAAAAGGCACAGGCGGTGCGTGATTTCGTGGAAGGACCCGTGGCCGCGATTTGTGCCGCGTCCATCCTCCAGATGCACCCCCACGCAACAATCCTGGTGGATGAGGCTGCCGCGTCATCGTTGAAGTTGGCTGATTACTATCGGCACACGTACGACAACAAGCCGGAGTGGCAGGGGATCTAGACGGTAAGATGTTTGGCATGACTACGCTTCCTCCGGATCCATTCGAAAACGACCCCATGCGCGAGCTTTCCGGAGCCGGAACGTCCACTGCCACCATTGAGCGCGAGGAAACGCGCCAGGAAGTGGAACCCGGCGACCGCGAGCGTTTTTCCCACTATGTCCGCAAGGAAAAGATCATGGAGTCGGCGTTGACCGGCGAGCCGGTCATTGCCTTGTGCGGCAAGGTTTGGACGCCCGGACGGGACCCCCAGAAGTTCCCGGTCTGCCCGGAGTGCAAGGAAATCTATGAAGGTCTCCGCCCCGGCAACGACGGTGGAAAAAACGGCGGCCCGGGCAACTCCAAGTAGTGGGTGGGAAGCGAACACAGGTCCCTTCTGATCGTTACTGTGTCCTCCAGCCCGGCGTTCCCGCCGGGCTGGAGGTAATGGTCTTTGCCATCAGGCCGGGGGAGCCAGCATGACAGAAACACTTTTCGGCGGTCCATCCCTTCCTCCGGCGTACCCGGAACGGGCCGCCTGGGGAACTGCGCCCAAGCTCCGTGCCTGGCAGCAGGAGGCCCTTGACCTCTACATGACCCGGAACCCCAAGGACTTCCTCGCCGTGGCGACGCCCGGTGCCGGTAAGACCACCTTCGCGTTGCGCATTGCCACCACACTGCTGGACAGCGGCGTGGTCAACCGGATCACGATCGTTGCCCCGACGGACCATTTGAAGCGGCAGTGGGCTGATGCCGCCGCCAAGGTGGGCATTGCGATCGATCCCAACTTCAAGAACTCCGACGGCCAGCACGGTCGCGGTTTCGTTGGCGTGGCCGTCACGTACGCGCAAGTGGCGAGCAAGCCCATGCTGCACCGGGCCAAGACTGAAGCGGCGCGCACGTTGGTGATCCTGGACGAAATCCACCACGGCGGTGAAGCGCTCTCTTGGGGCGACGGCCTCCGTGAGGCATTTGATCCGGCCGCAAGGCGCCTGTCACTGACAGGTACTCCGTTCCGCTCGGATACCTCACCCATTCCGTTTGTTGAATACGCTGAGGACAGGGACGGCATCCGGCGTTCCAAGGCCGATTACACCTACGGCTACGGCAATGCCCTGCGGGACCACGTGGTCCGCCCCGTGCTCTTCATGGCCTACTCGGGCCAGATGCGGTGGCGCACCAGTGCCGGCGACGAAATGGCGGCCTCGCTGGGTGAAGCGGCGGTCACCAAGGACATCACGTCGCAGGCATGGCGCACGGCGTTGAACCCTACCGGTGAATGGATCCCCGCCGTCCTGGCTGCTGCTGACAAACGCCTCAGCGAAGTCAGGCGGACGGTGCCGGACGCCGGCGGCCTGGTCATCGCGACGGACCACGACGACGCACGCGCCTACGCGGGCCAACTCAAGAAAATCACGGGTCAGTCGCCCACGGTGATTCTCTCGGATGACTCCAAAGCCTCCAGCAAGATCGAGGAATTCTCCGCAGGAGAACAGCGCTGGATGGTGGCCGTCCGCATGGTGTCCGAAGGCGTTGACGTCCCGCGCCTGTCGGTCGGCGTCTACGCCACCTCCACCTCCACGCCGTTGTTCTTCGCGCAGGCCGTGGGACGTTTTGTGCGTGCCCGCAAGAGGGGCGAGACGGCGTCGGTCTTCCTTCCGTCCGTGCCGCCGCTGATGATCCTCGCCAACACCATGGAGGCGGAGCGTGATCACGCTTTGGACCGCCCGGAGAAGGACGAGGACGGTCTCTTCAATCCCGAAGAGAACCTCATGGCCGAGGCCAACCGTGAGGACAAAGCATCAGACGAGCTCACCAAGGGCAAGTTCGAAGCACTGGACTCCCAGGCGTCGTTTGACCGCGTCCTCTTCGATGGCGGCGAGTTCGGCACGGGAGCGGATATCGGTTCCGATGATGAATTGGACTTCCTGGGTATTCCCGGGCTCCTCGACGCCGAGCAAGTGGGAACACTTCTGCGTCAACGCCAGCACGATCAGCAGTCGCGTAAGAAACGCCAGTCACCGCTGGCGGCTGCGGCTGCACCCGCTGTGCCTGACCACCGGATGCTCATGGATCTCCGGAACGAGTTGGCCAAGAACGTCGCTGCGTGGGCTGCCCGTACCGGGACCCCGCACGGAGTAGTGCACACCAAACTTCGTGAGGTGTGTGGTGGCCCGGCGGTGGCGCAGGCCAATGAGGAGCAGTTGCAGGCCCGCCTGCGCAAGCTCCAGGATTGGTTCATCGGCAGGAAATAGGCGGACCTTCATCTGCAGAAAAGCCAGGGGGCGCCGCGGTTGCGGCGCCCCCTGGCTTTCTGCTGTCACGCTGTGAGGTCAGTTTCAGTCACGTTCGACGTCGACGCCGGCTGCTTCCATTTCGTCCAGCGCCTCGGTGAGGTCGTCGGCTATTCCGGCGGTAAGCCCGGCGATGACGGTGGTGTTGTAGCCGGCCTGCACAGCATCGAGCGCTGTTGACTTGACGCAGTAGTCGGTGGCGAGGCCCACCACCACCACGTCTTCGACGTCGTGGCTTTGCAGCCAGTCATCGAGGCCGATGGCATCCTCGTCGAGGACTTCGGCAACGGCCGCCCCGGCTTTCAGGTCTCCGGTAGGAACGTCGTCTTCGGGGGCGAGGACACCTTCAAAGCCGGAGTAGGCCGCCGTGTATTGCCCTTTGCGGAAATAGGCCTGGATGTACTCGGGGTCCAGGTCTTCGTGAAGCTCCGCACCTTTGGTCCGGGCACGGCAGTGCGGAGGCCAGGACTCCACCATGTCGGGGTCATCGGAGAAGTGGTCGCCCGGTTCAATATGCCAATCCTGGGTGGCCACGATGTGGTCGAAGTGCTGCTGGTTGGCGTCCACGTATTCGGTGATGGCTCCGGCGACGGCGGCACCGCCTTCGACGGCCAGCGTGCCGCCCTCGCAGAAGTCGTTCTGGACATCGACGATGATCAGGGCGCGGGACATCAGTTCTCCTCGTAGACGGTGGGGATGGCGGCCTCGCCGCGCTGGAGGCGGTTTACGACGGCGGGCAGTTCGGCCATGGTGGCCGCGTGCTGTTCCTTGGCACGAATGACGCCCTCCGGGCCGGTCCAGCCCGGCAATACCTCGCCGTTCTTGACAAATTGGTGAAGCAGCACGCGGTCGTTGCCGTCGTCTTCGGGGCGGTGTCCGATGCCGACGACCTCCTGGGTGGCGCGGCCTCGCTCATTGAGCTTGCGGAGGGCGTATTTACGTCCGCCCACGCTGGTTTTGTTCTTGGCGGCCTTGGCCACGGAGATGAAATCACCGGAATCGTTGGTGCGGCTGACCAGCTTGTAGACCATGCTGGCCGTGGGGGCGCCGGAGCCTGTCACCAACGAGGTGCCGACGCCGTAGGAGTCCACTGGGGCGGACTGCAGTGCGGCTATGGCGAACTCGTCGAGGTCCGAAGTCACCACGATCCTGGTGTTGACGTTGCCGAGGTCGTCGAGCAACTGCCGTACCCACTGGGCCTGTGCAATCAGGTCACCCGAGTCCAGGCGCACGGCGCCGAGTTTGTCGCCGGCGAGTTCCACCGCAGTGCGGACCGCTGCCTCGACGTCGTAGGTGTCCACCAACAATGAGGTCCCGGGGCCGAAAGCCGCAATCTGCGCTTCGAAGGCCTCCCGCTCGGTGTCGTGCAGGAGGGTGAAGGAGTGCGCCGCGGTGCCCACGGTCTTGATGCCGTAGCGTCGTCCGGCCTCCAGGTTGGAGGTGCTGGCGAAGCCGGCTATCACAGCGGCGCGGGCGGCCGCCGTCGCCGATTCCTCCTGGGTCCGCCGGGAGCCCATCTCGATGCACGGGCGGGTGCCCGCAGCCGAGGTCATGCGTGAAGCGGCGGATGCAATGGCGCTGTCGTGGTTGAGGACGGACAGGATGTAGGTCTCCAGGATGCAGGCTTCTGCGAAGGTGGATTCCACGATCAGGATGGGGGAGTTGGGGAAATAGGCGTCACCTTCGGCGTAACCCCAGATGTCGCCGCTGAACTTGTAGTCGGCCAGATAGTCCAGGGTTTCCTGGTTGACCACCTTGTTCTGCTCAAGGAATGCGAGCTCGGCGTCGCCGAAGCGGAAGTCGGCGATCCCCTCCAGCAGGCGGCCGGTGCCGCCCACCACGCCATAGCGCCGTCCGTCCGGCAGCCGCCGGGCGAAGGCTTCGAAGACTGAACGGCGATGCGCGGCGCCTGAATGCAAAGCGGCCTGAAGCATCGTCAGTTCGTAGTGGTCTGTGTACAAGGAAGTTGCGGGATGATCCCAGGACGTGGCTCTACTCACGAATTCACTCTAGTGCGAGCCGCCATAGAATGGACAGATGAGCCCTAGCGTTGCGTATGGCACGGACATTGATGAGCGGACCAAAGCTGCAGAGCAGTCCGCCACCGATGTCCTGACAGCCCCTGATATCCCGTGGAACCTTGTGATCTGGAATGATCCCGTGAATCTGATGAGCTACGTGAGCTTTGTTTTCCAGAGTTACTTCGGCTATTCCGAGTCCAAAGCCCACAAGCTCATGCTGGAGGTCCACAAGAAGGGCCGGTCCATCGTGGCCCACGGCAGCAAGGAACAAGTGGAGCAGCACGCGGTGGCCATGCACGGTTTTGGTCTGTGGGCCACGGTGGAGAAGGCTGCGAGCGGCAACGAAACACCCGGAAAGGGCGGCCGACAGCGTGGCTAAGGCATTCAAGTACGGGCTCAAGGGCATCACCGGATTCCTCGAGCCCGCCGAGCGGGACCTCCTGCGCGGATTGCTGGACGACGTCATTTCCATGCTGGAGCAGGACGTACGCCAGAACGAAGACCCGTTGGCGGCACTTATCGGGCTGGACATGGACGTCAAACAGCCCAGCGACCGCGCCCTGCTGCGGCTTCTGCCCAACGTCATGAAGGACGACGACGGCGGCTCGCTGGAGTTCCGGCAACTCACCGAACGCTCTGTGCGGGAGAACAAGATCGGCGCCCTCAGGGCCGCGGCCATGGGGCTGGACAGAGACGAGCTGGTCCTGACCCCGGAAGACGCCACCCGATGGTCCATGGCGTTGAACGATGTCCGCCTGGTCCTGGCCGAACGCCTGGACATTCGGGACGAAGCGGACGCGGAACACATCCACAGCATGCAGGACTGGAGCCAGGCCGAGGACGTCGAGAGCTACCTGGCCTTGGTCTACAACTTCACTACGTGGCTGCAGGAGTCCCTGGTGCAGGCCATGATGGCTGCAAGGCAGGCGAAATCCTGATCCGGACGGCCGGGCCTTGCTCCCGCCTTGTGACACATCAGACACGAGGCGGAGGCCACAGGTAATGGCCGCACACCAAGGGAAGCCTTATTCTCGAATAATTATGACTTCAGCATCGGGTTCACCAAACGGCGCCCTGGGCAGTGACGCCCCCATCACTACGGGGGAACTTGTCGGGACGCGCCCGATCGGCATTTTCGACTCAGGAGTGGGCGGGTTGACCGTCGCGCGGTCCATCATCGATCAGCTCCCCAATGAATCGATCCTTTACGTCGGTGACACGGCCAACGGACCCTATGGTCCACTTCCCATCGCCGAGGTGCGTGCCAACGCCCTGGGCGTCATGGATGAATTGGTGGACTCGGGTGTGAAGTTGCTGACCATCGCGTGCAATTCAGCATCGGCGGCGGTGCTGCGGGACGCGCGGGAACGCTACACGGCCCGCTATGGCATTCCGGTCATCGAGGTGATCCAGCCTGCCGTACGGCGGGCTGTCTCGGCTACGCGTTCAGGCCGGATCGGTGTCATCGGAACCTCGGCCACCGTGGGATCGCGTGCCTACGAGGACACCTTTGCTGCAGCCCCGGACCTCACCATCACGTCAGTGGCATGCCCGGCGTTCGTGAACTTTGTGGAGGCCGGGATCACCACCGGCCCTGACCTGCTCGCCGCCGCCAACGAATACTTGGAACCGCTCAAGGACGCCGGTGTGGACACCGTGGTTCTGGGATGTACCCACTACCCGCTGCTGACCGGTGTCATCTCCTATGTGATGGGTGAGGACGTCACCTTGGTCTCCAGCGCCGAGGAGACCGCCAAGGACGTTTATCGCGCCCTGGCTACCCATGGCATCCAGCGCACCGAGTCCACCACGCCGAGCCACGAGTTCATTGCCACCGGGGATGCCGCCCAATTCGAGACACTGGCCCGGCGTTTCCTGGGGCCGGAAGTGCTCTCCGTGAAGCATGTGGACCATGTAGCGGCGCAGTACCCCACAGGCAGCCTGGCCCGCATCACGCCCGAGATGCTGGAAGCCGCGCGGTCAGGGACAGGGTTGTCCCGTCGCTCGTATTTCGTACAGCCGGACCGCGCCCTTAACGGCACTGCAGGCACACCCCTGGGGCGTGGACTGTGAAGCTGACCATCGTGGGCTGCACTGGTTCCTTCCCCGGTCCCGGCTCGCCGGCGTCGTGCTATTTGGTGACGGCGCACGACGGCGAACGTGAGTGGAAGATCGTCATGGACCTCGGCAGTGGGGCACTGGGAGCGATCCAGCGGTACACCGACCTTGAAGACATCGACGCGATTTTCCTCACCCACCTTCATCCGGACCATTGCATGGACCTTTGCGGACTCCACGTAGCTGTCCGGTGGAAGCCCGGCGGATGGGGACGGGACCGGTTGCCGGTGTGGGGGCCTGCTGCTACGGCGGACCGGATGGCCACGGCATATGGCCTGGACCTGGATCCCGGCATGCATGAGGAATTCGACTTCACGCACTGGGCCGAGCGCCGGCCTGTCACTGTGGGTCCTTTCACGGTGACACCGTATGCCGTCAACCATCCGGTGGAAGAGGCGTACGCGTTGCGCGTGACGGCCACCGAACCTGGCAAGGACGGCGTCTCCGTGACCAAAATCCTGACGTACTCCGGTGACACCGACTCGTGCCAGGGGCTGGAAGATGCTGCCCAAGGCTCGGATCTGTTCCTGTGTGAAGCAGCGTTCGAGGAAGGCCGGGACGATGACATCAAGGACGTCCATCTCACCGGCAAGAGGGCAGGCGAGGCAGCAACCAACGCGGCCGCCAAGAGGCTGCTACTCACCCACATTCCCGTGTGGACGTCCCAAACCAAAGTGCTGTCCGAAGCAAAACCCGTGTTTGCCGGTGACGTGGCCGTCGCCGTCGCTGGAGTCCACTACACGATCTAGCACGTGAGCGGCGTCGGGAGGTGTCCCCGGCTTGGCTAAGCTTGAACCATGACTTCTGAAGCTACAGCCACACCCGTCATCCGCGCCGATGGCCGGACACCTGACCAACTGCGTCCCATCAGCATCACCCGCGGCTGGTCCAAGCAGGCCGAAGGTTCGGCACTGATCGAGTTCGGCAACACCCGGGTCCTGTGCACAGCTTCGCTGACGGAGGGCGTGCCGCGTTGGCTCAAGGGTGAAGGCCGCGGCTGGGTCACCGCAGAGTACGCCATGCTTCCCCGTGCCACGAACACCCGCTCGGACCGTGAGTCCGTCAAGGGCAAGATCGGCGGACGCACCCATGAGATTTCACGCCTGATCGGCCGTTCCCTTCGCTCCATCATTGACACCAAGGCGCTCGGCGAAAACACGATCGTCCTGGACTGTGACGTCCTGCAGGCCGACGGCGGAACCCGCACCGCTGCGATCACCGGCGCCTACGTTGCCCTTGCAGAAGCCATACGTTTCGCCCGCGAGAACAAGCTCATCGCCCGCAACGCCGAGCCGCTGGTGGACACTATTGCAGCTGTGTCCGTGGGGATCATCGACGGCGTTCCCATGCTTGACCTGCCCTATGTGGAGGACGTCCGCGCTGAGACCGACATGAACGTGGTGGTCACCGGATCAGGGAAGTTCGTTGAAGTCCAGGGTACGGCTGAAGGTGCTCCCTTCGATCGCGACGAGCTCAACGCATTGCTTGACCTCGCCTTGCTGGGCACCACGCAACTGTCCGCCATCCAGCGCGAAACCCTGGCTGAGGCCCCGTGAGCGCCACAGGGTCCACGGCGGAGCCCCGGCTTGTCCTGGCAACCCACAACAAGGGCAAGCTGAAGGAACTCCGCGAACTGCTGAGGGGCCAGGTTCCAGGGCTCGACGTCGATACCCAGGTGGTGGACGCTGCTGCGGCTGGTGCCCCGGATGTTGCGGAAACCGGCGTCACGTTTGCCGAGAACTCACTCCTCAAGGCCCGGGCCGTGGCTGAGGCGACAGGTCTGATAGCCATTGCCGATGATTCCGGGTTGGCTGTTGATGTCCTGGGCGGCGCTCCCGGTATCTTCTCGGCCCGATGGTCCGGAACCCACGGGGACGATGCCGCCAACCTGAACCTGCTCCTGGCCCAGCTCTCCGATGTTCCTGATTCGTTCAGGGGAGCGGCCTTCGTCTGTGCTGCCGCTTTGGCTGTGCCGGGTCCCGATGGCATCGCCCGCGAGACCGTGGAGTATGGCCAGCTGGAGGGCACGCTCCTTCGTGAACCCCGCGGCGAAGGCGGCTTCGGCTACGACCCCGTACTGCAGCCGGCCGGGATGGACCGCAGCTGTGCCGAGCTGAGCTCTGGGGAGAAGAACGCCATCAGCCACCGCGGACAGGCATTCCGTGCTTTGCTTCCCGCAATTGTGGAGGCGTTGTCCGAGTCCGGCTCAAACTAGTGTTTTCCTGACGCAAAAGGCACCCCGCGATGCGGGGTGCCTTTTGCAGTACTTGAGCGGTGAGCCTCAGTGCTCGCCGTGCTTGCCGCCCTCGTGTTCCTCGATGAACTCTTCCACGGGGTCGGTGCCTGCTGCTGCCGCCTTGCGCTTCGCCACGAATCCACGCCCGATTTCAATGAAGATCGGGATGACCGAGATCAGGACGATGACAATGAAGATGATGTCGATGTTGTTTCCGACCCACTCGAACTGGCCAAGCCATGCGCCGAGCAGTGTAACGCCGCCGCCCCAGAGGACGGCACCGATGACGTTGAAGAGGAAGAACTTGCGCTTATCCATCTGTGCAACGCCCACGATCACCGGCACGAAAGTGCGGATGATGGGAACGAAGCGCGCGAGGATCAGCGCCTTGCCACCGTGCTTTTCGAAGAACGCATGGGCGCTCTCCACATTTTCCTTCTTGAAAAGCCGTGAATCCGGCTTGTTGAAGATGGCCGGGCCGGCCTTCGATCCAATGAGATAGCCGGTCTGGTTGCCAATGATGGCAGCCACGATGATCATGCCGCACATGGCCCACAGGTTGAATTCGATGGCGCCGGTGGAGACCAGCAGTCCCGCCGTGAACAGCATCGAATCACCCGGCAGGAAGAAGCCCACCAGGAGGCCTGTTTCTGCAAAAACAATGGCGCAGACCAGGAGGACCACCCACGGTCCCAGCGGTGAGTCGCGGAGGAACACGTCGGGGTTCAACCAGTCCGGCAGGAACGAAGCCATGGAGGGCTGAACCGGTCCCGCGCCCCCGAAAGTGGATACGGCAAGGTCGTTTATCGCAGAAAAGATCACCCATCAAGCCTACTTGACGGCCGTCGTCGTGATTTTCGGGGGAGAACCCTTGACTCTTGCTTCGCTGCTTGTATGGTTAGTTACATGAGTAATGAACCAGTGAGGCGGAGGTGCTCGTGATCGATGACACCAAGCCGATCTTCCTGCAGATCGCCGAACTCATCGAGAACGGAATCGTGGACGGCACCATGGCCGAGGAATCCCAGGTGCCCTCCACCAATGAGTTTGCCGCTTTCCATCGCATCAACCCGGCTACCGCTGCCAAGGGTGTCAATGTGCTGGTGGATTCAGGAATTCTCTACAAACGCAGGGGGATAGGGATGTTTGTTGCCACGGGAGCCCGCGCCCAGTTGATCGCGCGCCGCACCGAAGAGTTTGTGGAGCAGTACGTCAAGCCGCTGGTGCTGGAAGCCCGGAAGTTGGGCATTTCGGCGGAGCAGCTGAACACCATGATTGAACGCAGCTCCGGGCTTGCCCCGGAATCCGGGACAGACAAGGAAAGGAGCGCGGCCCTGTGAACGACACCATCGTCGAGGCCCGTAACCTGATCAAGCACTACAAAGACCTCAACGCGCTGGACAACGTCAACCTCCGACTCTCCGCAAACCGCATCTACGGATTGCTCGGACGCAACGGCGCGGGCAAGACCACATTGATGTCCATCCTCACCGCCCAGGCTTTCGCGACCTCAGGCGAAGCGCTGGTCTTTGGGGCCAGCGCTTATGAGAACGATGCCGTGCTGTCCCGGCTCTGTTTCATCCGGGAGTCACAGAAATATCCGGATGACTTCCAGCCCCAGCACGCCTTCCGATCCGCAGCCCTGTTTTACAAGAACTGGGACCAGGACTTCGCCGACCGGTTGGCCGGGGACTTCCAACTTCCCGTCAAGCGTCGGATCAAGAAGCTCTCACGGGGTCAGTTGTCCGCCGTTGGCGTCATCATAGGCCTGGCCTCGCGCGCGGAACTGACGTTCTTCGACGAGCCATACCTGGGGCTCGACGCCGTCGCCCGCCAGTTGTTCTACGACCGCCTGGTGGAGGACTACGCAGAGCACCCGCGCACCATCATCCTGTCCTCCCACCTGATCGACGAGGTGGCCAACCTGCTGGAGCATGTGGTGGTCATCGACCGGGGCCGGATCATCATGGACGCAGATGCCGACGAGATCCGTGGTTCGGCCGTCACCGTTTCGGGATCCGCGGACAAGGTGGACGTATTTTTGGCCGGCCGCAGGATCCTGCACCGCGAGACGCTGGGGTCCCTGGCTTCCGTGACGGTGGATGAGGCCCTCAGCAGCCGCGAGCGAACCGAAGCGCAGGAGTTGGGCCTGGAACTGTCGCCCGTTTCCCTGCAGCAACTGGTGGTCCGCAAGACCATGGCCGGGGCGGGAGCAACAGGAACAGGCAGTGCAGACTTCGCCGATAACACGATGGAGGCAAGGCGATGAGCAGGACAGCAGCAGTTGCCCGGATGCAGCTGATCAATAAGTGGACGTATATCGGCTGGCCGCTGACGATCCTTGCGGCCTCCTTCCTGATGTCGCTGGCCATCTTTGCCCTGATCCCGGTCCAGGAAGGCAAGTACGGCGGGGGAAGCCAGGCCCCCCTGTGGTACTTCCTGGTCCTGGGGATTCAAAGCATGACCTTGGTGTTCCCCTTCTCCCAGGGCCTGAGCATCAGCCGCAAGGCCTTCTACCTGGGAACGTTGGGGCTCTTTTCCCTCATTGCCCTCGGGATGACGGGGCTGTACCTTCTGGGCGGCGTCATTGAAGCGGCCACCAACGGTTGGGGTGTGTACGGATACTTCTTCAAGATCCCGTGGGTTACGGACGGGCCGTGGTACTCCACCGCAGCGTTCTTCTTCATAGTGATGATGTTCATGTTCATCATCGGATTCTGGTTCGCCACCATCTTCAAGCGCTGGGGGACAACCGGGACCTTGATCTCAACCCTTGGAACCGGGCTGGTCCTGATTGGTATAGCCGCCTTGTCCACCTTGCTTCAGTGGTGGGGAGTGATAGGAAACTGGTTCGCCCAGCAGACGCCGCTCACCATCAGCGGATGGGCTGCGCTCCTGTGCGTCGTCCTCGCGGCAGGTTCCTACACAACCCTGCGCAGGGCCACTCCGTAGGCACCGAATGTAGCGTTGACCACAATGCAGGCCGGAAGGGCCGCCCCACCGCGGAAATCGGGAAGGGCGGCCTTTTTCGGCTGTAACCTTGTCCAGTGGCATTGGACTTTACGGCGATCGACTTTGAAACAGCCAACGGCTTCCGGGGATCGCCCTGTTCGGTAGGCCTCAGCAAAGTCCGTGGCGGGGTTGTAGTGGAGGAAGCGTCCTGGCTGATGCGCCCACCGGAGAACCACGACCACTTCGAGTTCCACAACACCCGCATCCACGGCATCCGCGCCGAGGACGTTGCCGGCCGCCCGCGGTTCGGTGAACTCTTCCCGGAAATCGGCGCCTTCATAGGTGGCGACGTCCTGGCCGCGCACAATGCAGCCTTCGACCTCGGGGTCATACGTTCCGGTCTTGAAGTATCAGGCCTGGCCGGACCGGCCTACGACTACGTCTGCACGGTGATGCTGTCCCGGCGCTGCTACTCGCTGGTGTCAAACTCCTTACCGTATGCCGCGGAGGAGGCCGGCGTGCCCCTGGTCAACCATCACGATGCCGCCGAGGACGCCCGGGCCTGCGCCGGTATCCTGGTGGACATCGCCCGGCGGAACAACGCCAACAGCATCGCCGAGCTCTACCTTTCCCTGGGTCTTAACCTCCCCCAGCAGCCGGCGTTCGACCCAGCGCAGGGCCTTTCCAAAGCGACCCTCTCCGCGCTCGCGGCCACAACGCGAGGTGCGGCAGAGGGTGCCCTGGAACGAGCCGTTGGCGGCCCCAGTGGATGGTCGGCCTGGCCTGAGGAAGGGCCCAACCCCCTGCCCAATCCCGCCGCGGAGCCGGGGCATCCTTTGTTCGGGCAGACAGTGGTTTTCACGGGTGATCTCGCGATCACGCGGCCGGAAGCCAAATCGCGGGCCGCGGACATGGGAGCACGCCCCGAAAGCCGGGTGACGGCAAGGACCACCGTGCTCATAGTTGGCGATGGCTTTGTGGCAGGCGACCTTCGCGCCGGACGACTCACTGGCAAAGCCAAGCGGGTCCTGGAACTGCATGCCAAAGGCCAGCAGATCGAGGTTGTGTCCGAGGGCGAGTTCCTGCAAATGGTGGGCGGTGCCTGACCCGCAAAGGGTCATACTGCGCAACAATGCTTCCCGCTGGGGGAGATCCGCTCCTAGCCTTGGGGCATGGCCAAGCCCGCACTTCCTCCAGCACCGGTTCGCCGGCAAGCCGATGTTCATGATCGTCCTGCGCGCCCTGCGGTTGGTTGGCGGGCTGTTTTCGCGTTTCCCAACCCCGTGAACGAATACGCCGCCCGCATCACGGCCGGGTTGGTAGTGGTCCTGGCCGTCGCAACCCTGCTGACCGGCTGGGGCTGGGGTTTGGTGATTATTGCCGCCGGCTTCTGGCTCCGCGTCCTGTTTGGTCCCCGGATCTCTCCGTTGGCGCTGCTGTCTGTCAAGGTTCTGGCACCACGGATCGGACACGCCAAGCTGGTGGCCGGTCCGCCCAAGCGTTTCGCGCAAGGCATCGGTGCCGCGTTGACGAGTGCCGCCGTCGTTCTCTTCTTCATCGGCTACGAGCCGGCCGCGTGGCTCCTTCTGGCGCTTCTGATCGTAGCGGCGTCCTTGGAAGCGTTCGTCGGATTTTGCCTCGGCTGCGCGATCTTCGGCTTACTGCAGCGCCGTGGCCTCATTCCGGCCGAAATTTGCGAGGCCTGCCACAACATCACGCTGCGCAGCACCACGTAGTACCCGTCAGCCAGTGGTGACGGCGAGGAGCCTTCCCGCCATGCCGCGGATGACCTCGGGTGCTTCCAAAGCCTCAAGCCAGGCGCCTGGGAGGCATTCTTCACCGTAGAAGGCACCCAGGATGTTGCCGGCGATGGATCCAGTGGAGTCACTGTCGCCGCTGTGGTTGATGGCAACTGCGATCGCGTTGCGGAAATGGTCCGCCGGCGAACTGCCGCTCGTGGCCAAAACGGAGTAGAGCCCGACGGCGAGTGCCTCCTCTGCGATCCAGCCCTCGCCGAGCGCTGCGGTCAGGTCTTCGGGGCTCAGGGCGTTGGACTGCTGAGACAACTGCAAGGCGGCTTCCAGCCTTTCGCCAAGTTCCGGGGCCTTGGTGGGAACACCGTTCACGTAGTCGAGTGCCTCGTTGGCAGCGCTGCGGACGTCGTGTCCGGCCACGATGTGATGGATCAGCAAACTGAAAGCCGCCGCACTGAGGCGGGCCGAAGGGTGCCCATGCGTCAGGGATGCGGCATCGGAGCTCAGCTTGTAGACGGCCTCCCGTGAGATGTGCGGAATCAGTCCGAAGGGAGCCGAGCGCATCACCGTACCGCATCCCTTGGAGTCGGGATTGACCGGGCGAGCGACCGTGCCCATCTGACCGGTTGCCAGGCCGCTCAGGCACGCGTTTCCCGGTGCCCTGCGGTGCCGGAGCACTTCCTGGGCGTCGATCCACCGGGGCTGGGGTACAGGGGCGGAAGAGGCGACAGCGACGTCCTGGGTTTTGAGCCACCGCAGGTAGGCGAGCCACAGGCAGGCGATCTCGTCAGCTGCCACACCGTCGTTCGCCCATTCGAGGGCTTCCACCAGACCGTCAACGGTGTACAGCGTCATCTGGGTGTCGTCTGAAAAGTGGCTCGCGTCCCCGAGCTGGCCAAACCCGGTCAGCCCGGCAGCACCATAGTGCGCGCGGATCGCTGCGATGGAATCGAACTCCACGGCGTAACCAAGGGAATCGCCCAGGGCTCCACCCAAAAGTGAGCCGTGGACACGGGATTCGAAGGATGGCGCAACAGGGGAAGAAGGTTCAACACTCATGCCAGTAACTTACCGTGCCCGCGAACGCCCGCTGGTATGGTGGGGAAGCTGCCCGGCACCGATGAAACCCTGGAGAGACTGCGTGCGTGAACCTGCTTGGCGACGGACCGGCAAGACACCTGATTACAGGTTCTCGCTTGCCAACGAACGTACCTTCCTTGCGTGGATCCGCACCTCGCTGGCCCTGCTTGCCGGGGCGGTGGCTGTTGACCAGTTGGCTCCCAACATCGCGCCGACCCCCGTTCGACTGGTCCTCTGCGTCTTGCTGGCGCTGGTTGGAGCGGGTTTGGCCGCCTTGTCCTACCGCCGGTGGGGGCAGATGGAAGCGGCAATGCGCAACGACCAAGCCCTTCCGTTCTCCCGCGTGATGATGTTCATGACCATCGTGGTGGCTTTGGCAGCCTTCGCCTTCGCGGTGCTGATCCTGGTTGCCCGGTGAATAAGGACATCTTGTGAGTGTGGAAGTCCGCGATCCCGGTCTCCAACCGGAGCGAACAACCCTGGCCTGGCGCAGGACCTTGATTTCGTTGGTGGTCGTTGACCTGTTCATTTGGCGGAGTTGGCTGACGTCCGAGCCATCCACCGCCAGCGCCGCCGCCGGGCTCCCTGGACTTGACTACCAGGGCATCTGCGCCCTCGTGGCGGCCGCCGCCACCATCGTCCTGGCCTCGGCGGTGTGGGTTCGCTCACGCCAGCTCCAGGCCGGAACCAACGCTGCTTCCGCGCGGCTGGTACTGGTCAGCACCGTGGCCGTGATGGGCCTTGGCGGTACGGCGATCGCGGCCATAGCCTTGGGCGGATAAGCTCGGAGGCGGGATTCAGCAACTGCCCAGACTCGGCTGGGACAATGCTCAAGGGCCATCGGCTTCCGGCCAGGCTTGCCAACGCCCTTGACGCTCCGGGCAGCCGTCAGCAGTACATCAGAGCCTGCAGCACGCTGCGGGGCCAGCAAGGCCAGCATCCAGATCAACCGTAAGGACACCTTCGACATGACCTCTCCTGTACAGGCCACACCCGAACACCAGCCGGGGCTCACTGCCCGGTTGTCGGCTGAAGCTTTGGGATCGATGTTCATTGTGGTCGTGGCGGTGGGTGTCGGGATTTTCTCCAACCCCAGCGGGGCGCCCGTACCCGTGGCCCTCGCCGCCGGGCTCACCGTGACAGTGGCCATGCTGGCGTTCGGGCATGTGTCCGGTGGGCACTTCAACCCGGCCATCACCCTGGGCAACCTGATTGCCGGTCGGATCCGGGCAGTAGCCGCCGTGGCCTACCTGGCGGCGCAGCTCATCGGCAGCGTTGTTGGTGCCGCGCTGATCTACTTTGTGGTCACCACAGTCCCCGTGCTGAAGGACGCCCGCGCCGCCTTTGACGTTGTGGCGCCGGGCTACGGTGAACATGCTGCAGCCCAAACGCAGATGGCTGGGGTCCTGATGGTTGAAATCCTTGGTGCTGCCCTGCTCGTTGCAGTCTTCCTGGGGGCGACGGCCGGCCGCAGGGCGGTTCCCGCCCTGGCTCCCTTCGCTGTGGGCCTGGCCATGGTTGTGCTGCTTCAGTTCGGCCAGGTTCTGGGCAACCTTCCCTTCAACCCTGCGCGGGCCACGGCACAGGCATTCTTCAGCTCTTCCTGGGCCATCGAAGGACTGTGGCTCTTCTGGGTGGCACCGCTGTTGGGCGCGGCGCTGGCCGGGCTGGTCTTCCGTGGCTTCCAGGGTCTTGCGGAAGGCAACGGTGCCGGGTCGGCGGACTTCCAGGCCGCCCATGATGACGACGTCAATGCTGCCTTCGACGCCGATCACGACCTCACTGAGGTCGGCGCCGGAACCAGTGGCGCCAAGGAGCAGCAGGCTTCTGCGAAGAAGGACACCGTCAACCCTGCACCAGCACCTGCTGCGGCCGCCGACGATGACGCCCGCGACTTCTTCGACGGCAAAAAGGGCTAGCAACCAGACAGGATCGACGGCGGTCGGCTTGCCTGCGCTTTATTGTCGGTACACCCGGTTAACTTGGGAATATGCGGTTACTTCACACTTCGGATTGGCACCTTGGCCGATCATTTCACGGCGTAGGCATGCTCGAAGCCCAGCGCGATTTCGTGGACCAGTTGGTATCGGTTGTCGAAGCCAGGTCCGTTGACGTCGTCCTGATAGCCGGCGACGTGTATGACCGCGCTTTGCCGGGCCTGGACGTGGTGAAACTCCTCGATGATGCGCTTGTCCGGATCACCCAGGCAGGCGCCGCCGTTGTCTTGACCAGCGGCAACCACGACTCCGCCATCCGGCTGGGCTTTGCCTCCCGGCTGTTGGAGCGCGGGGGAGTGCACTTACGGACCCGGGTGGAGGACCTGGACGAACCTGTGGTTTTTCCGCTGGGATCGGACCGCAGCAATGGGGATGTCGCCATCTACGGCATTCCCTATCTTGAGCCCCGGCTGGTGGCCGAGCGCATGGGCGTCGATACCGCCAACCACTTCGACGTCACTTTGGCGGCTGTGGAACGGATTCGGCGCGATGTCGGGCACCGTCGGGAAGCCGGACCTGTTTACCCAGTAGTCCTTGCGCACACTTTCGCCAGCGGAGGCATTTCCTCGGACAGTGAGAGAGACCTCAGTATCGGTGGACTGGGAGCCGTGCCGTTGGATCTCTTCGAGGACTTCGCCTACACCGCATTGGGCCACCTCCACGGGCGCCAGGAGCTGGCTCCCAACGTCCGCTACTCCGGCTCGCCGCTGGCCTATTCCTTCTCCGAAGCCAAGCACCATAAGGGTGCCTGGCTCGTGGACATCGGCCCAGGCGGCGCCGTCGGAGTCGAAGAGGTCCTGTGGGGGTCGCCCAAACCACTGGCCATGCTGCGCGGCCCGCTGGAGGAACTGCTGGCATCCGGGGAACATGCCTGGGCGGAAGGTGCTTACTGCCAGATCACGTTGACGGATGCCGTGCGGCCTGCCCAGGCGATGGACAGGGTGCGCAGCCGCTTCCCCGACACACTGGTCCTTGCCTTCGACCCCGAAGGCGGTGAGTCCCGGGCCGGGACGAGCTACAGCAGCCGGCTCGCCGAGGCCGAAGATGACCTCGACGTTTGCTGCGGCTTCCTGGAACATGTCCGGGGCCGCGGTTCCGGAGATGCCGAAGAAGCCGCATTGAAAGAGGCCCTTGAAGCTGTCCGGTTGGAAGAGGCGGAGCTGTGAGAATCCACCGCTTGGATATCGAAGCGTTTGGCCCGTTCGCCACGCCCCAGCACATCGACTTCGACCAACTCAGTGCGCAGGGACTGTTCCTCCTCAACGGCGCCACCGGGGCCGGGAAGACCAGCATCCTGGATGCCATCTGCTTTGCCCTGTACGGGTCCGTTCCAGGCGCCCGTCAGGAAGGCAAACGGCTCCGCAGCGATCACGCGGCGCCCGGTGCTGAACCACGCGTGGTGTGCGAGTTCTCGGCCCGGGGACGTCGTTTCGAAGTGACGCGCTCGCCCGCATGGGATCGTCCCAGTGCCCGTGGGCGCAATGGCTTCACCACGCAGCAGGCCAAGACCCTCCTCCGGGAACGGGTGAATGGAACCTGGGAAGAGAAGTCCTCCAGGAATGACGAGGTAGGAGCTGAACTCTCCGACGTCCTGGGAATGGACCGGGAGCAATTCACAAGGGTGGTTATGCTGCCACAGGGTGACTTTGCCGCCTTCCTCAGATCCAAGGCAGGCGACCGCCTGGAACTCCTGCAGAAACTCTTCGGCACGCAACGTTTCGAATCCGTCGAACGCCACCTCGCCCAGCAAGCTGCCGTCGCGGCCGGCGCAGTGCAGGAGAATACGGCGGAACTGACCATGCTGCTGGACAGGGTTGCCGCGGAGCGTCAGCAACTGGACGATCACCAAGCCGCACCAGGGGATTCAGCAGGCACCGCGGCCACCATCACGGCAGGACAAGAGCCCGAGGAATGGCTTGCCGAGGCGGAAGCCGAGGTAGTTGCCGTGTGGCAGCGTCGTCAGGACGAGGCCACGGAAGCGGAGTCCGCGGCGGCCCGACTCGCCGGGAAATTCCAGGAAGCCCAGGAGAAAGCGTTGCGTCACGGGCGTCTTGGCGCCGCAATGCAGCGGCGGATCCTGCTGGAGCTGGCTGCCCCCCGTGCACATGAGAACAGGGAGAGGCTTAGCCGGCATCGCCGCGCCGCCGTGCTCAGCGGCCAACTGGAAGCCGTTGATGCCGCAGCGCGCAAGCTCCAGGCCGCTACAGCCCTCGCAGCCGGGATTCGCTCGACAATGGACGAAGCAGGCGTGAACCCTGTGAACCCCACCGCTTCCCTGGAGGTCGTCAAGGCAAGCTGCGCTGTGCTGGAGGCTCGTCTTCCCGATGAGCAGCGATTGGACGGATTGGCAACACGCATGGTGGCCAAACGCGCCGAGTCGGCTGAACATGCCGCAGCATCGGAAGCGGCGCGCTCCGCGTTGGAAAAGCTCCGTGAAGAGGTTGCCACAGTGGAGTCGCACATCGGGCCCCTGGAACCCGTTGCTGAGAAGCTGTCGGAGCTTGAAAGGGAGGCTGCCGCGGCCACCGAGTTGGTAGGGATCGTGGGTCGGTATGCGGCTGCCGCCGATGACCTGGAGGACATCACCGGAAAGCATCTCCAAGCACGGTCGGCGTCGCAGGACGTCCGCCAGCAGTGGCTCGACATCCGGGAGCTGCGCCTCGCCAATGCAGCTGGGGAACTGGCTGCGGCCTTGGAAGACGGCGTACCGTGTGCGGTGTGTGGCAGCGAAGACCACCCGAATCCAGCTGCCGCAGTACGATCAGCCCTCTCCCTTGCCCAGGAAGAGGAAGAGCTGAAGGAGCGTTTCGACGCCACTGAGAGAGCCGTGGGAGAGCTCGCAGGGCAAGTCTCCGAGGCGGCCCAGGTTCTCGCCGGGCTGAAGGCCCAAGGAGGGTCTGCGGATGCGGCTGAGGCTGAGTCCAAGCGTGCGGATGCCCAGCAGGCTCTCTCTGCGGCCCGCAAGGCAGCAGCGTCCTTGGAGACGCTGCGCAGCCGGCAGCAATCCCTTGCCCAACGCATCGACCTCGTGGAGGAAGAACTGTCCGGGTCCCTGGCCAATGCAGTCCAGGCGTCTTCGGAGGTGTCCCTGCTGGAGGAACAGCATGCTGACCTGGAGAAGGAACTGGCTGGTTTGAGGGGCGGCTTTCCGAGCCTGCGTGAAAGGTTGGACGCCTTGTCCGCCGAGCGCACACTGCTGCAGGCAGCAACTGATGCCGAACGCAACGTCGAAAGTGCCGTGCAGGCACAGGAAGATGCCATCGCCTCTCTCGGCCGGGTCCTGCCGGAATCCGGATTCGGATCTGCCGAAGAAGCGCGTCGTGAACTCCTGCCGCCCGCCGATGTTGTAGGTCTTGAGAAGGACCTGGCCGATTTCGACGCTGAATCTTCCCGCCTCGATGAACTGTTTGCCGGCGAGGACCTGGTTCTGGCAGCCAAGGAAGTGAGTATTGGCGAGCTTCCGCTGCCGGAGACCGAACTTGCCGGGGTAAAACTGCTGGCAGCGGATGCTGCGGACAAGGCCCGTGCCGCAGCTCTGGCTGCGGGCCTGGCTGGAAAGTCGTCCGAAGCTGTGTCTCGTTTTCGGAAGGCCTACCTTGAACTCGCTGACGCCGGCAAGGAGCCGCGGAACAAGGCACGGCTTCTGGCAGAGTTGGCGGACACCGTGAGGGGATCCGGTGATAACAGTTACCGGATGAGCCTGAACACGTACGTTTTGGCCGGCCGGCTGGAACAGGTAGCCATCGCCGCCTCCGAGCGGCTCGTTGCCATGAGTGATGGCCGCTATACCTTGCAGCATACGGATGCCAAAGCAGCGCGGGGTGCAAAGTCCGGGCTGGGGCTGGAAGTGGTGGACGAGTGGACCGGCCAGCGCCGGGACACCTCCACCTTGTCCGGTGGCGAATCCTTCATGGCCTCGTTGTCCCTGGCGCTTGGCCTGGCCGATGTTGTCCAGCAAGAGGCTGGTGGCGTGGACATCGAGACACTGTTCGTCGACGAGGGTTTTGGAAGCCTCGACGAGCAAGCACTGGAGCAAGTGATGGATGCTCTGGAAGGACTGCGCGACGGCGGCAGGGTAGTTGGCTTGGTCAGCCATGTTGCCGAGATGAAACAACGGATCACCAGCCAGGTGCAGGTGGTAAAGGGCCGCCACGGATCCACCGTGCGAATCGCCGAATTGGTTCCTGCCTAGGCCATACTTCCTGCTGGGAACATATCCGATAGACTTAACCCGTTACACCGGGTCGCGCGCATCGGGAGGAGGGACGATGCGCATCCTTTAGCGAACCCGGATTAATGGAAAAATCTTCTGTGGCTTCCCAGCCTCTGTCTTCTGCACCATCACGCCCCTCCCGCCTGCCCGGCCGTTTTGCGCGGCTCCCGGAACTTGCAGGACCCGGGTTCCTGCCCTTGGGCCTCTTCGCCCGCCTTCCGCTGGCCATGCTCACCGTCGGAACCCTGACCCTCGTCACGGCCGTCAGCCAGTCCTACGCCATCGGTGGCATGGCTGCCGGAGCTGTCGGCATTGGTTCGGCCCTGGGTGCCCCTGTCCTCGGCTCCCTGGCCGACCGCGCAGGGCAGCGGATCGTGCTCCTGGTCGCCGCAGTCATGAACGCTTTGGCGGTCGCCGGACTTCTTGCGGCGGCCTACCTGACGCCGGCCTACGGTTCCGCAAGCGACGCTGTCGGTGTCCTCATCGCGTCATTCCTTGCCGGTGCCAGCTGCCCGCAAGTCGGCCCGATGGCCAGGGTGCGGTGGATGGCTTTGACTACCCGGAACCTTGCCCCCTCGGCAGCCCACGGCAGCAGGAGCGTGGCAGCAAACCGCGCAGACCTCGATACCGCGCTGTCCTACGAGGGCACCGCGGACGAGGTCACCTTTGTCCTTGGCCCGGCGCTGGTGGGTGTCCTGGCCAGCATGGTGGCCCCATGGTTGCCACTTGCCCTGGCTGCGGTCATGACCATCACGTTGGTGCCGGCTTTCGCCGTCCACCCCAGCCAGCATGCTGTGGTTCCAGCGCCTCGCAAGGCGGCTTCCGGCGTCGTGCCTTCCGAGGAGCAGCCCGCGCAGGCTGGTCCGCAGCGCCGCAATCGTTGGGCCGGTGCTGTGGTTGCCGTACCTGTGCTGGCAATGGTCTGCATGGGTACCTTCTTTGGGGCGACGCAAAATGCGTTGAGTGCTTTCTCTGCCCAGTACGCCACCGCCGAAATCGCGGGGATCCTCTACGCGGTGATGGGCTTGAGCTCTGCGGTGGCTGCGTTGTCGGTCGCGTTCTGGCCACAGCGGTTCAGCCTGGCCTCCCGCTGGGTTGCGGCCGCGCTGGCGATGTCGGCCTTGTCGCTTTTGCTGCTCTTGCCCGGCGGTATTTGGCCGATGGTCTTTGTCTTGCTGATTTTGGGTATTCCGGTGGGGCCTGTGATGGTCACGGTCTTCAGCATTGGCGGCGTCGTGGCACCGGCCGGCCGTATGGCAACGGTCATGACAGCCCTCGCCAGCGGAATCGTCGCTGGTACGGCTCTGGGCGCGTACCTGGCTGGGCAACTGGCCGAGACGCAGGGGCCGGGTGCAGCATTCGTCGTTTCCATGGCCGCCGCGGCTGGCCTGCTGCTGCTGGGCGTTGTGACGTCCCTGGTGATGAAGCGCCGGCCTCAGTCGTAGTCGAGCGCTCCGGCGAGCGACTTTGCCATGAGTTCAACCAATCGCACAGACCGTTCGTCGTCGGGGTCAGCCAAATGCTGCATGCTGATGCCGTCGATTCCCGAAATGAACAAGCGGGTGATGTCCTCCAGGTTGGCGGGGACGGGTTCACCGGCGGCTTCAGCAGCTCCACGGAACAATTCCAGGGTTGAGCTGACCCAACCGTCGTACATTGATCGGTTCATGAGCAAGGCCTGGGGCTGGTCCTCTGCTTCGACCCGGAAGCGCCGGAGCAGCAGTTCGAACGTGGTGACTTGCTCATGGGGATTTTCCAGCATGCGGCTCCAGATGCGCCTGGCGTGGGCGCCCACCATGTGGCGCAGTCCCATCCCGGGATCGTTCACTGGCTCCAAGGCCTTGGCGTAGTCCCGGCTGAGGAAGTTGTACACCTCTTCAAGGAGTTCATCCTTGTTGCGGAAACAGTAGTGGAGTGCTGCAAGCGGGGCTTCGGCTTCGCTGGCAATCCGCCGTGTCGTCGCGGAGGCGAGGCCATCCTGGGCGATCACCCTTGCTGCGGCTTCGACGAACTGCAGCCGCCTTTCCTCGGCGGGAACCCTGGCCATCCATTCACCTTCCTCTTATTCAGCCACCGGTGAGCGTGTTAGGTCACCTGTGATCGGGTTCACCAACCCAGTGGTCTCATCGATCGTAGGCGCTATCCGCCGCAGCAAGCTTTTGGCCGTGCCGGGGAGCGGAAAAGTCCTCCGAAAGAAATTTTACGCCAAAACCTAGTCAAGTGACCCAGTCAAGCGACATACTTCTTTCAAGAACGTTGTCTGCATCACATTCCGATGCGGTGACTTGAGGAGAACCGATGGAAGATTTCGCTGATTTGGTGATCGTGAATGCCTCGGTCCACACCATGGACGTGGCGGAACCAGAGCGCATGAGTGATGCCGTGGCCGTGAAGGGCAGCCGCATTGCGGCGCTGGGCCGCCACGACGTGGGCCAATTGATTGGCCCTGGGACGCACGTTATCGATGCTGCGGGTGGGGCTGTCATTCCGGGCATCAACGATGCCCACTTGCACTTCGTATCGGCGGCTATGGCCGCTTTTGGATATGTGCGCCTGGAGCCGGCGGTAGCGCCGGACTGGGCGGCCGTTGTTGATGTCGTGGAAAATGCGCAGCCGGGGGAGGACGGCTGGGTCCGGGCCCATGGCTGGGACGAGGCGCTTCTGGGCCCGGCAGAAGGCTTATTGCTCGATTCACGGCGCGACACGCCCGTTGTGGCCTTCGACAGCACGGGGCATCAGTTGCTGGCCAACCGCGAGGCGCTGCGAAGGGCTGGTATCACTACTGAAACGCCGGATATTGACGGCGGTGTGATCGTGAGGGCGGCAGACGGCAGCCCTACGGGCCTGCTCCAGGACGGAGCCATGGAACTTCTGTCGCGGTCAATGCCGCCCGTGCCGGCTTCCATCATGCGCCCGGCTCTGTTGGCATTGCAGGAGCAATTGCACTCGCTGGGTATTACTTCACTCACGGATCCCGGCCTGGGGCCGGCGAGTGCAGGACTCATGGACGGTGCCGGTTCGACGGCGGCATTGGAGTTGCTGGGCGACCTCGCCGCGGTGAAGGAACTGACCTTGAGAATCAACGTCTTGATGCTCTTCACGGGAACCGGGGGAGCCAATGCCCAGGCGGTTGAGGCAGGCCTGCGCAGCGGACTGGCCGATGCGTACCGCCACCGCGGCATCGATCCGGAGCAGTTGCGGATCGCGGGAGTCAAGGTCTTCGCGGACGGAATTCCCCGCAGCGGCACCGCGCGGATGAGTGAGCCGTATGGCAGCGCGTGTACGCACGGCAGCCTGGTGATCCAAGGAGCCACCGACGGGCAGAGGGTTGCCGAACTGCGCAAAATTCTTCGCCTGATCAATGACGCGGGGCTGCAAGCAGGGGTCCATGCCACAGGGGACGCGGCCACCGCCGCCGCCGTTGAAGCAATCATCGCAGCATCTGACGGTCCCGCGGCGCGTCCAATGTCATCAGGGAACCGCCACTACATCATCCATGGCGCCTTCGGTGATTCCGGGACTCTTCACACCATGGCTGCCCACGGCATTGGATACAGCACCAACCCCCTCATCCGCCAAGAGGCCGGTGACATAATGCGCCAGGTTCTCGGGGAGGATCGCTTCTCCCGGCATCAGCCCCTGAAGTCGGCATTGGGGGCAGGAGTTCATTTCAATATTGCCTCGGATGCTCCCGTCACGAGTACCGATTGGCGGCGCACGGTGGTGGCAGCCGTCCGCCGGGCCACCCGTTCCCGGCCCGGCAACCCGCGCGATGCCGAGCGGATTACCGGGCTGCAGGCATTGGCTGCCATGACCATCAATGCAGCTTGGCAGGACCACGCAGAGCACTTCAAGGGTGCTTTGATGCCTGCAATGACAGCAGATTTGTGCTTGCTGTCCAACCCCTGGCCGCAGGACGAGGACATTGAAAAGCTCCTCGATACAGAGGTCAGGCTCACCCTGAGCGGTGGCCGTGTGGTCCACCATGCAACCTAGTCCACCAAGCAACCAGCTAGACAATTCACTTCCAACCATTCGTGATTCAAGGAGCACCATGCGACGACGCACTTTTCCCTTGGCCCTGGCCGCAGTTTTGTCCATGTCGTTGGCCGCCTGCGGTGCCGGCCCGGACCCGGCCGCCGCCCCCGCTGCCGACGGGACCACCACTCTGAAGGTGGGTACCATCGGCATCGGTTCGGACGCCGGTATCCGCCTTGCAGCTGACAAAGGCTACTTCAAGGAACAGGGTCTCAACGTCGAGATTTCTGTCATTGCCAATCCACCGGCCGGCATTGCGGCTGCCCAGAGTGGTCAGCTTGATCTCACCTACACTCCCTCCATCCCACTCCTGAATGCACTGAGCCAGAACGTCCCGCTCAAAATCGTCGCCGCAGCCGACGGCTACAAGGACGGTGCCAGCGAAGGGGCGGACCTCAACCGCGTGGACGACACAGGACTCCTGGTGCAGCAGGCCTCGTCCATCACCAGGCCCAAGGACCTGGAAGGAAAGAGCGTCAGCGTCCCCGCGCGTAAAGCACAGTTGGAGGTCACAGTCAGCAAGCTCGTCAAGGACGACGGCGGCGATCCCGCCAAGGTGAACTGGATGGTCCTCGATCCGTCCTCGGCACTGCAGTCACTCAATTCCGGACGGGTCGACGCCGCCTCGCTCGTTGCCCCGTTCACGTCCAAGGCCGCCTCGGAGGGCAACAGGCTCCTGGCCTCGCCCGGCGTCGAGTTCTTTGAACAGGGCGCAATTGGCCTCTGGGTAGCGGGAGCAAACACGGTGAAGTCCAAGGAAAAGGCGCTGGAAGGTTTTCAAGCCGCCATCTACAAGGCCAACGCCTACGCCAACGGCCACATCGATGAAGCACAGCAGCTCAGTGCCGAGATCACCAAGACTCCACTGGACGTGGTCAAATCCGGTGCCGTGAATTACTGGCCTGAAGAGGTGCGCCTCGAAGACATCGAGCGCGCCAACAAGAACCTGGCCGAGCTTGGCTTCCTGAATGCACCTGTGAAGCTGCCGGCTGACGTAATTTTCGGAAAGTAGGCCGGAAGCGACATGGGAGATTCATCATGAGAGCATCCATCCGCCCCTATGCCTTCAGTGCACTGGGCATCGCCGCAGCCTTCGTCATTTGGCAGGTTCTCGCTGCGGCCAACGTGGCAGGAAACGCCCTGCCGTCGGCCACTGCCGTGTTCGCTGTGCTGGCGACCATTGTGGGTACGGGCAGTTTCTGGTCCGCCGTCGCCGCCACCATCGGCATCGCATTGCTCGCGCTGGCTGTAGCGGCTTTTGCGGGCGTAGCGCTCGGGTTGCTGATAGGCAGCTTCGAATCCGTCCGGTATGCCACCTTGGCTGTCTTGGAATTCCTGAAGCCGGTCCCGCCGATCGTTATCCTTCCTCTTGCCGTGCTGGTGCTTGGTCCAACTGCTGAGATGGCGCTCTTCCTGGTGGTTTTCGGGTGCTTGCTGCCTATCGTCATGCAGACCGTGGATGGTGTGCAGGGGACTGATCCCGTGGCGAAGGATACGGCCCGTTCCTACGGTATGGGCGAGGGAGAAATTCTGGCACGGGTGGTTTTACCCAGTGCCATGCCTTACATCGGCACAGCCATGCGGGTGGCAGCTCCTGCCGCCCTGGTGGTCACGGTGGTGGCAGGCCTCCTTGGTGGTGGCCCGGGCCTGGGTCAAAGCATCTACCAGGCGCAAGCGGCAGGTGACTACGCCAGTCTCTACGGATTGGTGATCGTCCTCGGCGTCCTGGGTCTGTTGTTCCAAGGTGCTACCCGGCTGGCCGAGCGCCGGGTCCTGCACTGGCATGAGTCCTACCGGGAAGTGGTGTCCTGATGAGAAACGTCGCACTGCGAAATTGGGTGATCGGCGCCGTCGCGCCTGTTCTGTTGTTGGCAGCGTGGTGGTTCCTTTCCGCCAACTCCACTGATCCGTTCTTCCCTCCGTTGGAAACCATCCTTATCCGCTTCCAGGAGCTGTGGCTGTTTGACCACTTCCAGTCCGATGTCCTGCTCAGCCTGGGCAACCTGTTCCTGGGCTTCGCCATCGCAGCGGTGGCAGGGGTCGCGGTGGGGTTCGTCACCGCGCTGGTCCCGCCGGTCCGGTGGATGATTGATCCGTTGATCCATTTCCTCCGCGGTATTCCTCCGGTGGCGCTGGTACCGATCTTCATCTCCCTTATCGGCTTCGGTACCCAAATGCGCGTCACCAGCATTGCCCTGGCGGCATTGTTTCCCACCATGATCGCCACTGTGGACGGCATCCGGAGCGTCAGCAACGACCTCTTGGACGTTGCCAGGGTTTACCGGCTGAGCCGAAAGGAACGGGTGTTCAATGTCATCCTGCCGGCGGCGATGCCCCAGATTTTCTCAGGGTTGCAAGTGAGCCTCCAGGTGGCCTTCATCGTCATGATCGCCAGCGAAATGCTGGGCAGTTCGCAGGGAATCGGAGCCATGACCTTGCTGGCGCAGCAGAGCTTCATGACCGCTGATATGTGGGCGGGCATCCTGCTTCTGGGTGTTATCGGATTCCTGGTCAACATCCTGTTCACCCTTCTTAAGCGCAAGGTTTTGTCCTGGTACATCGGTTCCCGTCGATTGGCGCATGCCGCATGAGCTCCCGGCACGCCCCGATTCTTCCTACCCCCAACAGAAAGTCCACCATGGCACAGCAACCAGAGACCCGCATCAGTGCGACCACACCGCGGCTGGACGTGGCGCATCTCGCCAAGACATATGGCAGTGGCGATAAGTCACACACAGTCATCGAAGACCTCACCTTCACAGTGAATGCCGGCGAGGTTGTCTGCATCGTCGGTCCGTCAGGGGTCGGAAAGACGACACTCCTGAAATGCCTGGCCGGGCTTCACCCGGCCAGCAGCGGACGGGCAGCAATTGATGGGCGAACCATCAGCGGCCCGCCTCCGGAGATGGCCTTGGTCTTCCAGGACTACAACCGCTCGCTCATGCCATGGCTCACAGTTCGGAAGAACCTGGTCCTTCCCCTGCGGCACCTCAAGCTGCCCGCAACGGAACTCAAGGAGCGCTGCGACAGCGCGCTGGCCGCCGTCGGCCTGTCCCATGCCGACAACCAGTACCCTTGGCAGTTGTCCGGCGGCATGCAGCAACGCGTGGCGATCGCACGGGCCTTGGCGTATCGGCCGGAGATCCTCATCATGGACGAGCCGTTCGCCTCGGTGGACGCGCAGACCCGCTTTGACCTGGAGGACCTGTGCTTGAAGATCCGGAAGGACTTCAACATGACTATTTTGGTGGTCACCCACGACATCGACGAAGCTGTCTACCTCGCGGATCGCGTAGTGGTCCTCGGCTCCCGACCCGCCCGCGTCCTCAAGGTGGTGGAGGTGGACCTGCCGGCACCACGCGATCAAATCACTACGCGTTCCTTGCCGGACTTTGCCCGGCAGCGAACCGAAGTGCTGTCCCTCATTAAGAGGCCCGCATGACGGGCCGGCAGCTCACAGCCGCCAACCGCCGGCCCAATGTCCTGTTTATCATTGCGGACCAGCTCCGGGCCGACCACCTGGGTTTTGCGGGGAATGCCACTGTCAAGACGCCACACCTGGATGCACTCGCAGCCAAGAGCGTCGTTTTCGAGAATGCGACGGTGGCCAACCCTACATGCATGCCTAACCGTGCCAGCCTGATGACCGGCAGGTGGCCCTCTGCGCACGGGACCCGCTGCAACGGCATCACCCTTGATCCACTGACCCGGACTGTTCCCGGATCCTTGGGGCAGGTGGTTACCGCACCGTGGGCGTGGGGAAGCTGCACCACCAAAACATGGGCTGGGAGTTTGAACCGCACCAGGCCGAGGAGATCCGGGCCACCGACCCCATGTTGTTGGACGCCGTCGTCAGTGACGCCCGCCGTCAGGGTTTTGCCCCGGGGTGGGATCAGTGGGAGAACCGCGACGCTCACGATGCCCGTTTCATTGCACTGCCCGCCGACTACTACGGATACCAGCACGTGGACCTTGTGATCGGCCATGGGGACCGACCCGGCGGCCATTATGTGCATTGGGCCCGGGAACGCGGCGTTGATCCCGAAACAGTGGGAGGTCCGGGAAATTCGTCCAGGACGTACGTCGGGTGGGATCAGGTGTACCAGACGGCTGTCCCGGCTGACGTGCACCCCACCAGCTATGTGAGCGAGAAAGCCATCGAGCACCTGAAGGATGCTGCCGGCCAGGACCAGCCGTTCTTCATGTTCGTGTCCTTCCCGGACCCCCATCACCCGTTCTCGCCCCCGGCAGGCTATTCAGACCTTTATAAACCGGAGGACCTGCCGCTCCCGCCCGGCTTCGAACAGGACCACGCTGCCTCGCCGGACCACATCAGGAAAATGGTGGAGCGCCGCGGTGAGCCCAACGCGGATCCCACCATGACGTGGGCGGCTTCGGAGGAACAGTACAGGTTCGCGGCGGCCGCTCAGTACGGATTGATCTCCATGATGGATGAGCACATTGGAAGGATCCTGGATGAGCTGGACCGCCAAGGACTGGCGGAGGACACCATTGTGGTGTTTACCAGCGATCATGGAGATCTCTTTGGGGACCACGGCCTCATGCTCAAGCATTTTGTCCACTACCGCGCCGTGACCAATGTTCCCTTGGTGGTGTACCTTCCGGGGACCTCCCCGCGGCGAAGCAGGGCCTTGGTTTCCAGCACGGACTTGGCCCCCACGCTTCTTGAGCTCACTGGCTCCAAGGGGTACCGCGGAATACAGGGACGCTCGCTTGTGCCCCTTCTTCAGGGGGGCACCGACCATCATCGGGAGTCGCTCCTGGTGGAGGAAGAACAACCATTTGGCTTGGACGGACTGCCGGGACCTGTCCGTATGCGGACGGTCATCACCGCTGAGGGCAGGCTGACCCGCTACTTCGGCACCGGGATGACAGAACTGTACGATCACCGTGAAGACCCCGGGGAGCTGTTGAACCGCGCGGGCAATCCTGCTTATGCCGGATTGGAAGAGCGGCTTTTGCGAACCATGCTCGAAGAGATGGCAGCCCTCACGGACCAGGGCACGGCCCCGACGGCGGCTGCTTAGCGGACATTCGGTCGGCTTGGTTGTAAGTTCGACGACGGCCGGTGGGTTGTGGGTCCAGCGGCCGTCAGTGGCTGTTGCGGTAGCCGGTGGGGGAGTTCCCGAAGGCTGCCCGGAAGATGCGGCTGAAATGGGCGGCGTCGGTAAACCCCCACCGTGCTGCGATGGCGGTGACGGGGCGATCGGTCAGCACAGGGTCCCTCAGGTCGCGCCGGCACCGTTCGAGCCGCCGTTGCCGGATGGAAGAGGCCACGGTGGTACCGATTTCCTGGAAGAGATCGTGCAAGTGCCGGGTCGAGATGTAATGGGCAGCGGCAATGGTTCCGGGCGAGAGTTCGGGATCACCGAGGTTCGCCTCGATGTAGTCGTGGATACGCCCCAGCAGCAGCAGATGCGGATCCCGTCCGGTCTCGATCAGCTGGTCAAGCTCGCCATTGAAGAGTGTGGTCACGAGGTCCAGCGCGTTATGCACCAGCCGGAGACCATTGGTGCCCGACAGGGCTTCAAGATTGTCGGCCAGTCTTACCAGGAAGGGGCTGATGAGTTGGCCTAGGCCCTCATCGCCCGGAATGCGCAAGGCAGTGACATGGCCCATGGCCTCGGCCGGCAGGTCCAGCAAAACGTGCGGGAACATCAGCACCAAGGTGCGGAAGTCGTCGTCGAACGTCAATTGATAAGGGCGGGAGGTGTCATAAATGGAGAGATCACCCGGGTGCAGCACGGCCTCGCGTTCGTCCTGAACCAGGCGGCCCGATCCAGCGAGCTGGATGCTGAGTTTGAAGAAGCGGCCCGTGGACCTGGCAATCAGCTCGGGTGTGCGCTGGACGGTATGGGGTCCGGCGGTAACCTCCACCACGGAGATCTGCCCCAGCACGCGTGCACGCATAGTGCCGTGGAAGGTTGAGCCTTGGAAGGACGAATTGGTGGGACCCGTCGCCAACAAGGGCACGAATGAGGTGGAGATTGCCTTGCTCCACTCCTGGAACGACTCCGCCACGATGGTTTCCACGGTTGCGGGGCCCGTATCAGCCGCGACGGTCATCAAACTCCCTTTCAGTGGCCCGCGGCGCCGCTGCCACTGGGGCGGGAATGTCGGTTGGGCGGACGTGAGCTTGCCCACGATTCTACACCGGGGACCAGGCCGGGACCGTGCATGCGTGGACCGACAAACACCCTGCCGTGTGAGACAAGTCACGCCATGCTTCTGCGGTGGAAGATTGCGGAATGACAGACATCGTGCCGCGCATTCTCCCGCGGCACCGAGGCAGGAGCACACTATGAGCGTGGACAACCCCGTCAAGGGCAGGGCGGCCGGAGCCGTAGGCACCAAAAGGCGGCTCGGCGTACCAGCAGTAACTTTCATGATCATCGCGGCCTCGGCGCCGCTGACCGTGCTCGCAGGCGGCGTCACCACCACTTTCGCGGTCACCGGTGTCACCGGGGTGCCACTGTCTTTCCTGATTCTGGGTGGAATTTTGGCGCTTTTCGCTGTGGGGTATGCCGCCATGAGCCGGTACGTCACCAACGCTGGGGCGTTCTACGCCTACATTGCGCAGGGCATCTCAAGGCCGGCCGGCGTGGGAGCATCACTGATGGCCCTCATGGCTTACAACCTCATGCAAGTGGGTATCTATGGCTTGTTCGGTTTCACCGTGTCCTCGCTCCTGTCTGCGCGGCTTGGCATCAGTGTTCCTTGGTGGATCCCTGTGCTGGTCTGCATCGCCATTGTTGGGTGGCTGGGAGTCAACCGGGTAGACCTGTCCGCCAAGGTGCTGGGCGTTCTGGTGGCCTTGGAGTTCCTGGTGGTCATTGTGTATGACGTCATCAGCCTTGCTGTGGCCCCCGAAGGCATGAGTGCAGCAACGTTCAGCCCCGAAAGCCTGTTCGTTCCCGGGATCGGAGCAGTCCTGTCCTTCGGTATCGCTGCCTTCATGGGCTTCGAGTCCGCTGCCATTTACGGTGAGGAATCCAAGGACCCCAAGCGCACCGTTGCCAGGGCGACGTTCGCAGCCGTGGGAATCATCGCAGTGTTCTACGCCGTATCAGCCTGGGCCATGACCGTGGGCGCCGGCCCCTCTGCTGTGGTCGAATCAGCGGCGGCCAGCGGGCCGGACATGATGTTCGCGTTCCTTGGTGCCAACGGAGGCGTACTGCTCAGCGACATCGCCCAGGTCCTCTTCGTGACCAGCCTCTTCGCAGCACTCGTCAGCTTCCACAACGCAGTAGCCCGCTATTTCTTCTCCCTCGGCCGCGAGCGTGTCCTGCCGCCGGTGCTGGCCAAGGTGCGGACAGAAAGCGGGGCGCCCTTCGCCGGTTCGCTGGCGCAGACGGTGATTGCCGTCGTCGTGACCATCGCTTTCGCCATTGCCGGCGCCGGGTCCGAACTGGGCGGGCTGTACCCCGTCTTGACCATGTTCACCTGGCTCACCAACAGCGGCGCGATGGGCCTCGTCCTGCTGATGACCGTAGTGTCGGTGGCTGTGATCGGCTTCTTCCGCCGGCAGCAGCACGGGGCAAGCTTGTGGGTCAGGGTGATCGCTCCTGGGCTGGGGTTCGTGCTTCTGGCCATCGTCTTCGTGCTCATCATGACCAACTTCAACGTCCTGCTGGGACAGGCCGAGTCCACGGCCGCTACGTTTGTCCTTCCGATGCTGGTGTTGCTGCCCGGAGTTGTTGGTGTCATCTGGGGCTTGCGCCTGCGGCGCTCGCAGCCGGCACTGTACGCCCGGATTGGCCACGGCGCCGAGGACTGAATCCCGGCGAAACTTACGGAAGCCCCGGCGAGTGTTCCTCTCGCCGGGGCTTCCGTGTCTTCCGTTGATGTTCTGTTCCGGTGGGCTACATCTCCGCAGCAGGGTCGAGTTCCGGGCTGTGGCGGCTGATGCTGATCAGGCGTCCGCGGGCGCCGAAGGTGAAGTGCACGGGTTCCGTGCCTGCCTCGTCCCACCCGAAGAGGCTGCCGTGGGACCTGATGGCGTGGGGATCGCGGTGGTCGGCGATGGTGACCGAGCCGCACGGTATGACTTTCTCGCGCCAGGTGAACACAAAAATTCCCGGGCGGATCTGTAGCACGGTGTTGGAATCCGTGTCTGCCAATCCGCGCTCCGGTCCGGCCAGGCACTGCCATGTGTACCAAGTGGGGCTGAGGTAGATGTGCTCATAAGCGTGGGATTCGCTGTACGCCCATTCAACGCGGCGACCAATGAGGGCGTTGCTTTCTGAGATTGCCGCCCCCGTGGTGTCGTGACCGTCGAGCGTTCCTGGGCGGAAATCGTGGTGGACGGCGACGCTGGAGGCTGTTGCCCTGCCGAGTGCGGCGCCAATGTAGAGCGCCCTGCCATGCAGCAGGTCCAGGACCAGGGAAACGGCGAGATCGGGATCGTCCTGACTCTGCCATTGGGCGTAGTACAGGCCCTCGGCTACGAGGAAGGCCTCATAAGGGGCGGTTCCTGAGTGGCCGGCCGCAGCCCATTGGACCTCTTCGTCGTCGAAGCTGAACGTCATGGGGCCACCGTCATTGCGGACGGAGAACTGTTTTCCTGCCAGATCCTGCACTGTGGGTGCCTTGTAGGCGTCGAAGCCGGGGGCCAGTCCGTCCAGTGGCAGCCAGTTGGAGGTGTCGAGGAGATTCAGGCTCATGGGTTCCTTCTTGGACTCGAATGAAGGACCGGACGGCGTGTCCGGTCCTTCTTTCGAGTATTCGCTTCGTCGCGGCCATCGTCTTGTGCTGTGGGGCACGTCACTTGACCTGCAAAGAAAGGTTCAGCCCTGGGGCAAAGTTCAGGCCAGCTGGCTTTCGATCCGGGCCGCACTGGCTGCGAGCGCTTTACCGACGGCGTCGGCGTCCTGATCGAGCCGGATGTAGACGACGGCGATCGCGGCCGGCCGTCCACCCGGAACCTGGATGGGGGCGGCGATGGAGGACAGGCCGGCGATGACCTCGTCATGGCTGGTGGCGTAGCCGAGTCGGCGCGCCTCATGGGCTTCGGGGCGGTAGGGGTTGCCTGAGCCGACTTGCTGCCAGCGTTCCTCGGTCATGGTGGATTGGATGGCTATTCCGGGAGCTCCTGTGCTGACCGGGTGGCGGCTTCCGGGGTGTTGGGCGAGCGCAGCGCCTGAGTGTCGTGGCTCAACGGTGACCAGGGTGACGCATTCCTGGTGGTCCCATACGGCGACGAAGGCTGTCATGTGAAAGGCGTTGGCGAGTTGGGTCAGTTCGGGAAGTGCCGCGGTTTGAAGGTTCCGTGAGACGCCGCTGGCCAGGACGGCCAATCCGGGTCCGGGCTGCACCCGTCCTGAGTCGTCGCGTACCAGCAGGGAATGGTCTTCCAGTGTCCGGAGGATTCTGTAGGCCACGGAGCGGTGAACGCCCAGAGCTTCGGTGAGTTCGGCAATACTGAGTGGCTTGTCTGCCGCAGCGAGGATCTCGAGGGCACGGATTCCCCGGGAGAGGGTTTGAGACGGCGGAGCTGGTATCGCCGCTTCCGTTGGAGGGTGGACATCGCTGCGGGGATTCATGCGACCCATCCTATGTTGGCGCGAACTTCCAGGGGGCTGTGCTTTGGGTCACAGACTGTAGTATTCTTTCCTAACTGACCGTTCTGTCGGTTAATGCAAGTCAAGCACCGACCAGTCACCCTCACCCCCATGGAGTTCCAATGACCGCAACTTCCACTGTCGACTCTCCGTCAGGACCCAGCAGCAAGCGCGAAGAGCGCCGGGTTCTGGCCGGGACACTGGTGGGCACCACCATTGAGTGGTACGACTTCTTTATCTTCGCCCAGCTCACGGCGACCCTTCTGGCGCCGCTGTTCCTCTCTCCTTTGGAGAAGTCCAACCCGGGAGTCGCCCAGCTTTTGTCCTTTGCCACGATCGGCATCAGCTTCCTCTTCCGTCCCTTGGGGGCTTTCGTTGCCGGACACCTCGGCGACAGGATGGGCCGCAAGGCCGTCCTGGTCATGACGCTGGTCATGATGGGTGCAGCTACTGCGCTGATCGGCATGCTGCCCACCTACGCAACCATCGGCGTCTGGGCTCCCATCCTGCTGATTACCTTGCGCGTAGTCCAAGGGTTCTCCGCCGGTGGTGAGTGGGGCGGTGCTGCACTCATGGCTGTGGAGCATGCGCCGCTCAAGAAGCGCGGGCTTTTCGGCGCCTACCCACAGATCGGTGTTCCCATCGGCATGATCCTGGCCACCGGCCTGTTGTTCCTGCTCCAGTCGGGAATGTCCAAGGAAGATTTCGCCTCATGGGGATGGCGCGTGCCATTCCTGTTGTCGGTGGTCCTGATTGTGGTGGGCTACCTCATCCGCCGGGCCGTGGGTGAAAGCCCTGTCTTCAAGGAAATCGCCCAGCGCAAGGCCGAAAGCAAGGCGCCCTTGGGCGAACTCTTCCGCAAGAACAAAAAGGAAGTTCTCCTTGCTGCGTTGATCTTCATCGCCAACAATGCCGCCGGGTATCTGCTGATCGCCTTCTTCATCTCCTACGCCACGCGTACATTGAAGATGCCCACCCCGCAGGTCCTGCTTGCCACCACCATCGCCTCGTTCGGCTGGCTGATCTTCACCATGGTGGGCGGTTGGTTGTCGGACAAGATCGGACGCGTCAAGACGTTCTTGATCGGTTATGGTTTGGTCTTTGCCTGGATGATCCCCATGTTCGTGCTGATCGATTCCAAGGACATCGTGCTCTACGGAACCGCTTTGTTCGTCCTGACCATCGGCTTGGGACTGTCCTACGGTCCGATGTCCGCCATGTACGCAGAAATGTTCCCGGCCCAGGTCCGCTACTCCGGAATCTCCATTGGATACGCATTGGGGGCCATCCTGGGTGGTGCCTTTGCCCCGCTCATCGCCCAGGCACTCCTGGACACCACCAAATGGTCCGGCTCGGTGGGCATCTACATCATGGTTCTGTGCGTCATCTCTGCAATTGGCGTGATCCTCGCCAAGGAAACCCGTGGACGGCCGCTGGGTTACAGCGTTCACCACTAGAAGCTGCAAGAAGAAAAAGCGGGTGCGGTCCATAGCGGACCGCACCCGCTTTTGCGTGAGGTGCGACGCCGGCTACTTGCGGCCGCCAGCGGCAGCACCTGCCAACTGGCTCACCACATCAGGGTCGGAGAGTTGTTCGAATCGCTCATAGAAAGCGCCGACAGCATGGAATTTACCGGGTGTGTGAAGGACTATCACCGCGTCACACACCCGCGCCAACGACGTAGAGGCCTCCAGCGATGCAACCGGCACTGCGGCTATGACAGTGCGCGCCCCTGCAGAACGAACCGCTTCCACAGCCGCCCGCATGGTTGCACCTGTGGCGAGTCCGTCATCGGCCAGGACCACAGTCTTTCCGCGAAGGTCGTGGCCAGTGCCAGGGTATTCCTGCGCCCGCCGGAGAAGCTCGGCGCGTTCATGGGCTTCCACAGCATCAAGCGCGGACTGGGAGATGCCGTGGGTGAGGATGAGTTCCCTCAACGGTTTGTTGACGATACGGAGGACATCCCCCTGCGACCAGGCCAAGGCACCGAAGGCGGTTTCGTCGCGGCCCGGGATGCCGAGCTTGCGTACCAGGACAGCGCCGAAAGGCAGGTACAGCTCTGCTGCTGCTGCTGCGGCCACGGGAACTCCACCGCGGGCAAGGCCCAACACGATGGTGTCCGGCTGCTCCCTTAGCTGGGGGAGGGCTTCAGCCAGGCGTCGACCGGCTTCCGCGCGGTCCTTGAAACGCATGCCCATCTGCTCCACTTCCACGAAATCCGTTGCAGTTCCAAGCCTACCGTCCAGACCTTGCCCGGCAGGGTCTCCGCTGAAAGCATGGGCTTGTGAACAAGCCCATCGGATATTGGATCAAGAGGCTGGATGCCGCGCTGGAAGCCCAACTGGACAGCATCCTGGCCAGGATCAAGCTCAGCCGCCGTCAATGGCAGACCCTCAGTGTCCTGTCCGAGGGCGCCATGCTTCCGGACCAACTGGAGGAATCCCTGCACCCGTTGTGGGGTAACGATATCCGGATGCGGGAGAGGGAACTCGCGGCACTGGTTGGTCGGGGGATGATCACCATGGTCGATGACCGGCTGGTCCTGAGTGACCGGGGACGGGAAAAATACCACGAAGCCCAGCGGTTGGTGGAAGCAGCGCGGCAGGACCTGTCCATGGGGATTGGCATTGACGAGTATGCAATGGCCCTCAGCGTACTGGAGCGCATGAGCCTTAACGCGGAGCGGCTGGCCCGCTGACTGCTGTCAGTCGGACCAGCCGCCGCGGGCTGCAGCACTAGACGCCAAGGAACTCCAGCGCAGCGTCCTTGAAGGCCCGGCTGGTGATGACATTCGTATGCGTCCGTCCGGGAATGACCAAGGTTTCCACCATGCCGCCACGCTTGCCGGCAATGGAGGCCAGTTCCGGCATGCTCGCCGCGCGCTCGTCCCTCTCGCCGGCAACCAGCAACAGGGGCATGTGCGGGGCAGCCTCGGCGGGATCGAAAGGTTCTCCCTTGATGGCCTCAATGAGGGACAACATGGCGAACAGGTTGTTGCTGGGCAGCATCTGCGCCATCTTCAACAGTCCGGCCGTGGAGGAGTCCTCGATGGGTGTGCCGTCGGCCAGGTAGCGTTGTGCGGCAACGAGGTCGAAAGCTGCCAAGGGATCGGCGGAGCTTGGTCCGCCCAGGACGATCCTGTGCACCAGGTCTGGCTGGGTGGCTCCGAATTCCCACGCAAGCCGCGAGCCCAGCGAGTATCCGATCACATCCAGTCCCGTTGAAGGGTCGCCATCGCGCAACGGCCGCGCTCCGGCGTCGGTGACGATTTGGAGGAGATCCGCGCGGATGCGGCTGGGCGTGTATGAGTCCAGGTCCTCGGGGGAGTGGCTCCGCCCATGGCCCGGCAAGTCCACGGTGATGACCCGGCGGCCGGCGTCCTGGAGCGTGGTGATCCAGCCGCTGTCCTGCCAGTTGAGTTTGCTGGACGAGGAGAAGCCGTGGATCAACAGGACAGGCCGCAGCCCGGCATCGGCAGCCGGCTCATGGACTTCGACGAACAGTCCGGGATCGGTGCCCTCCACTGTGTGCCTCTGCTGTTCCACGGTGTGCCTGCCGGTCATGGTGTCAGTCCTCATCGAGTACGGCGCTCAGGCGGACCCGGCGCTTGGGTGCTTCGTCCTTCGGAACAGTGCCCACGATCCCGGCGGTGTCGTCCGGGACCTCGAACACGATCAGCGGTTCGCCAACGTTGATCGTGTCACCTGGCGCACCGTGAATACGCACCACTTTACCCGCCTGTGGGCTGGGTAATTCGAGGGCGGACTTGGTGGTTTCCAGCTCCACGATGGGCTGGTTGCGTTCCACCTGCTGGCCCGGTTCCACCAGCCAGTCCAGCACGGTCGCTTCGATGAGGCCTTCGCCCAAATCGGGAAGCGGGAAGGAAATTTCAGCCACGGCGGTACTCCAGTACGCGTTGGATCCCAAAGAGGATGCGATTAATGTTCGGAATGTGCTCGTCTTCGAGGTCGCCGGAGGGGTAGGGGACGTCGAAGCCGGTGACCCGTTCCACCGGCGCCTTGAGTGTTGCGAAACAGCTCTGCGTGATGAGCTGGGCAACTTCTGCGCCGAGGCCGGAAGTCAGTGGCGCTTCATGAACGACGACGGCGCGCCGCGTCTTCCCGACGGACCGCGCCAGTGCTTCGGCGTCAATCGGTTTCAACCAGCGCAGGTCCAGGACCTCGACGTCGATGCCGTCCTCTGCTGCCAGTTCAGCAACCTGCAGGCACCGCGAAACCATGGCACCCCACGCTATGAGTGTCAGGTGCCGGCCCTCCCTGGCCACGCGGGCGCCGGTGAGGCCGCCGCCGTCGACGTGCGCTGCTGTGCCTGGGGTGGGGTTGGTGACGTCCACAGGCCCTTTTTGCCAGTAACGGGATTTCGGCTCCATGAAGATCACCGGGTCCGGACGCGTGGCAGCGTACTTGAGCAGGTGGTACGCGTCGTGCGGGGTGGAAGGGGAGACCACCTTGAGGCCGGGTACATGGGCGAACAGGGCTTCCAGGCTTTCACCATGGTGCTCGGGTGCGCGGATGCCACCGAAGCTGGGGACGCGCAGCGTGATGGGCATCGGCAGGGTCCCACGGCTCCGGTAGTTCATCCGGGCGATCTGGCACACGATCTGGTTGATGGCCGGGTAGGCGAAGCCATCGAACTGGACCTCGGGGATGGGGTGGAAGCCGGCCATGGCGAGGCCAACCGACATGCCCAGGATGCCGGACTCAGCCAAGGGAGTGTCGAAGACGCGTGCTTCGCCGTGCTTGGCCTGCAGCCCATCGGTGATGCGGAACACGCCGCCCAACCGTCCGCAGTCCTCGCCAAAGATGACGGCCTTGGGGTTCTCGGCCAGGATCTCATCCAGTGCACGGTTCAGCGCCTGCTGCATGGACGCTTGCTGTACGCCGACTGCGGCCGTTTCCGTGCTGTTGTCTTTTAGTCGCAGATCGGTGATGGTCTCAGGCATGTTCTGACTCCTCGCGCCACGCGGTGGCCTGGGATTGAAGGGCGGGCGTTGGTTCCTGGAAGACCAGGCTGAACATTTCGGCGCCGGGCCTTGGACCCAGGTCCGCTATGCCCGCCCGGACGGCCTCTTCTTCTTCTGCGGCCAATCGCTGCGCGTCCGCGAAGAAGGCCTCGTCGGCCACGCCGTCCGTGAGCAGCCGCTGTTTGAACCGCTCCAGCGGATCTTCGCCGGCGTCCAGGCGTTCTTCCTCCAGCGTGCGGTACCGTCCCGGGTCATCAGCGGTGGAATGAGGGCCGCGCCGGTAGGTCATGGCTTCAATCACCACGGGGCCGTTTCCTGCCCGGCAGTGCGCGAAGGCAGAACGGGTCGCTTCGAAGACAGCCACCACGTCGTTGCCGTCCACCTGCAGGGACGGAATGCCGTATCCGGCCGCGCGCGCCGCGACGGAGCCGCCGGCCACCTGGCGTTCCGTGGGGACTGAGATGGCCCAGCCGTTGTTCTGGATGAAAAACACTACGGGTGCCTTCATGACGGCGGCGAAGTTCATGGCTTCGTGGACGTCACCCTGTGAGGAGGCGCCGTCGCCGAAGTACGTCATGGCGACACCCAGGTCACCCTCGGCGTTGCCGGCGAGGGTTTGGCCGTGCGCCCATCCCACAGCGTGCAGGACGGAGCCTGCCACGACAGCCTGGATGGGAGCGAACCTGGACTCCAAGGGGTTGTACATGCCGCCATGCCAGGTGGCTTTGTGGGTGGCCATGTAGCCCACCATGTCCAAGCCCATGGCCCGGGCTACACCCATTTCGCGGTAGGTGGGGAACACAAAATCGCGGGTCCGGTCCACGGCGTAGCCGCTGCCTACCTGCGCGGCTTCCTGGCCGAGCCCGGGGGCATAACCGGGAATGATGCCTTGGCGCTGCCAGGCCACGGCTGAGGTGTCCAGGTGCCGGACTGCTGCCATCAGCGTGTACAGCTCACGGAGTTGATGGTGGGTGAGCGGGGCCGCGTCGTCATCGACTGCGGCCAGCACAGATTTTGGTGTCATGCTGTGACCCTAGTCACCCAGTAGAGCTGTGCGCAAACAGCACAGCTGATAGGAAACACTTTGCACAATTTGGCCACATAAAGAAGCCCTGCATAGTACAAACTGTGCAGGGCTTCTTAATGGTGATGAACAGTCGGTTTACTCCACGAGTGTGGGCTGCTTGGCGGCCTTGGACTTGGCGTTGATGAAGCAGCCGGCGGCGATGACCAGGATCAGGATGAACGTTCCGATCAGTTGTCCGGCACTTTCCGGGTTGGCGAAGCCCACCACCAGGATGAGGCCCAGCAGGATGAGGCCAATGATGGTGAGTACGGGGAAGCCCTTCATGCGCAGCGGCAGTTCTGTGCCTTCCCTGTCAGCCCTGCGGCGCAGGATGAGCTGCGACACCAAGGCGGTGCCCCAGACCACCAGGCAGGTCGAACCCACGAGGTTCAGCAGTGCGGGCAGGATTTTCTCGGGGAACAGCAGTTCCAGGACCGTTGCGATGAAGCCGAAAGCGACGGAAATTCCGACGGCGGCTACCGGAACCTTGGAAGCGCTCAGGCGGGACAGGAACCGGGGAGCTTCCCCGCGTTCGGAGAGGGAGAAGATCATCCGGGAAGCGCCGTACAGGTTGGCGTTCAGTGCAGAGAGCAAGGCGACGACGGCCACCAGGGTGATGGCAGCGCCGGCGCCCGGGATGCCGGCCAGGTCCAGGACTCCGGCGAACGGAGATTTCAGTCCGTCCGAACCGACCGGGAGAACAGCTGCGATGACAAAGACGGAGCCAATGTAGAAGACCAGGATGCGCCAGACCACGGTGCGAATGGCTTTGCCCACGCTGTGGGCGGGGTTCTCGGTTTCGGCGGCAGCAACGCTGACGATTTCGGTTCCGCCGAAGGCGAAGATCACGACGAACAGTGCTGCAGCAATGCCACCGATGCCGTTGGGGGCAAAGTCACCGAAGGTCGAGAGCCCAAGGGAGGGGACGTTCGGCAGCCATCCGAACAGCAGGGCTGCGCCGATCAGCAGGAAGATGACGATAGCGGCGACCTTGAGGATGGCGAACCAAAACTCGAACTCACCGAAGTTGCGGACGCCCACGAGGTTGATGCCGGTGAAGACCACCATGAACACCAGGGCGAGGATCCATACGGGAATCACGGGCCAGATCGAGAACAACAGTCCGGCCGCGCCGATGGCTTCTGCGGCAATGACCACCACCAGTTGGAGCCACCACAGCCAGCCGATGGTTCCGCCGGCGGTCTTGCCCATGGCCTTCTCTGCGTACACGGAGAACGCGCCGCTGTTGGGGTTGGCAGCCGCCATCTCACCGAGGGCCCACATGACCAGGATGATCAGGGTGCCGGCGACGAGGTAGGAAATGAGCACGGCCGGACCTGCAGCTTGGACCCCGGCGCCCGAGCCGAGGAAGAGGCCTGCTCCGATCGCACTGCCGAGCCCCATCATGGTGAGCTGGCGCGGTTTGAGCGAATGGCCGAGGCCGGATGTTGGGGCAGGAGCCGCGATGGACTTCGTTGTCATACGTGTCTACCTTCTATGGATTGCATGCTGGTTTGGCGTGTGGGCCTCATGGGCTTGGCACGCGGGCGTCGACGACGCAGCAAGAGCCGTGGAATAATTCTCGCAGTTTGTAAGATACATCACTTTTTGCTGTGGCGATGTGATGGGTATGGATCCCCGGGGACAGGAACTTTGATGCTGGTCGATGCGCTTGATGCAAAAATTGTACGTTTCTTCACGGATTCACCGCGATCTTCCGTGCTGGAGGCCTCCCGCGTGCTCAGGGTTGCCAGGGCTACCGTGCAGTCCCGGATTGATCGAATGATTGAGAACGGGGTCATCGGCTCGTGGGTACCGCAGCCCGACCCGGCCAATTTTGGTTTTCCGGTAGTGGCGTTCTGTTCGGTCACCATCACACAGGAGATCGGCCACGACGCCATCATTGAAAGCCTAAGTGCCATTCCCGAGATCATCGAGGTCCATACCGTCACGGGGAACTCGGACCTCATGGTGCGGATTGCGGCACGTTCCAACCCGGACATGCAGCGCGTCCTTGATGCCATGATCGCCACAAAGTCGGTGGTCCGGTGTTCGTCGGTCATCGTGCTCAACAGTCACATCCAAGGCCGCACCCTGCCGCTGATGGAGGCCGCAGCCAAGACAGTGTGACGTCAGGCATTTTGCCAAGCGCCTGTTGAGTCGTACCATTAGTTCTAGTCAACATGACTTTAACTAGTTCTCCAAGTTACTGGTGGAGCGCTCCAGGCGGCGATGAAGCGAGGTGAACGCCGTGAACACCAACTCAGCGAACGTCGCCGAAAGGCGGCTTGCACCGCCGTCGTTGGCTATTTCAACGGTGATTTTCGCCCTTCGCCCCAGCGAGAAGTCCGGCCGCCCTACGCTGTGGCTGCCGTTGGTCCGGCGCATCCGCGAGCCCTACAAGGACATGTGGGCCCTCCCGGGCGGGCCGTTGGCCCACGACGAGTCCCTCCAGGACGCGGCGTCGCGAAACCTCCGTGAGACCACCGGGCTGACCCCGCACTACCTTGAGCAGCTTTACGCTTTCGGTGGTCTTCACAGGTCGCCCACCCAGCGTGTTGTCTCCATCGTGTACTGGGCTTTGGTGCAACCCACCGAAGCTGCTTTGGCCGACGAGTCAGAGAATGTGCGGTGGTTCCGGGCCGACCGGCTCGGTGAACTCGCCTTCGATCACAACGCAATCGTGGACTACGCCTTATGGCGGCTCCGCAACAAGATGGCCTATGGGTCCATCGCCTACCACCTGCTGGGCGAATTCTTTACCCTCGCCCAGGTCCGCGAAGTCTATGAGGCCGTTCTGGACTGTCAGCTCGATCCCGCAAACTTCCGCCGACACGTCAAGGCAACACCGGAAATCGAAGAAACCGGTGAATACCTTCAAGGCGGCAAACACCGCCCACCCCGCCTCTACCGCTTCACCGGCACGCCCGGCCTCGGGCCAGATAACAGGAGTACACCATGAGCAGCGTCAACACTGCCGTCCAGCTGATCACTCGCGAGGAAGCCGAGAAGGGACTTTCCCGCGCCGGGTCCACGTGCAGCCCGGCCTTGGCCAGGGGCCCATGGGAATACGACCTTGCCGAAGCCCTCGCCGGCGAGCCCGCGTATGGGCCCGGTGCCTCCAGCAGCGACGTCGCCCCCAAGGCCACGCCACGCCAGGGCCAGTTGCCGGAGGAGTACAAAAAAGCCTCCGACGCCGAACTGGACGCCCGGATTCGGGCCGCCAAGGCAACACTCGGGGACCGCGCCGTCATCCTGGGGCACTTCTACCAGCGCGATGAGGTCATTCAGTATGCCGACTTCGTCGGCGATTCCTTCCAGCTTGCCAATGCGGCCCTCACCAGGCCGGACGCCGAAGCCATCATCTTCTGCGGCGTGCACTTCATGGCGGAAACCGCCGACATCCTTTCCACGCCGGAGCAAGCTGTCATCCTGCCCAACCTCGCAGCGGGTTGCTCCATGGCCGATATGGCGGACGAAGACTCCGTGGAGGAGTGCTGGGAACAGCTGGAGGAGATCTTCGGCACCGAGCCGGACGCATCAGGCCGCGTGCCGGTCATCCCCGTCACCTACATGAACTCTTCTGCTGCGCTGAAGGCTTTCTGTGGCCGCAACGGTGGCATCGTCTGCACCTCCTCCAACGCCAAGGTGGTCCTTGAATGGGCCTTCGAGCGTGGTCAGCGCGTCCTGTTCTTCCCCGACCAGCACCTGGGCCGCAACACTGCCAAGGCGCTCGGAGTCCCGCTGGAACAGATGCCCATGTGGAACCCGCGTAAGGAACTGGGCGGCAACGATGAACAGCAACTGCTCGACTCCAGGGTGATCCTGTGGCATGGCTTCTGCTCGGTCCACAAGCGCTTCAACGTGGGCCAGATCGAAAAAGCCCGCCAGGACTTCCCCGGCGTCAACGTGATCGTCCACCCCGAATGCCCTATGGAGGTAGTGGACGCAGCCGACTCCGCCGGATCCACGGACTTCATCAAGAAGGCCATAGCAGCTGCCACGGAACCCACCACTTTCGCCATCGGCACCGAGATCAACATGGTGAACCGGCTCGCTGCGGAAAACCCGCAGCACACCATCTTCTGCCTGGATCCGGTCATCTGCCCGTGCTCCACCATGTACCGCATCCACCCGGGCTACCTCGCCTGGGTCCTTGAGGAGCTGGTGGAAGGACGAGTGGTCAACCGCATTACCGTGGACGACTCCGTGCAGGACAACGCCAAGATTGCGCTGGAGCGCATGCTGGCAGCCAAGCCTGCCTAATGGCCGGGCATACCCCAACGGACTAGCCGAATCGAGCCCCACATGACTACAGAGAGCCTTGCTCGCGGCCCCGCGCCCCAGCGGCTGATCGTCGTCGGAAGCGGCATCGCAGGACTGTACTCAGCCCTGCTGGCCGCGGAAGCCGGGGCGGAAGTGGTGTTGCTGACCAAGGGAGCCCTTGCGGACAGCAACACCTACTACGCCCAAGGTGGCATCTCGGCTGTGCTGGACGAGCCTGCTCCCGGAGACACTGTTGCCGCCCACATTGCCGATACCCTCACAGCCGGTGCTGGGCACTGCAATGAAGAGGCAGTGCGGGTGTTGTGCACCGAGGCGCGGCTGGACATCGCCGGGCTGGGGCGGTTCGGCGTCGAGTTCGACCTTGACGACGACGGCGACCCCGCCTTGGGTCTTGAAGCCGCCCACTCCGCTCCACGGATCCTGCACGCCGGCGGCGATGCCACCGGCGCCGGGGTGGCGGCCGCACTGATCCGCACTGTCCTGGACTTTCAGGCCGCCGGCAAGATCCAGGTCATCGGGCACGCCCACGTCACGTCGCTCTCGCTGGGCGGACAGCATGGTGGCCGTGTGGTGGGGGCCAATTTCCTCCACGAAGGGCGCCACCTCGGCGTCCATGGCGACTCCGTGTTGCTGGCCACCGGGGGCGCCGGACAACTTTTCGCCCAGACCACCAACCCCTCCGTCGCCACAGCGGATGGACTGGCGCTCGCCTGGCGCGTCGGCGCGGCCGTAGCCGACCTTGAATTCTTCCAGTTCCACCCCACCTGCATGGTCCTTCCGGCCGAAGCCCGGGAGGTGGAAGGCAACAACGACCCCCTGCTGATTTCCGAAACCGTCCGCGGGGAAGGTGCCGTCCTCGTGGACGCCCAGGGCCACCGGTTCATGCCCGGCTACCACCCGGACGCCGAACTCGCACCCCGGGACGTCGTCTCCCGCAGCATCGCCCTGCACCTGGCAAAACTCGGCGATCCCAACGGCCATGTGTTCCTCGACGCCACTGTGATCGAAGAGCAGAGGGGCAGCGGCTTCCTGGCCAAGCGCTTCCCCAACCTCAGCAAGAGGACCCGCCAAGCAGGCGTCGACTGGACCCGGGAACTGGTCCCCGTGGCGCCGGCGGCCCACTACTGGATGGGTGGGGTGGTGACCGACCTCTACGGCCGCACCTCTGTTCCTGGGCTCCTGGCTGCAGGCGAAGTGGCTTGTACCGGTGTGCAAGGGGCCAATCGCTTGGCAAGTAACTCCCTGCTTGAGGGGCTGGTGTTTGGGCGGCGGGCTGTTGACGTTTTTCTCTCTGGTGAGTCGCCTGACGGCACCGCAGGCCCCTTGGCGCCTGCGCTCGCGCCTCGAACCGGCGCTCGCCTCGCAAGCTCGGCGGCCGGTTCGGGCGCTCACGCGACAACGGCGCTGTCGAGGCCTCCGGCGCCGCTGGAATTGTTGGAGGGTCATCCGTTCGCCCACCCTGCCTCCTCCAGTGGGTTCTCACGCCATGCGCTGCGGCTCCTCATGACAGCCAAAGCGGGCGTGTTGCGTGATGGTCAGTTGTTGGCTGAGGCCGCGGAAACTCTTGGGTCTTGGGAGGGTGAGGTTCTGCCCTTGGATGTTCCTGATTCATTCGATGTCCGGGAACATGAGGACTCCAACCTTCTGCTGGCTGCCCAGTTGCTCGTGCGGGCGGCCCGGGAACGGCGGGAGTCCTTGGGGGCGCATTACCGCAGCGACAGCGTGGGGGAACCAGCCGCCGTCGACGATTTTGACAAGCGTTACACCATGAGCCGGAAAGTGAGCCTCGTCCATGACTAACCTGACCCTCCCCGCAGCCCCTGTCCGGGACATCCTGGAGCGGGCATTCGCGGAGGACGCACCCAGCGGGGACATTACCTCCCAGTTGCTGATCCCCGCTGACGCCCGGGCAACCGCCGTGCTGAACGCGCGGGTTCCCGGTGTCTTCAGCGGCGGTACCGTGTTCCGCGATGCCATGAAGCTTGTGGACCCTGATACCGACGTGGAACTGCTGCTCGCCGATGGTGAAGCGTTCGACGCCGGCACGCACCTTGCGCGGGTCAGCGGCAGCGCCCGCTCCGTGCTCCTCGCTGAACGCGTTGGGCTCAACCTGGTGCAGCGGATGAGTGCCATTGCTACGAAGACCGCCGAATTTGTCCGGCTCGTGGAAGGTACCCGCGCCAGGATTACGGACACCCGTAAGACCACGCCCGGCCTGAGGGTCCTTGAACGCTACGCTGTGCGGTGTGGTGGGGGAGCGAACCACCGCTACAGCCTGTCCGATGCGGTGCTGGCCAAGGACAACCACCTGGCCGTCATGACCGGCGGCGACTCCACCAAGCTCACCGAGCTGTTGGTTGCTGCCAAAGCCCAGCTGGGCCACACCACGCACTTCGAAGTTGAAGTGGACCGCGCTGAGCAGATCGAACCCGTGCTGGCGGCCGGCGTGGACACCATCATGCTGGACAACTTCTCCATCGAGGAACTCAGGGCCGGGGTCAAGCAGGTGGACGGCAGGGCCATGGTGGAAGCCAGCGGCAATGTCAATGTCACCACCGTCACCGAAATAGCCGCGGCCGGCGTGGACGTGATCTCCATTGGGGGCCTGACCCACAGCGTGAGCGCCCTCGATCTCGGCCTCGACGTTGTCCTAGAGACAGCCTGACGGTCCCATGATCTTCCTCGACGCCGCAGCCACCACCCCCGTACGCCGCGAGGCACTTGAGGCCATGTGGCCGTACTTGAGCGGTGAGTTCGGCAACCCCTCCAGCCACCACACCCTGGGTGAAGCGGCAGCAGCAGCGCTCGCCGGGGCGCGTGCCGGCGTCGCGAAGATCCTCAATTGCCGTGCGGGGGAGGTCACTTTCACTTCCGGAGGCACTGAGGCAGACAACCTGGCCGTCAAAGGCATCGCGCTGGCCCGGCGGTCGGCTGATCCGACACTGAACAGGGTGGTCATCAGCGCGATCGAACATCCTGCAGTGGAGGAATCGGCGAGGTACTTGGAGCGGGTGCACGGCTTCATCGTGGATGTGCTGCCGGTGGACGCTGAGGGCCTGGTGTCGGTTGAGGGGCTGAGGGCCGTGGTGCGGCCCGAAACGGCATTGGTCAGCATCATGTACGCGAACAACGAGATCGGAACGGTCCAGCCGATTCCAGCCCTGGCAGCAGTGGCGCGGGAACACGGCGTCCCCTTCCACACCGATGCCGTCCAGGCTGCCGGGTGGTTGACCTTGGACGTCAAGGCGCTCGGGGTGGATGCCCTGAGCATGTCCGGACACAAACTTGGTGCCCCCAAAGGATCCGGTGTGCTTTTCACCAAAGGGCGGCTCCGGGTGGAGCCCTTGGTTCACGGTGGGGGCCAGGAACGGGGTAAGCGCTCGGGTACGGAGAACGTGGCTGGCGCCGTGGCATTGGCCACCGCGTTGTTGTTGGCCAGCGCGGAGCAACCAGAGCAGTCCGCTCGAGTCTCAGGCTTGAGGGATCAGTTCATTGAACGGATCCGGGCTGGTGTCGCGGGCACTGTGGTCACTGGCCACCGACTGCAGCGGTTGCCATCGGTGGCGTCCTTCTGTTTCCCGGGCACCAGTGGAGAATCGGTGTTGCTGGAGCTTGAGCGCCTTGGCGTAGTGTGTTCCAGCGGCTCGGCCTGCGCTGCGGGATCCGATGCTCCGTCACCTGTCTTGGTGGCCCTGGGCATCGCACCTGAAACGGCACAGACGGCCGTGCGCTTCAGCTTCACCTCGACTGTCACCGAAACAGAACTGGAGCAGGCCGCCGACGCCGTGGAAACCGCCGTCGGACGCGTCCGGAACCTGGCATCCCCGCAAGCGGGATAGCTGCACTGTGGCCGGTTGCCGCAGTACGACGGGTTACACGTGCCGGGCGCGCCGGAAAATCCAGTGCCTCAGCAGGGTAAACCGAACCGCTGTGGCCACGAAGCCGGACAACGTAGTAGTCCACAATTCTTCGGTGACTGTGGCTTCCGGCCTGATGAGGTGCAGGACGCCCAGGCTGCCTCCCGTGATGACCAAGGCAATGGCGATCACTATGACGCCACTGAGGTGGTCCCGGGTGCGTTTGTTCTTTCCCGTGATCTTGAACGTGAGCCGGCGGTTCAGCGCAGTATTCATCAGGGACGTCACAATCAGTGCCACGGCGTTGGCCAGCTGAGGGTCAATCCATGGACGCAACAACGCGTAAATGGCCAGCGAGCTTGCCGTGCACACCACTCCGACTCCGGTGAAGCGGGCCAGTTGCCGCACGACGGGGTATCTGAGGACTCCGCGGTGCCGTGTGCGGGGTTGTTGCTGTGGGGGAGACGGGCGCAGCTCAGTGGCGTCCGCAGCTGTCTCCATGGCTTAAGCCTGACACATCAAGCGGGCTGGTCCTCCCAGGATGCGCTGGTGACGGGGTTCCGAAGCTCGCCGATTCCTTCAATCCGGCACACCACAGTGTCGCCGGGTTGAATGCGGGCGCACTCTGCGGGGAACCCTGTCAGCACCAGGTCGCCGGGCTGGAGGGTCATGAACGAGCTCAGGTAGACCAGGATCTCGTCCACCTTCCAGCCCAGGTCAGCAGAACTGGCGGTCTTGAGTTCATTGCCGTTGTGCACGATCCCGATCTCCAGGTTCGAGTCGTCAAGATCGGTGACCATCCAAGGCCCCGCCGGCGTAAACGTGTCCTGGCTCTTGGCACTGATCCAGAGCTCGTCGGTCTTTTGCAGGTCCCGGGCCGATACGTCGTTGCCGATGGTGTAGCCAAGAATCGCTGACCGGGCTGTTTCCAGCGTCAAGCCCCGCGCAGGGCGCCCGACGACGACCGTCAGTTCCGCTTCCGGGTCGACGTAGCCCACGCCGGAGTCCAGCTGGATGGCTTCCCCCGGGCCGATCACGCTCGACGCCGCCTTGTGGAAAGCCTGGGGAGGCAGGTCACGGCCCGGCTGCCCGGTATTGTGTGCCATGCCAAAGACGTTCACAGGCACTGAAGGCGCGAGGAAAGTAAAAGCATCCTGGCTCACTACGGCGCCCAGCTCCCACCCTTTCCTGGCAGGGCTGTTGGCATTGGCCCTCGACGCCGGGAAAGGGGACTCCACCACAGTCCACCTGGTGCCTTCCACCGAAGTGAAATCCGGGGCGTCGTTGGCCACAAAGAAGTGCTCGTCGGGGTACTGGCGAGCCAAGGGTTGGCCGGCGACGGTCGGAACGGGGGTGGGGCGGACACGGGCGATGCGGCGGGGAGCAGGCATGGTCATGATGACATCCTACGTCCTCCCTGCCTGATGCCTCGCGTTGTGGGGCCCGCTTTACGTCCTGTGGCAGAGTCTTGGCGCACAGTGCAGGCCCCGCAACGCCTCAGGCGAGCGGGGCCGATCCGAAAGCAACACTGAACCGATCGCACCAAAGCACCACGGACGTCAGCCCCGTGATGTCGGTGCCGGCCGGAACAGCATAGTTTTGGTTGCCGTGCGTGGCCTTGATGGGGCCAAGGTCCACATAGCGTCCCGAGCGGTATTTGAACCAGTCTCCGCCGGCCTCCTGGCTGCTGAGCCAGACCTTGACGTCAGGTCCGTCACTGCTTGCCAAATTCTCGAGGCGGAGCAGATGGCTGCCGTCGGGGAGCATCAACAGCTGCGCCGTGCCGGTGGTTTGATGTTCCTGGGATTGGAAAATGCCACCGCCCACCACTGCCGGGCCGCTGGGTGGAGCCTGGCTTGGCACGGCCTGGCTTGGCGGCGCGCCCGCCGTCCCGCCAGCCGACGGTTGACCCGTGGACAAACCCACTACCGGCAGCGCCTCATTGACGCTGCTGCTGGTGAACAGCCGCCACGGTTGGAAGAGCGCAGCCGCTACCACCACCATTGACAGGATCAGCACTCCGACCACCGCAGCAAGGGTCCTGTGGTCCCGTATGAAACTCCGCCATCGGTTCATAGCTCAAGGCTAGGCTTCACGTCATCGGAGCGGGGGCTTCATTGCTTACGGTACGGTGACGTGCTGTTGCCTGGGCCGTTCCCCGGAGGAACCTGGGCGGCAAACCCAGCCACCGGGCTTAGAATCCGACTCATGCGGCTGGCGATCATCGGACTGGTTCTCCTTGTGGCAGGCGGTGTCACCGTGGCCACGGGCGTCCTGCCATGGCAGGAAGTAGCGGTCCTGGTGGACCGGGTGGCGCCTATCCTGGGGTTCGTCGTCGCAATGACCGTGGTGACAGAGCTCGTCAGCGAAGCCGGCACCTTCCAATGGATCGCGCGGCGGCTGCGACGGTGGGGCCGCGGCAGCGGTGTCCTCCTCTGGCTGCTGTTGGCGTTGTTCGCGATTTTGAGCACCGTTTTCCTGTCGCTGGATACGACGGCGGTGCTCTTGACGCCTGTGGTGGTCACGGTGGCCCGACAAACGGGTCTCCCAGTCCTGCCCTCCGCCCTGACAACGGTGTGGTTGGCGAATACGGCAAGTCTTTTGCTCCCGATTTCCAACCTGACCAACCTGTTGGCCCAGCACCATCTTGGCAACATCAGTCCGATACGGTTTGCCCAGCTGATGTGGGCGCCATCATTGGCGGCAATACTGGTTCCCCTGGCCTTCATCGCTGTGGTATTCCGGCGCGACCTTCGCAAGACCTATGCCCTCGATGCTGCACGTCCAGCCCAGGTCCCACCGGCGGCTCCTGTAACGGACAGACTCCTGCTGGTGGTCAGCGCAGCAGTCCTGGTGTTGCTTTTGCCCGCGTTGGTGTCCGGTGTTGCCATCTGGATTCCGGCCACAGCGGCAGCCCTGATCCTTGCCGGGGTGTTTGCCTTTCGACGACCCAAAGTCCTCACAGTGACGCTGGTTCCGTGGTCGTTGTTGCTGTTCACCTGTGGCCTCTTCCTGGTGGTGGAGGCTGCCCAATACCTCGGTGCCTCAGTGCTGCTGGGACAGGTGGCAGGCCAGGGAAGCGGGTTCATTGAGCTGCTCAGGCTGGCCATGACGGGCGCCCTTGGCGCCAACCTGGCCAACAACCTGCCGGCATATCTTGTGGCTGAGCCCCTGGCGGGAAGTCCGGAGCGGATGGCCGCGCTGCTGGTGGGTGTGAACGCAGGTCCCTTGATCACGCCGTGGGCTTCGTTGGCCACCCTGCTGTGGCATGACCGGCTGATGCGGATGAATGTGCTGATCACATGGAAGGGCTACGCCGTGTACGGCCTGATCGTGGCACCGCTGACCATCCTGGCGGCCGTCGCGGCGCTCGCAGCTGCTGGCGCGGGAGGAACGTTTGGTTAGCCCAGGTACAGTTCGCCCACCGGAACTTCCGTGGCCAGGCGGTTGTCCGGCCCGGCCAAGGGGCACGCCCACGCTTCGTTGTAGGCGCAGGAGGGGTTGTAGGCGAAGTTGAAATCAAGGATGAACTCCTGTTCTCCGGACGAATTTCTTGTCCCGTGGAAGGAGCCCTTGACCGTGTCCAGCAGGTAGCGGCCCGCCCCGTAGCTTCCGCCGTCCTTCCCAGCTGTTGCGTCGCGGAACGGGACAAAGATCCCGCCGCCGTAGCTCCGGAGCCGCCACACCGCCAACGAGCCCAGGCCGGTCAGCTCGAAAGTACCGATGCGGACGAACGGCACCACGCCATCGGTGCCCGTCTCAACATTCATTTCCTGCCCGGAGCCGTGGGGAGAGAGCACCGCGTATTTGCGGAAGGCGGGGTCGTAGCCGGCTGTGCGGAGTCCTGTGAATGAAGCCTTCATCTCCGCAGTCAGCGCTGATGCTGGATGGGTGGCGAACATCAGGTCCCGCTCCTGGCGCCAGAAAACGTGGGCGTCGAACGGGTTGGTGGCCGCCAGTTGACGCACTTTGTCGTACAGCGCGAATGTCCGCAAGCGCCAGTCAGCAATATCAACCGCTGACATGGTGGGGATGTCGTCCTCGAAATAGTCCTGGTGATCGGGAGCCATACCCTCAGCCTAGTCCTGTGCGTGTCGCGGTATCGCCGCCGATAGGCTGTGGTCATGAAGGGCATCATGAACCTGGAGTGTGTTCCGGTGAAGCTCGCTGCCTTGGTGCTGGCAGGGTCGGTGCTCGCCGCAGCTTCCGCTTGTTCAGCTGAAAACAAGGGACCCCAGGTCTCTTCTACGGCGACGTCGAAGCCCAACAGTTCGGAGTCGGGTACAGGCGCGCCAACAGACAGTTCGACGGCGGAACCCGGCACGGCGGGCAACCCACTTCCGCAACGCCTGGTTCCGGAGGGACGGCAGCCTCGCCTGATCCGGCCGGCGCCAGTCCCAGTCCCAGTGGGGCAGCAACAGCGCTGTCATGGAAGACGTATTCGGATCCGGCCAAGACTGTCAGCTTCGATCTGCCCAGGGATTGGATTGTCCAGTCGGTAACTCCGGATGCGGGTTCTTTGGCGGGAGCAGTGAAGGTGGAAGTCAAGGACGGTGGGGGCAGCTATGTTGCCACCCTCCAGACAGGCCTGCCTCCATCCACTCCGTTGGATTGCCCGGCCGGCCAGGGGCGGCCGTATGTGGTGATCAGCAGCGTCCCCTTGGACGTCCCCCATTCGGATGGTCCGGACACCATTGACCCGCGGGTCGTTTTCCGGGTGATCCAGGGCTACAAGTTTTTCGGTTCCTACGGCATCACCAACATGGTGGCGGGGGCTGATGGGCAGTCGTGCGAACTCCGGAACCGGGTGTTGGGACCGGCGGGAAAGGGCGACTATTCGTTTGGTGACGTCCCCGCCCTTCATGCGTTTGCTGCAGATGAGAAGGTGGCGCCGGCCAAATCCTTCGACACTCTGGACCTGGCCGCGAAGTACGCGGTCCACGGTTCTGAATTCGCCAATGTCCAGCGGATGCTACTGTCTCTGAAGGTCAATCAATAGTCCCGCGATTGGCTGCTTCACACATACGGCGCCGTTGGGGACTGCCCGCCGCAACATATCCCGGAGATCAATGGAACGCAACGTTGCTGCCACGCTCGTTTTCAAGACCGCAGCCAGCACCAAAGTAGCCATGGCAATAGCCGTGGCCCGGAATTCCGGTTACGACTCAGTGACGGAAACCCTGTCCATCACCTCCGCCGGTGACGAGCTTCCCTTCGCCGAACTCAGCGACCACCACGGTGGCCGATTCCATTACCTTGAGTTCACCGAGCCCAGTGAAGTGACGGTGGAGTACCGCGCCACTGTTCACGGCTTTGGCATCCCTGAAAAGTCCACTCCCATGGAGTTGATCCGCTACGTCAGGCCCAGCAGGTACGCGGAGTCTGACAGGCTGCTGCCCACCTCCTACGCCGAGTTTGGCTCGCTGCAAGGAGCCGAACTGCTCCAGGCGGTCCGCAACTGGGTCAACGCGGAACTCCGCTACGTCAGCGGTTCGTCCCGGGGTACCGATGGTGCCGTGGAAACGTTGCTGCACCGCAAGGGGGTGTGCCGCGATTTCGCCCACCTGGCCATTGCGTTGTTGAGGGCCAAGGATGTACCTGCCCGGCTCGCAGCTGTGTACGCCCCCGGGTTGAGTCCCATGGATTTCCATGCCGTGGCCGAAGCGTACATTGACGGTGCTTGGTACATTGTCGACCCCACGGGCCTGGCACCCCGTGAATCCATGCTGAGGATCACGGCAGGCCGGGATTCCTCGGATACGGCGTTCCTCTCCACTGTGGGTGGCAGCCTGACACTGAAGACCCTCAAAGTCAGTGCCTCGGTCAATGGCGAGCTCCCGGTAGAGGATCTCCGGGAGCCCGTCAGCCTTCGTTAGTGTCCCGCCACGGACGCACGGAGTTTTTCCGTTAGACGAAGGAGTTCGCGCTGTTCTTCGGGGGTGAGGGCCGGTCCCACCAAGTGGGCGATGTCCCGCACGTGTTCCCGCCCGATCGTTTTTTGAAGTTCGCTGCCCGCTTCGGTGAGTGAGAGCAACACTCCGCGGCCGTCGTCGGGGGCTGCCGTCCGCTCCACCAAACCGCGCTTCTCAAGACGGTCCACCAAGCGGCTCAGGCTCGACTGGCTCAACAGCACTTTGTCGTTGATTTCGTTGAGCCGGAGCTGCCCCGACGGGCACTTGGAGAGCGTAAAAAGAACGTCGTATTCCTTGACTGGAAGGGTTTTGAACGCCGGTCCTGACTGAAGCTTCCGCATCACCGCCACCTGGGAGCGGAACAACGACTCCCAGGTTTCGGCGGCGAGGCGAACGGCGGAGGACGCAGCGCCCGTTGGACCGGACATCAGGCGTCCTGCCCCGCGGCACCGGCAGTTGCGGATTCGCTGACTTTTTCTTCCAATGCTGCGGCAACGCGGGATGCGTGCGTCGGAGCATCCGGCACGTGTGCCGGCTTCATGGCAGCATATTCCTTGCGCAGGACGGGAAGGACTTCCTCGCCGAAGAGGTCCAACTGCTCCAGGACAGTCTTCAGGGGAAGGCCGGCGTGGTCGATCAGGAACAGTTGGCGCTGGTAGTCCCCAAAGGCCTCGCGGAAGGTCAGGGTCTTTTCAATGACTTCCTGGGGGCTTCCTACGGTCAATGGCGTCTGGGAGGTGAAGTCCTCCAGCGACGGTCCGTGGCCGTAGACCGGCGCATTGTCGAAGTACGGGCGGAATTCCTTGACAGCGTCCTGGGAGTTCTTCCTCATGAAGAATTGCCCGCCGAGGCCCACAATCGCCTGATCTGCCTTGCCGTGTCCATAGTGCTCGTAACGCTCGCGGTAGAGGCCGATCAGCTGCTGGTAGTGCTCCTTGGGCCAGAAGATGTTGTTGGCAAAGAAGCCATCGCCAAAGTACGCAGCAACCTCTGCGATCTGCGGCGTACGGATGGAACCGTGCCACACGAACGGAGCCACGCCGTCGAGCGGTCGAGGAGTGGAGGTGAAGTTCTGCAGCGGCGTGCGGAACTTGCCGGACCAATTGACGGTGTCCTCATCCCACAGCTTGCGGAGCAGGCTGTAGTTTTCGATCGCGAGTTCGACGCCGTCCTGGATGTTCTTGCCGAACCAGGGGTAGACCGGCGCCGTGTTGCCACGGCCGAGGACCAGGTCCACGCGGCCGTCGGAGAGGTGCTGAAGCATGGCGAAGTCTTCGGCAATCTTCACCGGATCATTGGTGGTGATGAGCGTGGTTGCAGTGGAGAGCGTGATGCGCTCGGTCTGCGCGGCGATGTAAGCCAGTGTGGTGGTGGGGGAGGAGGAGAAGAACGGCCGGTTGTGGTGCTCGCCCAGGGCGTAGACATCCATACCGATTTCTTCGACCTTTTTGGCGATGGCAACGGACGCCTTGATGCGTTCGTTTTCCGTGGGCGTGTGGCCCGTGGTGGGGTCAGTGGTGATGTCGCTGACGCTGAATACGCCGATCTGCATGATGTGCCTTTCTCCCTGCCCGTGGTCCCGGGCTCTTTCAACAGTGTACCTCAAACTAGATGCATTTGCATGTATCGGTACCTGTAACAGGGCAGGGCCGGGAATTGTTCCCGGCCCTGCCTGCAAGGTGAGTCTGTTGGCGGTGGCTGCTATTCGCCGGGATGGTGGGCTGCGCGGCGGCCCTTGACCCTGGGAATCATGCCCGTGGTCCAATCCTGGAACTCGTCCGACGAGCCGCTTCCGGTCGGCGTCGGCTTGTCCTGCAGGGCGTTCAGCAGGTCCTTCTTCTCCCGGCGTCCCTCCACCAGCTTGTAAAGTACCGGGACCAGCACCAGCGTCAAGGCCGTGGAGGAGACCAGCCCGCCGATCACCACAATGGCCAGGGGCTGTGAAATGAACCCGCCGCCGCCCGTGAGTCCCAAGGCCATGGGCGTCAGTGCGAACACCGTGGCCAATGCCGTCATCAGGATGGGGCGGAGGCGCTGGCGGGCACCGTGCGTGATGGCGTCTGCCACGTTCATGCCCGGGCTGCCATCGTGGGGCTTGCGGTACTGGTTGATGAGGTCGATCAGGACGATTGCGTTGGTCACCACGATGCCCACCAGCATCAGCATGCCGATCAGCGAAGGCAAGCCCAGCGGAACACCGGTCACCAACAGCAAGCCGACGGCGCCCGTGGCGGCGAAAGGAACCGACACCAGCAGGATCAGCGGTTGGATGAGTGACTTGAATGCGGCCACCATGATGACGTAAACGATCGCGATGGCCGCCAGTAGTGCCAGGCCCAACTGCCGGAAAGACTCGGCCTGCTGGGTTGTGGCACCGCCGATGGTGGCGGTGACCCCGGCCGGAAGATCCACTGATGCCAGGCGCTCCTGAACGGCGGTGCTCACGCTGCCCAGGTTGGAACCTGACGGCGTCACGGTCACCCGCGCGGTGCGTTGCCCGTTGCTGCTGGTGATGGAGACAGGAGTATCAACCTGCTCGACCGCGGCAATGGACTCCAAAGCCACCCCGCCGCGTGCTGTGGGTAGCTGGAGTGCCCGGACTGAAGCGATGCTGGTGAAGCGTGTGCCCTCACCGATCTGTACCGGGTAGTCGTTGGTATCGATCCGGACGGTACCGGCAGGGATGGGGCTGACGGTGGTGGCCAGGAAGGCCCCTACCTGTTCCTCCGTCAAGCCGGCTGCAACAGCTTTGGCGCGGTCAACGCGGACTTGGACCACCGATTGCTTGGACGCGAGGTTGGTAGCTACCTCGGAACTGCCCGGCACCCCGTCCATGGCCTTTACCATGGCGTCGCTGGCAGTCTGGAGGTCGGCGGAGTTAGCCGCCCGGATGGTGATGTCCACTGTGGAGGATGTACCGAAGCCGCCTTGCTGGGACCCGACGGTAACCTTCCCCGCGGCACCTTCAAGTTGTGATCTAACCTCATCCTGGAGCTTGGCCTGGTTCACTTTCTCGTCGGTGACAATGGTGAACGTCGAGTTGGACGAACCGGTTGATGTCAGGGCAGCGAAGCCTGTCTGCGCATTTCCGGACGTGACCTGCACGTCCTTGATGCCGTTGATGCCCTTCAGGGCGTCTTCGATTTTGGCGGCTTCATCGCTGGTGGCCTGCAGGCTTGTCCCGGCGGGCAGGACCTGACGTACGGTCATGCTGTTCTCGCCGGAGCGGCCCAGCAGGTCGGTGGCCAGAAGCGGTGAAACGGCAACGGTCGCCACGAGCACCAAAGCCGCGGCCGACAGCGTGATGACCGGGTGCTTTTGTGTTTTCGCGAGGATCGGAAGGTAACCGCGCTGGAGCCTGCTCTTTTGCTCGGCGTCCCGGGCCTTCTTTGCCGCCTCCTGGGTGGAGGCCGCCGCATCAGCGCCCTTTGCCGGGGACGCGAGGAACCAGTAGGCCAGCACCGGAACGATCGTGAGCGAAACCAACAATGACGACAACAGCGCGATGGTCACTGTGAGGGCGAACGGCCGGAACAGCTCTCCAGCGAGGTCACCCACAAAGGCGATGGGCAGGAAGACGGCCACGGTGGTCAGTGTGGAGGCCGTGATGGCTCCGGCGACTTCACGGATGGAAGTCAGGATGGCGGTGAGCTTGTGTTCGCCGTAGCTGAGGTGTCGCTTGATGTTCTCGATCACCACGATGGAGTCATCCACCACACGTCCGATCGCAATGGTCAGTGCGCCCAAAGTGAGGATGTTCAGTGAGTAGCCGGTGGCGTAGATGCCTATGAAGGTGATCAAAAGGGACAGCGGTATGGAGACGGCGGTCACCAGGGTGGACCGCACGGACATCAGGAATACCAGGATGACGGCCACAGCGAAGCCCAGTCCAAGAAGGCCTTCGGTGGTGAGGTCCTTGATGGACTTCTCGATGAACGGGGCCTGATCGAAGACCGGCGTGAAGGTGGCGTTGTTGCCCAGTTCGTCCTGCATGGGTCCGATCGCATCGCGCACGGCATGCGAGATCGCCACAGTATCGCCCTCGGGCTTTTTGGTGACGGACAGTGCCAGCGTCGGCTTGCCATTGGTGCGCGTGATGGAGGTAGCGGCGTCGTCCTCGATGCTGACGTCGGCCACTGCCCCGATGGTGGCAGCATTCTTTGCCCCTGTCAGGGGAAGTCCCTTAATGATGTCCAGGGAATCCACGGGACTGCCCAGCTGGAGGGACAACGTCTTGCCTTGGTCCTCGATGGTGCCTACGGGGACCAAGGTTCCGTTGTTCTTCAGGGCATTACTGATGGCCTGGATGGATGCACCGCTGCTGGCCAGGTCTGCCGGACGGGGCTGGATCAGGATGTGCTGGCTGGCCCCGCCCGTCACATCGGCGCCGCGGACGCCGTCGATTTTCTGGAGCCGGGGAACGCTTAGCCGCAAGAGGTCGGCATTGAGTTCACTGAGGGGCTTGTCCGAGGATACGGCCAAGTAGACGATGGGGAAATCGCTGATGTTCCCGGCAATGGACTGGGGCTCGACGTCGGCGGGCAGCACCCGCTTGGCGTTGGAGATGGCCCGGTCGATCTGGTTCCGTGCCCGGTCAAGGTTGGACCCGTAGGTGAATACCATGGTGATCTGCGATACACCATTGCGGGAGGTCGACGTGGTGGACTCCAGTCCCTCAACACTGTTCAGTGCTGTTTCCAGGGGCTGGCTCAATTGCTTGTCCACGACCTCCGGGGAAGCTCCGGGCATGGAGGTCACCACAGTGATCTGCGGGAACTCGATGGACGGAATGAGTTCCTGCTTCAGGGATCCCATGGTGATCACGCCGAACACCGCCGCAAAGACGGTGATCAGCGCGATCAGGGCCCGGTTTCCCAGAGAAAGCTTGGCCAGGCGGAACATTGCATTGACTCCCAGGGTCTACGTAACGATTCGTCTGACGGGAACCGGCCGCAGCCCCGGGTATGGCCTAGCTTTGGACGGCGTTGGCCACGTCAAGCTGCAGCGACCGCGCGGTGCTTGCTTCCAGTTCGGCAGCGAGCTCAGGGTTCTCGTTGAGCTTGACGCCATAGCCAGGCATCATGTCCTTGAGCCTGGACTGCCAGCCCTTGAAGTTCTTGGGGAAGGACTTCTGCAGCAGCTCGATCATGATCGGTACCGCCGTGGAAGCGCCCGGCGAGGCACCCAGCAGCGCGCCAATGGAACCATCGCGGGAGGCAATGACCTCGGTGCCGAACTGCAGGACGCCACCCTTCTGAGGGTGCTTCTTGATGATTTGTACACGCTGGCCAGCGGTAATCAGTTCCCAGTTGCCACCGGATGCCTCGGGGTAGTACTCACGCAGAGCCTCAACCTTGGCCTCGTGCCGCTTGGCAACCTCTTTGATGAGGTACGCGGTGAGGTCCATGTTGTCCTTGGCCACAGCCAACATGGGAATGATGTTTCCGGGTCGGATGGACAGCGGAAGATCCAGGTAGCTGGAGGTCTTCAGGAAGTTGGTGGAGAAACCGGCGTACGGGCCGAACAGGAGGGAGCGCTTGCCGTCCACGTAGCGGGTATCCAAGTGCGGGACGGACATGGGCGGCGCGCCCACGGATGCCTGGCCGTAAACCTTGGCGCTGTGCTGTGACGTGATGGCGTCGTCGGTGCAGCGGAAAAACTGGCCGGAAACGGGGAAACCGCCGTAGCCCTTGCTCTCAGGAATACCGGAGGCCTGAAGCAGGTGGAGGGCACCGCCGCCTGCTCCCACGAAGACAAACTTCGCGTGGATGCGGCCGTGCTCGCCGGACTTGGGGTGCTTGATGGACAGGTCCCATCCACCACCGGATGCGCGGCTGATGTTGGTGACGTCGTGCCCGTAGTTGACCTCGGCACCACTGTCCTGCAGGTAGGTTGTGAGCTCACGCGTCAGGGCGCCGAAGTCGACGTCGGTGCCTTCAGCTGCGCGGGTAGCGGCCACGCGCTGCTTGCGGTCCCGTCCCTTGACGATCAGGGGAGCCCATTGTGCGATCTGGTCCTGGTCCTCGGTGTATTCCATGCTGCGGAACAGCGTATTGGGCTTGAGTGCCTCGTACCGGGTCTTGAGGAAGTTCGCGTGGTCGTCGCCAATGACGAAGCTCATGTGCGGGACGGTGTTGATGAAGCCCTTGGGGGATCCAATGACTTTGGTGTCCACCAGGTGGGACCAGAACTGACGTGACAGTTGGAACTGCTCGTTGATGTGGAGGGCCTTGGAAGGGTCCACGGAGCCGTCTTTGGCTGCGGGGGAGTAGTTAAGCTCACACAGCGCGGCATGCCCGGTGCCGGCGTTGTTCCACGGTCCGGAGCTCTCAAGCCCCGCTTCGTCGAGTCGTTCGAACAGGGAGATGGTCCAGGTGGGTTCGAGTTGCTTGATGAACGCACCAAGGGTGGCACTCATGATTCCGCCGCCAATAAGGACGACGTCGGCATGTTGAGTCTTGGAAATGAAGGTCACGATCAATCTCCGTTAGCGGCGGCACTGGCTGTCACAGAATATCCCCGCGAAGACCCAATACTGAAATTGCGGGCGAACGTCAAGGCTTTAAGCGGACGTTCGTGAAAACTTCGTTGAGGACCGGTGAAGCCGGGTAGCTTTCCACCTTGTTGGACAACGCCAAAGCGGAGATGGGGAAGGCGATCGGCACTGCCGGTACCGAGGCCGCGATCTCTGCGTTGATGGCCTGGTACTGGGCGTTGCGGTCGTCTCCGTCGGGCATGGCGCGTGCCCGCTCGATCTTGTGGAAGACTTCCGAATCCGCATAGCCGAACTCTGGCCGGGTTTCGCCGAAGAGCGGCCCCAGGAAGTTATCGGCGTCGGCGTAGGAGCCGTTCCAGCCCAGAAGGTGCAGTCCACGATCTCCCGCCGACTGGACCCGCTGCAGGTAGCCACCCTCCCAGTCAACCGGCACTGGCTTGATGTTGAAGCCAACAGCAACCAGTTGGCGGCTGATTTCGGCATAGATCTTCTCGGGAGTGGGCATGTAGGCGCGGGTGGCGTTCAGCGGGTAGTAGAACTTGATTTCCTCACCCTTGTAGCCCGCCTTTTCCAGAAGTTCCTTGGCCTTCTCCGGGTTGTACCCGAGGGACGGGGCGTTGTTGTTGAACCCACTGAGCTTGGGCGGCACGAACTGTGAGGCCTGTGCAGTGTTGTCGATGAAGAACCGCCGGATCAGCGTTTCCTTGTCTACTGCCATTTCGATGGCCTGGCGGACTTCGAGCTTCTCCAAGGGCGCCACGGCTTGGTTGATCCCGAGGTACATCACGGAGAACGGGTCGCGCTGGATAATCTGGACACCCTTCTTGACCAGTTGGTCAAAGGTTCCGGGTGTTACCAGGTCGTAAGCGTCGATCTTCCCGTCCAGGAGGGCCTGCTGCCGCGTTTCGGCGCGATCGAATGGGATGAAATTGATGGTGGCTATTTGGCCCCTGTTGCCCCAGTAGCCCTTGTACGTGGAGAGCGTGAGTCTGTTCTCATCCCAAGCGCTGAATTCATAGGGGCCCGTGCCTACGGGGTGGCTGGCATAGGCGGACACGGCCTGGCCGTTCAAGGTCTGGTTCAGCACATTCGCCTTTTGCGCTTCAAGGGCGGTGGGCGAGGATATGGCAAAAGCAGGGAGGGTCAGCGCCTGCAGGAAACCGGTGAAGGGCCGCGTCAGGTTGATCTGGACGTCGTTGGCCGAGACCACTTTGCAGTCCTTGAAGATGGAGAACACCGGCTCATCGGAATAGGCCTTGAACACTCCTTGGAACGAAATGCCGGGTGCTTGTTTCCGGAGTTCAGAGGGAAAGGTGAACCAGCGATTGAAGTTTGCGCAGACAGCGGCAGCGTCCAGTGGAGTGCCGTCGTGGAAGGTTACCTCGGAGCGGAGCGTGAAATCGTAGCTGAGCCCGTTGTTGCTGTCTTTCCACTCCGTAGCCAGAAGTGGAGTTGTCTCACCGGTGGCGCCATCCACGCCGACCAAGCCTTCGAGGACCTGCCGAGTGACACGGTAGGACTCGGAATCCGCGGTCATGGCGGGATCGAGTCCCAGCGGCATGGATGCTGTGCCGAAGTTGAAGGTGGCGGTGGGCTCCACCGGAGCGGTGCTGCTGGAGGACGAAGACGGTGCCGGGCCCGGTGTTCCCGTGCACGCTGCCAGCCCCAAAACCGCTACGGCAGCTCCGAACTGTACGGTCAGGCGCCGCATTTTGCTGCTTGCCACTCTTGTCCCCTCAAGCCGGTTGGAAGTGCTGTGGCCGGCTTCGGCCAGACCGCATTCCAGTCTAGTTGAACGTCCTGAGTGCACTTCCCAGCACATTTTCAGGAAGCCATCCCCGCTGCTTGAGGAAAAAACACCCCCGTGCTGCAGAGTTCTGCAACCGGGGGTATTCCGGGTGGCCCATGGCCACTGTGTGTTTCATGCTGTGCGCAAGGGGGGACTTGAACCCCCACGCCCGAAGGCACAGGAACCTAAATCCTGCGTGTCTGCCAATTTCACCACTCGCGCTGGCTGATGGCCGGTGCCCTGGGGCGGCCCGCCATCGGCCTCCAGTGTACCCGCTACTTGTCCAGCTTGAGGTCCCGGCGAAGCTTGGCAACATGCCCGGTTGCGCGGACGTTGTATTGCGCCAGGGACACTTTCCCCTCCGGGTCCACCACAATGGTGGACCGGATCAATCCCATGTAGGTCTTGCCATAGTTCTTCTTCTCGCCCCAGGCCGCGTAAGAGTCAGCCACTGCATGGTCCTCGTCCGAGAGCAGCGGGAACGTCAACTGTTCTTCGGCTGCAAACTTGGCCAGTGCCTTGACGGGATCGGGGGAGACGCCAACGACGTCGTAGCCTGCAGCCTGGAGCGAGGCCAGGGTGTCACGGAAGTCACATGCTTCCTTGGTGCAACCCGGGGTGGAGGCTGCAGGGTAGAAGTACACGATGGTTTTGCGCCCGTGGAAGTCCGACAAGCTGACGCTTTTGCCGGTTTCGTCGGGAAGTGTGAAGTGGGGGGCAACGTCGCCCGGGATAAGTCGTTCTGCCACAATATGCTCCTTGCTGGGGATCGCGATTTCCCAGTTTAGTGGGGAGGAGCCGCGCTGGCTCCCCGTCCGCGCATATACTGTCGGCATGCCAGATATGGAGAGATGGCCCACCACCCGATTGCTTTCGACAGCTGCGCGCCTGGTGGAAATCTCGTGGAACGAAAAATTGAAGTCCATCGGCCTTACCCACGCCGGGGTCATTGCCATGCAAGTGCTTGCCGCCAAAGGCGCAATTACGCAGGCGGCGTTGGCCGAAGTCGCACGGGTCAAGGCCCAGACAATGGGTACTACTCTTGCGCGGTTGGAGCTGCACGGGCACATCGCGCGCCAGCGCAGCGACTCCGACCGCAGGAGCCATGTGGTGACCCTGACAGAGGCCGGCAGTGCAGCTCTCGCAGAAGCAGTGAAGCTTGAGCAGGACGTCTTGGCGCCCGTTGCCGTTGATACCGCACGATTGCGGGAGGAACTGAGGATTGTCGTCCGGGGGCTCGCTGGTTTACCGGCTCCTGAGCCGGAACCCAGCGACGAAGCCACCGACGTCGCGCAAAGCTGACCTACCCCAGGGCCCGAATAAAAGGCTCCGGATCGTTTTCACGATCCGGAGCCTTTGTTATTGGTGCACCCCCCGGGACTCGAACCCGGAACCCATTGATTAAGAGTCAATTGCTCTGCCAGTTGAGCTAGAGGTGCAGCTGTTGTTTCGTGCTCTCAGGGGAATTCGTATTCCTCGTTGAGCTCCGCAACGACAAATAACTCTACACCAGATTTCGACGCTTCAAAACCATCATGACCCCGGAGTGATGCATGCCATGAAGAGATGATTCCAAAGCCCTGCGGAAATGAAAAAAGGCCTTGGAGTGAAATTCACTCCAAGGCCTTCCTTGGTGCACCCCCCGGGACTCGAACCCGGAACCCATTGATTAAGAGTCAATTGCTCTGCCAGTTGAGCTAGAGGTGCAGCTGTTGAATTCGACCAAACCGGGAGCTTTTCTTTCCCCGGCGATCTCCGCAACGACATGTAACTCTACACGACATCCGCCCAACTGTGAAATCGGCCCGTGCCCCATCACTGACCCTACGACGCGACCCGCAGAATCAGCGCAAAGTCGGGGTTTCTGTTGTTGCTGACCAGCCATAAAGTGCCGTCCGGGGCGCGGGTGACATCCCTCAGCCGCCCGTGCTGTCCTGTGAAATAGGCCACAGGTTCTCCGGCTGACTCGCCGTCGAGCGGTACCGTCCACAGCCGTTGACCGCGAAGGGCGCCTGTGTACGCCACGTCGCCGACGATCTCCAGACCGCTCGGAGAAGCTTCAGATGTCGAAGGCCACACGACCTTTGCATCGATCAGGCCGTTCCTTCCCGGTGCGCCGGTGACTGTGGGCCACCCGTAATTGCCGCCCGGCGTGATCAGGTTCAACTCGTCATCCACGTCCGGGCCGAACTCGCTGGCCCACAACCTTCCCTCGCTGTCCCATGCCAAACCCTGGACGTTGCGGTGTCCGTAGCTGAAGACGGGATTGTCGCCGAAGGGATTTCCGGGTGCCGGCCGTCCCTCGGGGGTGATGCGCAGGATCTTGCCACCCAAGGCATTGGTGTCCTGCGGCTGATCCCGGCGTTGCGAGTCTCCCGTGCCCACGTAGAGGAACCCGTCGGGGCCAAAGCGGATTCGCCCCCCGTTGTGGGTTGAAGCCTTCGAAATTCCCGAAAAAATTACGTCGGGTTCGCCTAGCGACAACGTCCCCCCGCTGTCTTCGCCCAGCTTCATCCTTGCAATGCGGTTGTCGCTGGCGGACGTGAAATAGGCATATAGCCAGCGGTCGTTCTGGAACGTCGGAGACACTGCAAGGCCCAGGAGGCCGCCTTCGCCTCCAGGGACGACGCCGGCAACCTCGCCTACGGTGGTGGACCTGCCATCACTGATGGCTTTGACCTGGGCGGAGTCGCGCTCTGATACCACTGCGGTTCCATCCGGCAGGAACACCACCGACCACGGCAGCTGCAACCCGACGTCGAGCTTTTCAGTGATCTCGGGAGCCTGCCGGCTGCCGGCTGTCCCTTGACCTCCTGCTGGCCTTTCGCTGCTGCCGGGGCTGGAAGGCACTGGGGCCGTGGTGGTGGGGTTCGGCGTTACCGCGGTTCCCGGGGATGACGGGCTGCCCGTGCAGCCTGTCATCACCAGGATTGTCGCGAACGCGGCGGCAAACATCAGCAGTCTTCGCCGTTCCGGTGAGTGCGTGCCCATGCCAGCGTCCGTTACCGAGGTCCGTAGTTACCGGTCAAGTGGTGGCTTGCCGGGTCAGTGCCTGTTGCGCCTTGGTGGCCTGAACCCCGCAGCCTCTGCATGCGCGGCCGATTCAAACCACACGTCAGCGGCAACGTCGTCATAGTCCGCAGTGTCTTCGTCGTGGTACGTCATGGCCGCCGCGTTGGCTTTGACGGGATAGGCGTCTCCCGCAATGCTGGAGGAGCCGGTTCCGTAGGGGTGCTCGGCGGCAAGGTGCCCGGAGGTTGTGGGGTCCTCTGCCGCTGCAGACTCGGCGCCCGGGAGGGTGGGGGAGTGCGCGTCCGTGTACTCGTGGTGGTGGACTGGAGCCCCTGATGAGTCGGTCCATGTCGATTCCCACTCGGCCTTGTCTGCAGCATCCTTGCCTGCGGGCTCCGAAGCACCCGCATCCCAGTCGTCAACGTCGCCAGGATCGGCTGTGTGTGCCGTGTCGGCTGTGTGCCCCGTGTCAGCCGAGTACACAGCGGCGTCGGTGTCGACTGTCGGCTGGGCCACCACGGGTTCCTCAACCACCGGTTCCTCCACCACGGGAGCGGCAACAACGGGCTCCTCCACTGTGAGGCCGGGGGTGGGAGACGGCGCGGGGTCGGGAGATGGGGCTGCCACTGGTTCCCGGGCGGGTTGCACGAGTGATTCGTCACCCGTAAGTGCGGCTGGCCCAGCCTTTATGTCCCCGGCCAACGACTCGTCGTCAGCCTCCTGGTCCCTGCGGGCTTTGAGGTCAGCCGGTTCATCAGCGATGGACTCGTCCACTGATTCCCGGGCGGGTTGCCCTGCTGGTTCCCTTGCCGGATCCCGGGGGGATTCGTCGCCGGAGGGGCCGCTGCCCTCGGCGGCCGCCTTACCCAGGTTGGTGACGCCGGCCAGGCCCGCCACCCCGGCTGTTGCTGCGGCCGCATCCGGCAGGGTTGTGGTGTTGGCGGGCTCCATTGCGGCGGGAGCCTGGGTTGAGGACGAATTACGTGCTTTGTTGCGGTTCATAAGCCACCAAACAATGGCAATGGCCAACACAATGACAATGACCCAAATTATCCAGTCCATGTGGATGCCCTTCTGCTCACAGGGGTGCAGTTCGTGGTGTTCCTGACGTTACGTGCCTGCTAATGGGCTGTCCAGCCTTTGACCTGCTGTTCCATGGAATGTGATCAGTCTGCTGAGGAAAATCGCGGGTGCTGCAAAATCATGGGGAATGGAATTCCTTCGGGTCGCCTAGTCTGGCTGAATGGACGTGAAAAGACTGCAGATTCTGCGCGAGCTGGCAGACCGTCAAAGTGTGGGTGCCACGGCTGAGGCGATGAATGTCACGGCGTCGGCAGTCTCGCAGCAACTGAAGACGTTGCAGGCGGAAATTGGTGTTGTGCTGGTGGAAAAGGTCGGCAGGGGTGTGCAGCTCACCGAAGCGGGATACGCCATGGCGGCCGCGGCTGCCGACATCGCCACAGCCATGGCGCGGGCTGAGTCCACGATCGACACCTACAGGAAGGGATGGCAGACCCGCGTGTCCGCAGCGTTCTTCCCCAGCGCGGCAGAAATGCTGCTGCCCGGGATGCTGCATCGGGTGTCCTCTGTAGAGGGGCTGACTTTCGACGCACATTTCGAGGATCCGGGAACCGCGCACTTCGCGCCCTTGGTGGCCGACTACGACATTGTCCTTGCCCACAGCGTGGACGGCCCGGAAGTATTTGCCCGGCAGGGCCTGACGGTGGTTCCGCTGCTCGAAGAAGCCCTCGACGTCGCTGTGCCTGTGGGCCACCCGCTGGCAGCCAAGGCGAGGTTAAGTCCCAGCGATGTTGTTGACTACCCCTGGATCGGTGTACCGGAGGGATTTCCCTTTGACACTGTCCTTCGCCAAATCGAGCTCCATGCGGGCCGACAGGCCAACCGTGGCCAGCGGTATCCGGACCTGCGGGTGCTGGAGGCACTGGTGGGTGCGGGCCATGGGATCTGCCTCCTCCCGCGGTACACGGCCCGGGCCAGTGCCAGACGGGGCCTGGTGCTGCGGCCACTCACGGAGGTGAAGGCCAGCAGGAGCATCGTGGCACTTTCCCGCCAGGAGGTAGCCGCCCGGGGAACCATCGCGATCGTCCTTGACATGCTCAGGAGTGAAGCCGCGGAAATCGCCAAGGAGCTTCGGGACTCCCCTCCGGGTACGTAACCCGGGGACCGCAATACCGGGCTGCCGGGAAACCTTGTTTGCCCTGCAATATTTGGTCGATCCTGCTTAACCCGGCATGGAAGAGCGGCGGCGGCAACGAGGTACCCATAGACTTTGCTCATGAGTGACACCGAGATTGCGACAGACATCACGCCGGACATCAAGCCCCGCAGCCGGGTGGTCACCGATGGCATCCACGCTGCACCCGCCCGTGGGATGTTCCGTGCGGTTGGCATGGGAGACGACGACTTCGCCAAGCCGCAAATTGGTGTCGCCAGTTCATGGAACGAAATCACGCCCTGCAACCTCTCCCTCAACCGCCTTGCACAAGGCGCCAAAGAAGGCGTCCACGCCGGCGGTGGCTTTCCCATGCAGTTCGGCACGATTTCCGTTTCGGACGGCATCTCCATGGGGCACGAAGGCATGCACTTCTCGCTCGTTTCCCGCGAGGTCATTGCCGACTCCGTGGAAACCGTGATGCAGGCCGAGCGTATTGACGGTTCGGTCCTGCTGGCTGGTTGCGACAAATCCCTTCCCGGGATGCTCATGGCCGCTGCCCGCCTGGACCTCGCCTCCGTCTTCCTTTACGCCGGCTCCATCATGCCCGGATGGGTCAAGCTCGAGGACGGCTCGGAAAAGGAAGTCACCCTCATTGACGCCTTCGAAGCCGTGGGTGCCTGCGCCGCAGGCAAGATGAGCATGGAAGACCTCACCCGCATCGAAAAAGCCATCTGCCCCGGCGAAGGCGCCTGTGGCGGCATGTACACGGCCAACACCATGGCCTGCATCGGCGAAGCCCTGGGAATGTCGCTGCCGGGCTCAGCCGCCCCGCCGTCGGCAGACCGCCGTCGTGATGACTTCGCCCGCAAGTCCGGCGAAGCGGTGGTTAACCTGCTGCGCCTGGGAATCACGGCCCGCGACATCATGACCAAGAAGGCCTTCGAAAACGCCATTGCCGTCACTATGGCTTTCGGTGGTTCCACCAATGCCGTCCTGCACTTGCTGGCCATTGCCCGCGAGGCAGAAGTTGAGCTGACGCTCGATGACTTCAACCGAATCGGTGACAAGATTCCGCACCTCGGCGACCTGAAGCCCTTTGGTCGCTACGTCATGACTGACGTGGACAAGATCGGCGGCGTGCCCGTCATCATGAAGGCACTGCTCGACGCCGGACTGCTGCACGGTGACTGCCTCACCGTGACCGGCAAGACACTCGCCGAAAACCTCGCCTCCATCAACCCGCCGGACCTTGATGGCAAGATCCTCCGCGCCTTGGACAATCCAATCCACAAGACCGGTGGCATCACCATCCTCCACGGTTCCATGGCGCCCGAAGGCGCCGTTGTGAAGAGCGCCGGCTTCGATGCGGACGTCTTTGAAGGCACTGCGCGTGTCTTCGAGCGTGAACAGGGGGCCCTCAGCGCGTTGGACAACGGCGAAATCAATAAGGGCGACGTCGTGGTGATCCGCTACGAAGGCCCCAAGGGCGGCCCGGGCATGCGCGAGATGCTGGCGATCACCGGAGCCATCAAGGGCGCAGGGCTGGGCAAGGATGTGCTCCTGCTTACCGATGGCCGTTTCTCGGGCGGCACCACCGGATTGTGCATTGGCCACGTTGCGCCAGAAGCGGTCGACGGCGGTCCCATCGCCTTCGTGAAGGACGGGGACCGCATCCGTGTGGACATCGCCGCGCGCTCGTTCGACCTCTTGGTGGACGAGGCCGAGCTCGAGGCCCGCAAGGAGGGCTGGGAGCCCCTGCCGGCCAAGTTCACCAAGGGTGTGCTGGCCAAATACGCCAAGCTTGTCCACAGTGCCTCCACGGGGGCGTACTGCGGGTAATTCCTGCTCCGGACTCCGCCCGCCCTAAGGGCGGAGTCCGGCAGGCGGACATGGCTGTCCAAATAGTGAGATACGATTGTGGTCAATTGACACGTATCTCACTTTGAGGGAACACTGAACGCATGATCACATTCGTTACCGTCGGCGTCGTCGTCCTTACCAAGCGCGTGGCTTAGCCCGACTGGTAACGAACCGTCACGCGCAAACCCCTCGAAGAGCCGGAAGGCTGAGGGGTTTTTTTATTCCCCGAGCAAGACCCATCTATTGAAGATCCACTAAGGAAGAGTCCGATGAGCAAAGGATCGCCGATCAGCCCCTCGCTGATGGCTGCAAAGTCCGCTGGAGCCTACAAAGCTCCGGAAAAGGTCGACCGTACGGCTGAGTCCGTCGTCGTCGACGCTGCTGCACCTCTCTCTCCTGTACTTGGGCCGAACACCGTTGTACCCCCAACGGTGATGTCCGGCTCGCAAGCAATTGTCCGTTCGCTCGAAGAACTCGGCGTGGATGATATTTTCGGTTTGCCCGGTGGCGCGATCCTGCCCACCTACGACCCCTTGATGGCCTCCAGCATGAATCACATCCTGGTCCGTCACGAACAGGGAGCCGGCCACGCCGCGCAAGGCTACGCCATGGTTACCGGACGGGTTGGCGTTTGCATCGCCACCTCCGGCCCCGGTGCCACCAACCTCGTTACCGCCATCATGGACGCCCACATGGACTCCGTGCCGATGGTGGCCATCACCGGCCAGGTGTCCAGCGGAGTCATCGGCACCGATGCCTTCCAGGAAGCGGACATCGTGGGTATCACGATGCCCATCACCAAGCACTCGTTCCTGGTGACCGACCCCAATGACATCCCGCACGTCATGGCAGAGGCATTCCACCTCGCGTCCACGGGCCGCCCGGGACCCGTCCTGGTGGACATCGCCAAGGACGCCCAGGTGGGCCAGATGACCTTCTCCTGGCCGCCCAAGGTGGATCTGCCGGGATACCGCCCCGTGGTGCGGGGTCACAATAAGCAGGTCCGCGAAGCTGCCAAGTTGATCGCTGCTGCCAGCAAGCCGGTCCTGTACGTGGGCGGCGGCGTAGTCAAGGGCCACGCCTCCGCCGAGCTCATGGAACTGGCGCTGGCTACCGGCGCTCCCGTGGTCACCACACTGATGGCGCGCGGCGCCTTCCCTGATTCGCATCCCCAGCATGTTGGCATGCCCGGCATGCACGGTTCAGTCTCCGCCGTGACTGCCCTCCAGCAGGCCGACCTCCTGATCACCCTGGGAGCCCGGTTCGATGACCGCGTTACCGGCGTGCTGAAGACCTTCGCCCCGTTTGCCAAGGTCATCCACGCTGATATCGACCCCGCGGAAATCTCCAAGAACCGCACCGCGGACGTCCCGATCGTTGGCTCGGTCAAGGAGATCATCCCCGAACTCACCGAAGCCGTGAAGACGCAGTTTGAACTAAGCGGCACCCCGGACCTGGATTCATGGTGGGCTTTCCTTGGAAACCTGCGCGACACGTACCCGCTGGGCTGGACCGAGCCGGAAGACGGGCTCACCGCACCCCAGCGCGTGATCAAGCGCATCGGCGAGCTCACCGGTCCCGAAGGCATCTATGTTGCCGGCGTCGGCCAGCACCAGATGTGGGCCGCCCAGTTCATCAAGTACGAACGGCCCCACGCCTGGCTGAACTCCGGTGGAGCAGGAACCATGGGATACTCGGTTCCGGCAGCAATGGGTGCCAAGGTTGGTGAGCCGGACCGCGTGGTCTGGGCCATCGACGGTGACGGCTGCTTCCAGATGACCAATCAGGAACTGGCTACCTGCGCCATCAACAACATCCCCATCAAGGTGGCCATCATCAACAACTCCTCGCTGGGCATGGTCCGCCAATGGCAGACGCTGTTCTACGAGGGCCGCTACTCCAACACGGACCTGAACACAGGCCACGACACCGTCCGGATCCCGGACTTCGTGAAACTGGCTGATGCCTACGGTTGTGCAGCACTGCGGTGTGAGCGTGACGAAGACATCGACGCCACCATCCAGAAGGCACTCGAGATCAATGACCGTCCAGTGGTTATCGACTTCGTCGTCAGCCCCAACTCGATGGTGTGGCCCATGGTGCCTTCGGGCGTCAGCAATGACCAGATCCAGGTTGCCCGCAACATGACCCCGGAATGGGAAGAGGAGGACTAGGCATGACCCGCCACACACTGTCCGTTCTGGTAGAAGACAAGCCCGGCGTGCTGACCCGCGTGGCCAGCCTCTTTGCCCGGCGTGCATTCAACATCAATTCCCTGGCTGTGGGACCCACCGAGGTTCCCGGCATGTCCCGCATGACGGTTGTCGTCGACGCCGACGGCGACCTCATTGAGCAGGTCACCAAGCAGCTCAACAAATTGGTCAACGTGATCAAGATTGTGGAGCTGACTTCCGAATCTTCCGTACAACGCGACCACATCCTGGTCAAGGTACGTGCGGATGCCGCGACACGCCTGCAGGTTACCCAGGCTGCAGACTTGTTCCGTGCCGCCGTCGTCGACGTGTCCACAGACTCGTTGGTGATCGAGGCAACCGGTACCCCCGAGAAGCTCGCTGCACTGCTTTCAGTGCTCGAGCCGTTCGGCATCCGTGAAATCGTGCAGTCCGGCACCTTGGCCGTTGGACGGGGATCCCGCTCCATGAGTGACAGGGCGCTCCGCTCCGCGTGAGCAGAACGTCCAGTACCGCAGCACCACAATCACTATCTAAGAAACCACTCAAGAGGAGTTACGCAAGTGACTGAAATGTTCTACGACGACGACGCAGACCTGTCGATCATCCAGGGCCGTAAGGTAGCCATCGTTGGCTACGGCTCGCAGGGCCACGCCCACGCCCTGAACCTCCGCGATTCCGGCGTCGAGGTGGTTATCGCGCTGAAGGACGGCTCCAAGTCGGCCGCCAAGGCAGAAGACGCAGGCTTCACGGTCAAGAACGTTGCCGACGCCGCCGAATGGGCAGATGTCATCATGATCCTGGCTCCGGACCAGCACCAGCGCGCCATCTACAACGACTCCATCAAGGACAAGCTGACCGAAGGCAAGGCCCTGGCCTTCGCCCACGGCTTCAACATCCGTTTTGGTTACATCGAAGCTCCGGCCGGCGTTGACGTCATCCTGATCGCCCCGAAGGCTCCGGGCCACACGGTTCGCCGCGAATTCGAAGCCGGGCGCGGTATCCCGGACATCATCGCCGTCGAACAGGACGCCTCCGGTTCTGCATGGGACCTGGCGAAGTCCTACGCCAAGGCCATCGGCGGAACCCGCGCCGGCGTTATCAAGACCACCTTCACCGAAGAGACCGAAACCGATCTCTTCGGCGAGCAGTCCGTCCTTTGCGGCGGTGTCTCGCAGCTGGTCCAGTACGGCTTCGAAACCCTCACCGAAGCCGGCTACCAGCCGCAGATCGCCTACTTCGAGGTTCTCCACGAGCTCAAGCTCATTGTCGACCTCATGTGGGAAGGCGGCATCGCCAAGCAGCGCTGGAGCGTTTCCGATACCGCAGAGTACGGCGACTACGTCTCCGGCCCGCGCGTCATCACCCCCGAGGTGAAGGAAAACATGAAGGCTGTCCTCGCCGACATCCAGAGCGGTGCTTTCGCCAAGCGCTTCATCGATGACCAGGACAACGGTGGCACCGAGTTCAAGGAACTGCGTGCCAAGGCTGAGCAGCACCCCATCGAAGAGGTCGGCCGCGAACTGCGCTCCCTCTTCTCCTGGCAGCAGCAGGACGCTGACTACGTTGAAGGTTCTGCAGCCCGCTGATCCTTTGGCGCCGGCCTGACGGCCTCCGCCATAACGACGCGCCCGCCCGGTGGACAAAGCCGGGCGGGCGTTGCCGTATCACCGGCATTTCGCTCCCGTTTTCATCAGCCTCCTTGGCTGTGAACTTCTTCACAACGGCTACCGGCCCGGCCGTAACATCCCCCTCCGGCACCGGAATCCCTGCCCGGATTCGATATTCTGGGCTGGTCCCGGCGCCGTGCCCCGGGCCACGCATCCGCTCCTTGTCCAGTCCTGTCCCAAAGTTGTCCAAAGTAAGGTGCCTCCCCGTGTCAGCCAGCAAACCCGTCGTCCTCCTCGCCGAGGAACTTTCGCCCGCCACAGTCGAGGCTCTGGGCCCGGACTTCGAAATCCGCCAGACCGACGGCGCAGACCGTTCCCAGCTGCTGTCCGCAATCGTTGACGTTGACGCCATTTTGGTTCGCTCGGCTACCCAGGTGGATGCCGAAGCCATTGCCGCCGCGAAGAACTTGAAAGTCATCGCCCGCGCGGGTGTTGGGCTGGACAACGTGGACATTAAGGCCGCCACACAGGCAGGCGTCATGGTAGTCAACGCCCCGACGTCCAACATCGTCTCCGCCGCCGAGCTCACGGTAGGGCACATCCTCAGCTTGGCCCGCCACATTCCGCAGGCCAGCTCTGCGCTGAAGAACGGTGAGTGGAAGCGCTCCAAGTACACGGGAATTGAACTCTTCGAGAAGAAGATCGGCATCATCGGCCTGGGCCGCATCGGTGCTTTGGTTGCAGCGCGCCTCCAGGGTTTCGATACCCAGATCCTTGCGTACGACCCCTACATCACTTCAGCCCGCGCTGCCCAGCTGGGCGTCAAGCTGGTCACCTTGGATGAACTTCTGGAGAATTCCGACTTCATCACCATCCACATGCCCAAGACGCCGGAAACGGTGGGCATGCTGGGAGCCGACGCCTTCCGCAAGATGAAGGAAACGGCCTACGTGGTCAACGTAGCCCGTGGCGGCCTGGTGGACGAGGAAGCACTCCATGTTGCCCTGAAGGAAGGCCAGATCGCCGGCGCCGGTGTGGACGTCTTCGTCAAGGAACCCAGCACGGACCTGCCGTTCTTCGAGTTCGACAACGTCATTGTGACCCCGCACCTGGGTGCTTCCACTGACGAAGCACAGGAGAAAGCCGGCGTCTCGGTGGCCAAGTCTGTTCGCCTGGCACTTGCCGGCGAGCTGGTGCCTGACGCTGTCAACGTCGCCGGCGGCGTCATCGCTCCGGATGTCCGTCCAGGCATCCCGCTGATCGAAAAGCTGGGCCGGATCTTCACTGCGCTGACCCACGCTTCCCTTACCCAGATCGATGTGGAAGTGGCGGGCGAAATTGCCGCCCTGGACGTCAAGGTGCTCGAACTTGCCGCACTGAAGGGCGTTTTCGCCGATGTGGTGACCGAGCAGGTCTCCTACGTGAATGCTCCTGTGATCGCCGAACAGCGCGGAATCAACACCCGCCTCATCACCACCCCGGATGCTGAGGACTACCGCAACGTCCTGACCATCCGCGGTGCCCTCAGCGATGGTTCCCAGATCTCCGTAGCCGGTACCCTCACGGGGCCCAAGCAGGTGGAGAAGCTCGTGGGTGTCAACGGGTACGACGTCGAAATCCCCATCAGCGAGCACCTGGTTGTGGTGGCCTATGCAGACCGTCCCGGCGTCATTGGCACCATCGGACACATTCTGGGCATGAACAACATCAACATCGGCGGAATGCAGGTGGCCCGCCAGACTGAAGGCGGCCAGGTTCTTGCGCTCCTGACCATCGACAGCTCTGTTCCGCAGCAGGTCCTGGAGGCCATCAAGGCCGGCATCGGAGCCGACATGGTCCGGGAAGTGGATCTGGAGGACTAGGGCTGCAACTGATTTCCATCAGCTGAGTTCGCGTGCCGGCGACACACCTTTGGCACGCAGGCGTGGCCGGTCTGCTTACAATGGCTGGGTCCGGGATTCGGACCCGGCAGCAGGCCGGCCACAACTTTTGCACCTAAAGCCCGGTATTCCCTTGTGTCTTTTGAGGAATTCCGGTCTCTGTGTGCGCGCCCGCAATCAAGGTCTCAGGGAGCCCAATGAACGCCGTCCAAAGGTTCATCAGAAGCCGTGTGCTGCTGCTGACCGCGGCCATTTTGATCGTCGCAATGTGCTTGTCCGTCCTCGTCCAAAGCCAGTCACAGGCTGCTTTGAACCGGACAGTGGATGAGAACTCGCGGGGACTCTACGACATCCTGGTCCAGGCCAAGCCGGACCAGGCCCAAGATGGCGACGGCGGTGCTTTGATCCAGCCGGAAATCGCCAACGGCCAAGGCGGCATCAGCTTTGAGCAGCTGGAGAAGATCCGCACCATGGGCCAAACGGCTGTGGCCGCACCCATCAGCCTGGTTTCGCGCGTTTCGCAGAACCTGGAGGCTCCCCGCCTCAATGCCATGGACTACCTCGGGTACAACGCCGGCCTGGCCGGAGCCGTGACCGCGGGGGATCCTTCGGCCATGGATTCCAGCAAATGGCCCGCTGCGGAATCGGTGTTGTCCGATACCCCCAAGAAGTACCGCCTGACGGCCTCTGCCACGAGTTCTGACGGTGTGAACCAGCAGACGCTCTTCAAGACCAGCGCAGAGGGCACCTTGGGCAAGGGCCGCTTGATCCAGGAGCAGGCTGCGGGCGGCTCCAACGTCAGGATCGCCGGACCCGAAGGCGAGACCGGCATCAAATTCCCGGCTCCCGCACTTGGCTCCGAGCACAATCTTTTCAACCTCTCGGTGGCGCTGCCCCTAGCCCCTGAGGTGACCGAGTCCGTCGTCGCGGTGGACCCCGCCGCCGAAAGGGCGCTGTTGGGATCCGCAGGCGACTTCCTGGCACCCCTTGAGAAGGCTCCGCCGGCCGATGCGCGTGACGCAGGAGCAATCGGACGCCACTTCGAAAGCCTTTTCACCACAGGCCTCAGCATGGACCAGTTGGAAGAAGGTCCTGACTTTCTGGGCGTCAAGCTCAAGTACTGGGCGCCGCTGATGACCCAGTACCAGCAGGCCAAGCGTGACGGTTTGCTGACTGACGATTCCCAGGCCATCCCGCTGATTGTCCGCTCCGGCACCTCCCTTGACCTGCAGTACTCGGTGAAGATCGAGGAACTGGATGCCAGTGGCAAGGTAGTCAATGAGGTCGGCACGGTGACGCGGAGCCTGGACAAGGATTACCTCCCCTTCGTGTCCAAGTCGCCCTTCGCCCTCGAATGGCCGGGTTCAACAGATCACAGCAAGCTGCTCGGAAGCACGGCTTCCTTCAGCCAAGGCCTGTACAACCCCGCCACCTGGAGCGCGGCGTTTGCAGCAGCCCCCAAGTACAAGGACGGCGACGAAGCTTCCAACGGCGCTTCGGACAAGAGCGCGACGCCGGGGGACTGGGTGACGGTCAACCGCCTGCCTGAGAAGTCCTCCTTCGGTGCCGCCGTGGACCAGACGCAGCGCAAACCAGTCGATGAGCGCTCCTACCGCGAGGACCTGGAAACAGGCAAGAAGCCGGCCGCGCCGCTGCCCATGGTGTACGGCACGTTTGACCCCGCCGACGTCCAGTCAGCAGCCGGGGACGTCAACAAGCTGCCTCTGGGCGGCTACGATCCCACGCCGATGACGCTCACCAAGGACGCTGAGGGCAAGGATGTCGAAGGCACGGAACTGAAGCCTTCGTTGAGCGCTACGGGCCTGGTCAGCCAGTCCGCCGGTGCCATCACCGATTACTACGGTCTAGCCGCAGCCCGTGGCTACGACACCAACGCCGACGTTATTGACGCCGTCCGGGTCAAGGCCTCGGCCGCCGGCAACTGGAAAACGGCCCAGCCCGAGGTTGAGAAGCTGGCCACGCAGATTCGCGGGCTCGGCCTTGAAGCCACAGTCGTTGCAGGTTCCGCGCGCGAAGATGCCAATATCTTTGTTCCCGGCTACAGCAAGGACGACGCCGGCAAGGAATCACCGTTGGGCACCGTCCAGCAGTCCTGGGTCCGCCAGGATGCCGCCGATGCCGTCTCCGGTTCGCTGACCGGTACCAACATCACCCTGCTCTTCCTGACGCTCTTGGGCGCAACTCTCCTGACAGGCGCCTCGACGGTCAGCTACATCCGCCAACGCCGGAGCGAAGCAGGCATTCTCAGGGCGATGGGCTGGACGCAGAAACGCATCCGGTCCTGGGTCCTTGAAGAGTTTGCGGTGGGAGCTGCGGCCCTTGCTGCGGCCGGTCTCGTCCTGAGCCTGCTCAGCTGGAATATTGCCACCGTCATTGTTTCCGTGACCATGCTCATCATCTACAGCGGAGCCGCGCTGCTGGCAGCCCAGCAGCTGCGTCACCGTGTAGTGATCGACCAGGAACCGCAGCACGATGACCGCCTGGTAACGGTGGATTCCCCGTTGACGTTCGCCAACCGGCAGCTCACCACCAACCGGTTCAACTCCATCTCCCTTGCCGTGGCAGTAGGCGTGTTCGGCGCTGCAGTGGGTGCCCTGATCGCCCTGCTGATTGACATCCCCCGCGCAGCCGGTGCCAGTGCTTTGAGTGGCCTGGCAGCTGCAAGCATCGCTTTGCCGAGCGTCATCCTGGCGGTCTTTGGAGTCGTGGTGGGCTTGCTGCTGACCCTTGTGACCGGGCGCTTTGAACTCCATGCCAAGCGGGAGTACCTCGGTACCTTGAAGGCCATGGGCTGGAACCCGGACATGCTGGGCCAGGTCCGCTTCTTCGAGAACGCACTTGTAGGCACAGTGGCTCTTCCCTTGGGCGTCCTTGGCGCCTTGGGGCTGGGACTGCTGCTGGCTCCCTACGCGGCCCTGTGGGCCGGTCTGGCCGGTCTGCTGGCCGTAATTTGCTGGATTCCGATTGCAACGAAAGTAGTCAAATGACTGACAAACTCAACCCCGAGCTGGCGGCCACCCCGGAATCCACGGAAGAGTCGCTGCAGACCCGCGCCAACACGATCGTGAAGGCCTCCGACCACGCAACCCCCTTGGAATTGAGCCGCGTGACCATCCACTACGGCGGCGACAAGGGCGGCGCCGAGGAAGTGGACGTCGTTGACGACTTCAACCTCACCCTGCACGCCGGTGAGATGCACTGCATCGCCGGACGAAGCGGCTCCGGCAAGACCAGCATCTTGACCGTGAGCGCCGGACTGACGCTCCCGACGTCGGGCAAGGTCTTTTGGGAGGGCGTGCCGCTGGACACCATGGGCGATGACGAAATTGCTGACCGCCGCCGCGCGCTCATCGGCTATGTGGACCAGGGCGGCGCCCTGATCGACGGCATGAGCGCCCTGGAGAACGTCCTGCTTCCCGCGGTGCCCGATGGCGAAGTGGAACAGCGGACGGAAATGGCCAAGGACCTCCTGGACCTGGTGGGCCTGGGTCGCCGCATGCGGCACCGTCCCGCACAGCTCTCCGGCGGTGAGCGCCAGCGCGTCGCCATCGCCCGCGCGCTGATCCTGGGCACCCGTGTGCTGGTAGTGGATGAACCCACGGCCAGCCTGGACCGGGCAGCAGCCAACCGCATTATCGGGATCCTGAAGGACACCACGAGCGATGGCATCGCTGTCCTGGTGGCCTCCCATGACCACGAGCTGGTGCGGCTCAGCGATACGCTGACCGAACTTAACTAAGCTATTTCATCCCAAAAAAAGGTAACTTCTTAGAGTGACGTCTCCAGAGAAATCCCCGTTCTACATCACCACCGCAATCAGCTACCCCAACGGCGTGCCGCACATCGGCCACGCCTACGAGGTCATTGCAACTGATGCCATGGCGCGCTTCAAGCGCCTTGACGGTCATGAAGTGTTCTTCATGACCGGAACGGACGAGCACGGACTCAAGATGCAGCAGTCTGCCGAGAAGGAAGGCATCACTGCCAAGCAACTCGCCGACCGCAACTCGGCTGCGTTCAAGCAGATGAGCCAGGACCTGGGCATCTCCCATGACCGCTTCATCCGCACCACCGACCAGGACCACTACGCCGCCTCGCAGGCCATCTGGAAGAAGATGGAAGCCAACGGCGACATCTACCTGTCCAAATACGAGGGCTGGTACTCCGTCCGTGACGAGGCATACTACGTCGAAGACGACACCGTGGTGAAAGAGGACGGTCTCCGTTACTCCAAGGAGACGGACACGCTGGTCACCTGGACCGCGGAGGAAAGCTACTTCTTCCGGCTTTCCAGCTACCAGGAGAAGCTCCTTGCCCTTTATGAGGCGCAGCCTGAGTTCGGCGCTCCGCAGTCCCGCTTCAACGAGGTCATCAGCTTCGTCAAGCGTGGTCTCGAGGATCTGTCCATCAGCCGCACCACCTTTGACTGGGGTGTTCCTGTTCCCGGCGATGAGAAGCACGTCATGTACGTCTGGGTTGATGCCCTGACCAACTACCTCACCGGCGTTGGCTACCCCGACGTCGAGTCGGAATCCTTCAAGAAGTTCTGGCCTGCCGACGTCCACGTCATCGGCAAGGATATTTCGCGTTTCCACGCGATCTACTGGCCTGCGTTCCTCATGAGCGCCGGGCTTGAGCTGCCACAGCGCGTCATGATCCACGGCTTCCTCACCAACAATGGCGTGAAGATGTCCAAGTCCCTGGGCAACGTCGTCGCGCCGCAGGACTTTGTGGCGCAGTACGGTTTGGACCAGTGCCGGTACTTCTTCCTCCGCGAAGTTCCGTTCGGTGCGGACGGCAACTACAACCACGAAGCGATCGTGGGCCGCATGAACTCGGACCTCGCCAACAACTTCGGAAACCTTGCCCAGCGTTCGTTGTCCATGGTGGCGAAGAACTGTGAAGGCAAGGTCCCGGTGCCCGGAGAGTTCACGTCGGAGGACACTGCCTTGCTGACGCAGGCAGGGGAGTTGCTGGAAACAGCCCGCTCAGCCTTCGACAAGCAGGAATTCAGCCGCGCGCTGGAAGCCATCTGGACCGTATTGGGCGATACCAACGCCTACTTTGCCGACCAGGCCCCCTGGGTGCTGCGGAAGACCGACATCGCGCGCATGAACACGGTTTTGTATGTCACTTTGGAGGTAGTAAGGATCGTAGCGATCCTCGCCCAGCCGGTCATGCCGTCGTCGTCCGCCAAGCTGCTCGAAGTCCTGGGCCAGGCCGAAGGCGAGGCGAGGCAGTTCGCCGCGATCGCCACGCCGATCTTTGCAGGCACGCAGTTGCCGGCTCCAGCCCCGATCTTCCCCCGCTTCGAAGAGCCCGCTGAAGCTTAGGACCCTCTCTCACATACCATCCATAAAGAGCAATCGCTCTCTCACTTTCCGACAGTATGACCGCGGGAAGTGAGAGAGCGATTCTCGTTTGGCGTGATGATGTGAGAGAGCGTTGCTGCCTTAGGCGGTGGCCAGACCCTCGACGGGGGAGAGGCGTGCGGCGCGCCGGGCAGGGATCACCGAGGCCAGCAGTCCGGCCACCACGGCCACCCCGAAGACTGCGGCCAGTTGCATCCACGGAACGGCAGGAACAACGCTGGCTACGCCTCCCAGTGTTGCCTGCGCCCCCAGCCATCCGTAGACGATTCCCATGCCTGCGCCCATGATTGCGGCCACGCCTGCGACGAGCACGGCTTCGATGGCCAGCATTCCGCGCAGTTGGCCCCGAGTGAGGCCAAGGGCCCTGAGGAGGGAGTTCTCCCTGGTCCGCTCAAGGACCGAGAGGGACAAGGTGTTCGCCACGCCGATCAGCGCAATCACCACGGCGATACCAAGCAGACCGGTGACAACCAACAAGAGCACATCGATGATGCTGTTGAACGTCACCCTCTCGATCGCGGCCCCACTGACGGTTCGCTCCTGCACCCCCAATGCTGCCGCGATGTCTTTCTGGAGAGCCTGCACCCGGTCCGTAGAGACGGAATCATCCAGCTTCACCCACACCATGGACGCCGTTTCCGGCAGCGGGGACGCAGCGATGCTGGAGCTTTCCACAAACGCCGGGACGTGGCGGGTCCGCAGCACCTTGGCGTCGAGCGAAACCGTGCCCTCCGCCGTCGAGATCGTCGCAGCACCCTCTGGAGAGTCTTCTGGAAGGTAAACCATGCCCGGGCCCGGCTTCAGGTTGTTATCGCGCAGCACAGACGCTGCATCTGCGGCGGAAAGGCCGTAGATGGTCATGCCGCTGTCCGGTGCAGCGGAATCGCCCAGTGTTCCTATCGGCTGCAGCATGACCGCAGCGCTGACGCCGTCGAGCGCCTTGATCCTCGCCAGGGCCTGCCGGTGGTCGACTGAACCATCCACTGCAGTCTGTGCCGAAAGGTCCACAGGGTAGTTCTCGGCCAGGGTGTCGTTGAATGCCTGCCGGGATGTGGCCGCACCCGTCATCATGAGCGATACCAACGTGACGCCGATGAGCAGCGCGGCCGCGGTCGAAGAGGTGCGGGCAGGGTTGCGCGTGGCGTTCACGGCCGCGAGCTTGCCCGGCACTCCCGCGGGTGCGGCGAGCCTGCCGGCCAGGGCAACCACCGTGGGGATGAACAGCGTGGAGCACAGGAGAATACCCACGAAGGAGGCGGCTCCGCCCAGCAGCGCAACGCCCAGCGATACGTTGACGCTGCCGTACACCAGCGCTGCTGCTCCGCCCAGCAGGGCCAACAAGCCCAGCACAAGGCGTACCTTGCCGCGCTTGTTCCGGACGGATGCGTCATCGCTGGGCCGCAAGGCGGCCAGGGGCGCGACGGCGGTAGCCGCCTTGGCGGGAACCAACGCCGCGACCACGGTCAACAAAGTTCCTGCCACCAGGCCGGCGATAATGGCCGACGGCGGTACAGCCAGCGTCGCGAAGGCCTGCTCAGGCTGGGACTTGGCCCAGGCAATCAGCCCGGTCATCAAGCCCGTGGCCGCCAGGACGCCCACCACAGAGGAAAGGAAACCGACCACCAGGGCTTCGAGCATGACGGACCCACGGATTTGTGCCCGCCCGGCACCGAGGCAGCGCAGGAGCGCCAACTCCCTGGTCCGTTGTGCCACAAGTACAGAGAAGGTGTTGGCCACCACCAAAGTGGAGACAAGGATGGCCACGCCGGCGAACGCGAGCAGTACGATGGTCAGCTGGTCCTGCCCAGCGCTCAGCATGGCAACAGTGGAGGTCACCTTCTCCTGGGCCGTTTCCAGCACAGGCCCGGTAGCTCCCGCAGCTTCCATGCGATGGGTGATGTACTCCTTGGCGGCGGCCACGTCCTCGCTGGCCTTGAGCGAGAACTGCACTCCGGTAAAACCGGAACCCGCGTCCTGGACCGCGTTCAGGACCGATTCGGACGCCACCAACTGCGCTGCCGATGACGAGAAAGGATCATTGGTGGCTTGGATCAGGCCGGTGATGGTCACCTTGGCATTCTTGACAGGTCCCGCCCCGTGCAGCTCAAGCGTGCTGCCAACGCTAAGGCCCAGATGCCCGGCTGTCTTGACGTCGATCACAGCCTCAGAGGCCTTCGACGGCATGGACCCGGAAGAAAGTACGGCACCTTCCAAGGCTGCGGGCGCTGCATTCCGCAGCCGGCCATACTGCTCTCCGCCGCCGGCCCCGAACGTGACGTACGTGGAACGCTCCGCGTAGCTTTCCTCCACTGCCGGGGAGGAGACGGCAGCCTCCACAGCGGCCGGGGTGAATGCTTCACCGTTCTTGGATGTGGCAACAAGGTCAGCGTTTCGGTACGCCTCACCGATGCTGGCCCCCAAGGAAGCGTTCGTGCTCGCACCCACCATCAGCGTGGCGGAGAGGAACATCACGGACAACATGACGGCGAGGCCGATGGCGATAAACCGCCGGAAGTGCGTCGTCAGTTGGGAAACGGCAACACGCAGCATGCTCAGGCTCCCAGCTTGCCGAGGGCTGCCAGGACGGAGTCCGCGGTGGGATCGTGGATCTCGCCCACCAAGCCGCCGTCGCTCATCAGGACAACTCGGTCGGCATAACTGGCGGCCACGGGATCATGGGTGACCATGATGATGGTCTGGCCCATCTCCTGGCTGCTCCGGCGGAGTAACGCCAGTACTTCGCCGCCGGCTTTGGAGTCCAGGTTGCCCGTAGGCTCATCGCCAAAAACGACGTCGGGGCGGGTCAACAGGGCGCGGGCTACTGCTACGCGCTGCTGCTGGCCGCCGGAAAGCTCATGGGGGCGGTGCTTCAGGCGATCCTTCAAACCAAGGGTGCTGACAACGGTATCCAGCCACCCGGCGTCGGCGGTGGTCCCCGCCAAAGCGAGCGGAAGCGTGATGTTCTGCTCGGCCGTCAACGTAGGCACCAGGTTGAACGCCTGAAAAACGAAGCCGATCCTCTCCCGGCGGAGCGCGGTGAGCTGACGGTCATTGAGGCCGGTCAGTTCGGTGCCCCCCAGGACGATGCGGCCGGAGTCCGCTGTATCGAGGCCGGCCAGGCAATGCATCAAGGTGGACTTCCCTGAACCTGAGGGACCCATGATGGCCGTGAACTTTCCGGCGTCAAAGCTCACCGACACCTTGTTCAGCGCGGTCACGGTGGTATCGGCGCGGCCGTAGCTCTTGGTCAGCTCGTGGGCCTCGACGGCGGGTCGGGCCTGGGCCTCATCGGACCCTGTGGGTCGATCGGTTCCTGACGGGTGGGAGAGAGGCGTGAAGGTTGTCATGGTTTCACGCTATGTTTTGCTGCACCCCGTCAGGATCGGGCCAGGGGCCCATTGTCCGGTGGGTGCCCTCATACCGTGGTCTGAGGTGCTAGGAGCCGGGGGCTACAACTCCGGTCTCATAGGCGATGACCACCACCTGCACCCGGTCACGGGCACCCAACTTGGCAAGGATGTGCCCCACATGGGTTTTCACCGTGGCCTCGGAGAGAAACAGCCCTGCTGCGATCTCGGGATTCGACTGTCCTTGGGCGATCAGTTGGAACACTTCGCGCTCGCGGGCTGTCAGGCGTTCGACGGCGGCAGCATGCTCGGTCTGCTCAGGCGTCTGTGTCCTCAGCAACGGTGCCACATGGTCCAGCAAACGCCGGGTAGTGGAGGGAGCTATCACCGCGTCCCCACGGTACACGGTGCGGATGGCCTCGAGGAGCTCTTCGGGCGGAGCGTCCTTCAGGAGGAACCCACTGGCCCCGGCCTGGATGGCGGCCAGTGCATACTCATCCAGGTCGAAGGTGGTCAGCACCACGATCTTGATCTCCGCACGTTGCGAACCGGAGGGTTGTGCCGCCGCCTGTTCCAAGATGCGTCGGGTCGCTTCTATGCCGTCCATCCCGGGCATGCGGACATCCATCAGGACCACGTCGGCGGCGGTAGCGGACAGGGCCTGGACAGCCTCGATCCCATTGCCTGCCTCAGCCACGACTTCGAGGTCCGGCTGCGAATTGATCAGCATGCCAAAACCCGAACGGACCAACTGTTGGTCGTCGACGAGTGCCACCCTGATGGGCGCAGGAAGTTCTGGCATGGCTTAGGCCTCCGAATACGGGATGAAAGCGGACACACGGAAACCGCCGCCCTGCTTAGGGCCTGCGGTCAAAGAACCATCGTAGAGGGAGACCCTCTCACCCATGCCCAGCAAGCCGTTGCCGCCGCCGGGTGCCGGCGGATCAGCGGCGGCGCCCCGGCCGTCGTCGACGATGTCCAGCTGCAGGCCCCGGGCCTGCCACGTCAGGGTGACGCCCGCGGCCGCCTTCGGTCCCGCGTGCTTCATGACATTGGTGAGGGCTTCCTGGATGATGCGATACGCCGTGAGCTCCGCTCCGGCCGGAAGTGCGCGGCGGGGGACGCCGCTCTGTTCAAAAGCCACCTGGAGGGTGGCGGCACGGAACCCGAGGAGGAGTTCATCCAGGTCCGAGAGCCGCGGTTGCGGGCGGGTAGGGGAGTCGTCGTCGGAGCGAAGGACACCCAGCAGCCTGCGCATCTCGCCCAAGGAGTCCCTGCCCGTGGCGGCAATGGTAGCCAGCGCTTCCGTAGCGAGTTCAGGTTTCGCGGCAGCAGCGTATCGGGCTCCATCGGCCTGGGTGATGATCACGGACAAGGAGTGCGCCACGATGTCGTGCATTTCCCGGGCAATGTGGGAGCGCTCGTCTGCGGCGGCCAGCTTACGTTCCTGCACATGTTCCACCTCGAGGCGCCGCGTTCGGTCTTCCAGGGCCTGAAGTTGGAGCCTGCGTACGCGTGTGAGGTCGCCAAGGGTCCAGCTCACCAGCACCAGCATCCAGATCAGGACGGTGTACAGCGTGCCGATGGTAAGGCCCATGATTCCCGATTCCACAGTGGTCGAGAACAGCCGGGTGGTCAGCATGACGCCGCCGGCGAGGCCTGCAATCAGGACACTGCGGCTGGCCCACGCAGGCCCGTAAGCCGCCGTCGCGTAGATGATCAAGGGAACGGCGATTTGCCCCGCCACGGGTTCGGCGCCGACCGCCCATTGAATCAGGCATACGATGACCACCGCACCGGCAGCCATGGCAGGTCGGGTGCGCCGCCAAGCCAGGGGGAGCAGGAGACTGCAGGATAAGAGTGAGAGCCACGGACGGTCAGCGATCAGGTACACCGGGCCAAAGAGGAGGATCAGCAGGCACGTTGCCGTGAGGTCCACGATGAAGCGGTTGATCCGGAACCATTCATATACTGCGTGCCTTCTATCCACGCTTAGACTCTATGCGCTTGTTAACGCGGAGGCGTCATGCCGCGGTCTGACTCCTTCCGGACATCAGTGTTCGCAGAATGAGACGATTTTGACCAGCATGTGGATTGCTTGGCTAGATAGAGCTATGAGTGCAACGTCCATCAATCTCGCTGTCATCCCTGGCGACGGCATTGGCCCTGAGGTCATCGCCGAAGCCGTCAAGGTCCTCGAAAAGGCTGTCGCCGCCGAAGGCGTTGCCCTCGAACTGACCAACTACAAGCTCGGTGCCCAGCACTGGCTTGAGACCGGCGAGACCCTCCCGGACGAGGTCCTGGCCGACCTCCGCACCCGCGATGCCATCCTCTTCGGGGCAGTCGGTGCGGCCCCGGGCGATACCCGCATCCCGTCCGGCATCATCGAGCGCGAAATGCTGCTCAAGCTCCGCTTCAGCCTGGACCACTACGTGAACCTGCGGCCCTCGCGACTGTACGGAACCGTCGGCAGCCCCTTGGCCAACCCCGGCGCCATCGATTTCATCGTGGTGCGCGAGGGGACCGAGGGTCCTTACGTTGGCAACGGCGGCACCCTGCGCGGCGGTACGCCCCACGAGGTAGCCACCGAGGTTTCCCTCAACACCGCCCACGGCGTGGAGCGCGTTGTCCGCGATGCCTTCCGTCGTGCGAACGATCGTCCGCGCAAGCACGTCACGCTCGTCCACAAGCACAACGTGCTGGTTTTCGCCGGGCACTTGTGGAAGCGCACCGTCGAAGCAGTGGCCCAGGAATTCCCTGACGTCACCCACGATTATCTGCACATCGATGCTGCCACCATCTTCATGGTGACCGACCCTTCCCGCTTCGATGTCATCGTCACCGACAACCTCTTCGGCGACATCCTGACCGACCTCGCTGCTGCCGTGACCGGCGGCATCGGCCTGGCGGCATCGGGCAACATCAACATGGACCGCACCGCGCCGTCCATGTTCGAGCCCGTCCACGGCTCCGCTCCGGATATCGCCGGACAACAAAAAGCCGATCCCACCGCGGCCATCCTCTCCGCAGTGCTCCTCCTGGACCACCTTGGCTACACCACGGCGGCCCGAAAGATTGAGGCGGCAGTCGTCGCCGACGTCGAAAGCCGCACCGGCGCGCCGCGCAGCACAGCTGCCATCGGCGATGCCATCGCGGCCGCACTTTAGGCCCATTACGCAGGCGTAAGCTTGTCTTGAATTATTTACCTGCTTCCCTGGTCCATCGCTGAACCACACCCTTTTTGGGGACCCGGTTCGCCCTGCCAGGTAGCTGACTGTGGAGGAAACATGACTCAGACTGCCCATGGCGTCGAATTCAGCCAGCAGCTTTCGGAAACCCCGAAGTCTGCTGAGGAGCGTGCAGCCGTCCTGGCGAACCCAGGCTTCGGCGACTACTTCACCGACCACACCGCCGTCGTCGACTACAAAGTCGACGCCGATGGCAATGGCGGTTGGCAGAATGCCCGGATTGAGCCCTACGGACCCATCTCCCTGGACCCTTCGGCCGCGGTCCTGCACTACGGCCAGGAAATCTTTGAGGGCCTGAAGGCCTACCGTCACGCTGACGGTTCCGTCTGGACCTTCCGGCCCGAAGCCAACGCTGCGCGCTTGAACAAGTCCGCGCGTCGCCTCGCCCTCCCGGAGCTGCCCGAGGAGTACTTCCTGGGAGCTATCCGCGAACTCGTGCAGGCCGACAAGGAATGGGTTCCGTCCGGCGACGGTGAAGCGCTGTACCTGCGTCCGTTCATGATCGCGACGGAGGCGTTCCTCGGTGTCCGGGCTGCCCGCGAAGTGTCCTTCCGGGTCATTGCTTCCCCTGCCGGCAACTACTTCGGCGGCGAGCTCAAGCCCGTCTCCATCTGGATCTCCCGTGAATATGCCCGTGCCGGCCGTGGCGGTACCGGTGCTGCGAAGTGCGGCGGCAACTACGCAGCCTCCCTGATCGCGCAGCAGGAAGCCGAAGCGAACGGGTGCAAGCAGGTACTGTTCCTGGACCACTTCAACGACGACGCCGTGGAAGAACTCGGCGGCATGAATGTCTTCTTCGTCATGAAGGACGGTTCGCTCGTCACTCCTGCCCTCAGCGGCACCATCCTTGAAGGCGTCACGCGGATGTCCGTCATCCAGGTGGCCAAGGACATGGGGCGCGAAGTCACCGAACGCAAGATCACCCTGGACGAATGGCGCGACGGCGTGGCCTCCGGCGAGATCACCGAGGTCTTCGCTTGCGGTACGGCAGCCGTGATCACACCAATCGGTGTGCTCAAGGACGCCACGGAGTTCATCGGCTCCGAGGACGCAAAGGCCGGCGACACCACCATGGCTATCCGCCAGCAGCTTCTGGGCATCCAGACCGGAACCGTCGAGGACACCCACGGCTGGCTGACCCGCCTGGTGTAGCCTCCGGACGTCCCGGAACGCCACCGCACGACGGCGGCCCTTCACTTGGTTATCAAGCGGAAGGGCCGCCGTTCTGCTTTCCGGACGCCCGCTCACTTCCCTGGGGTTTGGGGTGACGCTCTATCAGGTTCCTGGGGTTTGGGGTGGCGCTCGCTCACGGGTTGAGGCCTGCTGCTGTGTTGTCTCTTCGAATCGATCCACTCTTGAGACTCTGTGAGAGAGGATCGGCGGGAAGGGCGTGGGATGTGAGAGAGGATCGGCGGGAAGGGCGTGGGATGTGAGAGAGGATCGGCGGAGGTGCCAAGATGGGAGAGTGACTTCAGAATCAATGGCGGCTGCAGATAATTCTCAAAGCGACGGCAGCTCTTCCCTGCAGCGCAGCAGCGACCTAACCCGCTTCCGGTTGGCCCCCAACCCCGGCCCCATGAGTCTGGACGGCACCAACTCGTACATCATTGGCGCGCCGGGCTCCGGCCATGTGGCTGTGGTGGACCCGGGACCGGCCGACGAACGGCATCTGGCTGTACTCGCAGCGGCGGGCACCGTAGATGTGGTGCTGATCACCCACCGCCATGCGGACCACACTGAGGCCTCGGCCCGCTTCCATCAGCTGACAGGGGCTCCGGTCCGGGCTGCCTCTGCGGAGCATTGTCACGGAGGCGAGCCACTCACGGACGGCGAGGTCCTCACGGCAGGCGGCGTTGAAATCCGCGTCGTTGCAACGCCGGGCCACACTTCCGACTCGGTCTGCTTCCATCTCCCGGGCGACGGGCCGGTCGGCTCCGTCCTTACCGGGGACACCATTCTGGGGCGCGGCACCACTGTTTTGGACTACCCGGATGGCCGGTTGGGGGACTATCTCGCAAGCCTGGACAGGTTGGAAGCCCTCGGTCCCGCAATCCTCCTGCCTGCCCATGGGCCGGTACTCCCTGCTTTGGACGAGAAATGCCGGGAGTACCGGGACCACCGGGAACAGCGCCTTGACCAGATCAGGGCGGCCCTGAAAAACCTGGGGCCGGACGCCTCGATATCCGCCGTCACCGACGCCGTCTATCCCGACGTCGACCCTTCCGTCAGGTGGGCGGCGGAGACTTCCGTGGCAGCGCAACTTGATTACCTCCGGAGCTAAGCCCGGACTGTAGGCTTGAGCCCATGCGTATCGCCCGGTTTGTAGTTGATTCTGATCCCCTTTACGGCGTTGTTGAAGGCGAGCCCGGCAGTGAGGAAATCACTGTCATTAACGGCGACCCGTTCTTCAACGGCGTCGAACGTACCCATGTGAAGCACAAGCTCGAGGACGTGCGGCTCCTGGCGCCCATCATTCCCCGCAGCAAGGTGATTGGCGTCGGCCGGAATTTCGCCGAGCACGCAGCGGAGCTCGGCAACGAAGTTCCCCAGCAGCCCTTGTTGTTCCTGAAGCCCAACACCTCGGTGATCGGCCCGAACGACCCCATCATCCTCCCTGAGTTCTCGGAGGAGGTCTCCTTCGAAGCCGAGCTGTGCGTGGTCATCGGCCGCATCTGCAAGGACGTCCCGGAGGATCGCGCGGACGACGTCATTTTCGGCTACACCTGCGGCAACGACCTCACCGCCCGCGATGTCCAGAAGACGGACCTCCAGTGGGCCCGTGCCAAGGGCTTCGACACCTCCGCGCCGCTGGGCCCGTGGATCGAAACCGAGCTCGACCACGAAGACCTGTCCATTCAGGGACGGCTGAATGGTGAACTCCGCCAGGACGGCAGCACCAGCCAGATGATCCGCGGCGTCCGCGAACTCGTCTCGATCGTTTCCCACGCCTTCACGCTCCTTCCGGGCGACGTCATCATGACCGGTACCCCGGCAGGCGTCGGCCTGGTCAGCGAGGGCGACCGTTTTGAGGTGGAGATCGAAGGCATCGGACGCCTGTCCAACCCGGTGGTTCGCCGCTAGGCTCCCAGCGAAACTTCAAAAAGCCAGGTTCGACGGCGGCACTGACCTTTCGCACGAACGGTCAGTGCCGCCGTCGGGCGCTTCCAGCCGGGAAACCGGGGCGGCGCCAAGCGGTAAAGTTGGAACCACTATGACTACTGCTTCTGCGTCGAACGCTGCCTCCAGCGCCATCCCTGCCGTCAACGCCGAGACTCCGGTCCGCGTCCGTTTCTGCCCGTCGCCGACGGGAACGCCGCACGTTGGCCTGATCCGCACCGCCCTGTTCAACTGGGCGTATGCGCGCCACACTGGCGGCAAACTGATCTTCCGCATCGAGGATACCGACTCTGCCCGTGACAGCGAGGAGAGCTACCACCAGTTGCTGGATGCCCTCAAGTGGCTCGGGATCAACTGGGACGAGGGCGTAGAGGTCGGCGGCCCGCACGAGCCGTACCGCCAGTCCCAGCGCGGCGACATCTACCAGGACGTCATCGCCAAGCTTAAGGCCGGGGGACACGTCTATGAGTCCTACTCCACGCCGGATGAGATCGAGGCCCGCCACAAAGCCGCAGGCCGCGACCCGAAGCTCGGCTATGACGGATTTGACCGTCACTTGACCGAGGAACAGCTGGCACAGTTCAAGGCCGAAGGCCGCGAGGCTGTCCTGCGTCTCCGCATGCCGGACGAGGACCTGACCTTCAACGACCTCGTCCGCGGCGAGATCACGTTCAAGGCCGGTTCCGTTCCCGACTTTGCAGTTGTCCGTGCCAATGGCGCCCCGCTGTACACCCTGGTGAACCCGGTGGATGACGCACTGATGGGGATCACCCACGTCCTGCGCGGCGAGGACCTGCTGAGCTCCACCCCGCGCCAGATCGCACTGTACCGTGCGCTCTACGCCATCGGTGTTGCCGAGTACATGCCGGAGTTCGGCCACCTGCCGTACGTCATGGGCCAGGGCAACAAGAAGCTCTCGAAGCGTGACCCCGAGTCCAGCTTGTTCCTGCACCGCGAGCGTGGCTTCATCCCCGAGGGCCTGCTCAACTACCTGTCCCTGCTTGGCTGGTCGCTGAGCGCAGATGAGGACATCTTCACCGTGGAACAGCTCGTGGCCAACTTCGACATCCACGATGTCCTGGGCAACCCGGCCCGCTTCGATATCAAGAAGGCCGAGGCCATCAACGGAACGCACGTCCGTCTGCTGGCGCCGGAAGACTTCAAAGAGCGTTTGGCCCCTTACCTCCGTGCTGCCGGGTTGGTAGGGGAGATCCTCACACCGCGGCAGGAAGAGATTCTTGCCGAGGCCGCCCCGCTGGTGCAGGAACGCATCACCCTCCTCGGTGAGGCTCCTGAGATGCTGGCGTTCCTGTTCAAGGCCGACGACGCCATTGACGTAGCAGATGACGCCCGGAAGGGACTCCCTGCCAACCTGGACGAGGTCCTCGACGCCGCCCTGGCAGCGCTGGAGCCCATCGAGGAGTGGACGGCTGAGAACATCCAGACGGCGCTGAAGCAGGCTCTTGTGGAGGACTTGGGCATCAAGCCCCGGGCCGCCTTCGGGCCTGTGCGCACGGCCATCTCCGGCCGCCGCATCTCTCCGCCGCTGTTCGAATCCATGGTGATCCTTGGTAAGGATTCATCCCTGGCCCGCGTTCGCGCTTTCCGCGGCTAAGGACGGCTTCAGTCATGGCAATCGCAAGCTCCTTCGGCACTATCCGCGGTGTCCTCTTCGACATCGATGACACCCTGGTGGACCTTGAGTACGCCATGACCACAGCCTTGCGTGACGTCAGCGAACATCTCCTGCCCGGCCTGGACCAGGCCGGGTGGGTGAAGTTCGGCCGCATTTTTACGCACGAGACCACGCACTTCTATGACCGTTACCTGGCCGGCGAGCTGACGTTCAATGAACAGCGGCTGCTTCGCGGCAGGGCTGCGTTGGGTCACTTCGGTGTGGAACTTGGCGAGGGCGACGAGTCCCAGGCCTGGGTCTCGGAATACCACCAGCGCCAGACGGCATACGTGAGGGCCTTCGACGACGTCGGAGAGGTACTGGATGCACTCGACGCCGCGGGCATTCCCTATGGAGCAGTGAGCAATAACGTGCACGATTACCAGCGCGCCAAGTTGGACGGTGCAGGTCTTTCCAGGATCAAGGTTTTGGTGGGCACAGATACTGTTGGCGTGCCCAAACCGGATCCTGCCATTTACCTCGAGGGCGTGCGCCTCCTGGGCACGGCGGCGGGCGAGACGCTCTACGTGGGGGATAACAGGCTGCTTGACGCTGATGGCGCCACGGCGGCAGGGTTGATCGGCGTGTGGCTCAACAGGACCGGAGAAGTAGTGGAGGAATTCACCGGACGCCAAGTGGACTCCCTGACACGCTTGCTTGCCACCGTCCCAAGCGCCGTTGAGGGTACGCATCCAGCGGCGCGAATCATGTGATGCAGGTAACGCCTTCCCGATTTGTGCAGGTGGCAAGACTCCGGTAGAGTCATTACTCGTGCTGAGGGGCACGGAGGGAAAAGCTGAGGGAAACCGAAGCGATGAACTCCGGTCCGAAAGTCACTTTGGGATATGGTGTAATTGGCAACACTACGGTTTCTGGTACCGTCATTCTAGGTTCGAGTCCTGGTATCCCAGCTCTGAAAATCCGCGTGAATACGCCGGAAATTTGGAATCTCCAAGTCGCTGAAGCGATTTGGAACGGAGCTGAAAGTATGAAATACTCATTCAGCTTGATCGCCGGAAACGGCGACAAAAGTGCAAGGCCCCATCGTATAGCGGCCTAGTACGCCGCCCTCTCACGGCGGTAACGCGGGTTCGAATCCCGCTGGGGTCACCACTGAATCCCCCGGAACTACGGTTCCGGGGGATTTCTTTTTGCCTTCGTTGTGCCCATAACGCCTGCCGGGCGCCCGGGACGTGGGTCGGGCTGGCATGATGATGCTGTGACCGCAAACGAAGACCCGGCAGCTATCCGGCGAACCCCCGTACCTCAAGGTGCGGCAGCCGCCGTCGAGGCCTTGGAAGCTGCCCGCGCGGAGCTTGCGGCCACCACCCTTCCCCTGGCCGTGCCGGAGGCCCCGGAAGCCCGTCAATGGATCCGCGATTCCCTCGCACAACTCGACGACTACATCATTCCCCGTTACCGCAGCCTGGATGCGCCGCTGTTGGCCGTCGTTGGTGGTTCCACAGGCGCGGGGAAGTCCACGCTGGTCAACGCGCTGGTGGGTTATCCGGTAACCAGGGCAGGCGCCATCAGGCCCACCACACGCCAACCCATCCTCCTGCACCACCCCAACGACGCCGGATGGTTTGAAGGCCACAGGATACTTCCCAGTTTGGACCGCATCCGAGGGACCGTGTCAACAAATCCGAGGCCTGCCAACCAGGCAGGTGCCGCGCCGGACGCCCACGCGATCACATCATTGGTGTTGGTGGGCCATGACGCCGTGCCGCAGGGCATAGCCCTCCTGGACGCGCCGGACGTCGACTCGATCTCAGATGACAACCGCAGGCTCGCTGGACAGTTGCTTGCGGCCGCGGACCTCTGGGTATTCGTCACCACGGCCAACCGCTACGCCGACGCCGTCCCCTGGCGGCTGCTCCTGGATGCGGCCTCTCGTGACATCACCGTAGCCGTGGTGTTGGACCGCGTGCCCCCGGCCGCTGAAGAAGAAGTCAGGACTGACCTTAAAGCCATGCTGGACCGGCAGGGGCTCAGTGGGGCGGAGCTTTTCGTCGTTCCTGAAAGTGCCTTGGACGGGCTGGGAATGCTGCCGGAGGAATCGGTGTCAGCTCTACGCCAATGGCTGGGTGCCTTGGCAGCGAACGCAGCTGGAAGGGCGGACGTCGCACGGCGGACTCTTAATGGAGCTGTCAAAGCCGTCAGCGTCCGCTTGGAGGGCATCGCCGCAGCGGCATCAGCCCAGGATGCTGCTGCGCACGAACTCCAGACCACCTGCGTCCAGGAGTATGAGCTGGCCCTTTCCCGCATTCTTGCGGCCACCAAGGACGGTGCACTGCTCCGCGGTGAGGTACTGGCGCGATGGCAGGACTTTGTGGGCACTGGAGAATTCTTCCGGGCATTGGAGCAAAACATCGGGCGTATGCGGGACCGTGTGGGCGCTTTCTTCCGCGGAGAGCCGGCTCCCGCGGTGAAGGTGGAGACCGCCATCGAGACCGGACTTCAGGCAGTAATCCTGGACGAGGCCGCCACTGCAGCAGAAAACGTGGACCGGCGCTGGCGTGCTGACGCTGCGGGCCGCCACCTCCTTGGCTCTGATGATCTTTCAGGGACCAGCGAGGGTTTCGACGCGAAATCTGCCGCTGCCATTCGGACCTGGCAGGAAGGCCTGATGGAGATGATCCGCACCCAGGGGCAGGGGAAACGGACCCAGGCCCGTTGGTTGTCCTTTGGCGTCAACGGCCTGGGCGCTGCGCTCATGGTGGTGGTGTTCTCCATGACCGCAGGCTTGAGCGGGCTGGAGATTGGCATCGCCGGCGGCACGGCGGTAGTCGGCCAGAAGCTGTTGGAAGCCGTATTCGGCGAGGACGCCGTGCGTCGCCTGGCGCAGCAGGCGCGGGATGACCTGCATACGCAGTGCCAACGGCTGCTGGACGATGAACGGCTGCGTTTCCTCGACCGCCTTGAAGCGGCACATCCAAGCTCAGGAAACCAGCTGGCCCAGCACGCCAAGATCCTCCGCCGCCTGGCGGGGGCCGCATGAGCCGCCACGGCCAGGTGCGCGAGGCATCCCAACTGCAGCGGCGGCTCGAGGCGCTGAATACGGCCCGTGAACTCGCTGAAGGCGTGCTTCCGGACGAGAACCTGCAATCTGTCTACGACGTCCTGGAGCGTGCCACCTCCAGGCGTTCATTGTCGGCCGGCCACACCGTGGTGGGTTTTTTCGGGGCCACGGGCAGCGGTAAGTCTTCATTGTTCAACGCCGTGTCCGGCAGCGGGCTCGCCACCGCGACAGCACGACGCCCCACGACTTCAGCGCCCCTGGCGGGAATTTGGGGTGAGGACGGCAGCGGCCCGTTGCTCGACTGGCTGGACGTCAAGGAACGGCATACGTTGCCACCTGTCCCGGGGCTGGCCGACGCAGACACGGGCCTGGTCCTCCTTGACCTGCCGGACTTCGACTCCACCAGGGTGGAAAACCGGGAGATCGCCCAGCGCATGGTGGGCATGGTGGATGTACTCGTCTGGGTCCTGGACCCGCAAAAGTACGCTGATGCCGCCGTGCATAATGACTTCCTTCGGCCCATGGCCTCCCACGGCGCCGTCACCCTGGTGGTGCTGAACCAGGTGGACAGGCTCAACGCAGCGGATGCTTCTGCGGTGATGCAATCACTGGAGGGCATCCTGGAGCGTGACGGGCTGGGGACAGTCCGCGTGGTGGGTGCCTCAGCTTTAACCGGCGACGGCGTCCCTGCCGTCCGTGCTGCCATCAGGAACGTCGTGGTCCAACGCGAGGCAACAACGCGGAGGCTGGCGGCCGACGTCGTCAAAGCCGGCGCGGAACTCGCCGAAGCGTCCGGCGACGGTGAAGCCCGCGGCATCACTGCAGGCGCCAAGGCGCGGCTTGCGTCTGAACTGGCGACGGCGGCCAACGTGCCGGTGGTGGTGGATGCAGTCCAGCGGTCCTTCAAGAGGGAGTCGGCCCGCAGGACCGGATGGCCCGTGACGCGCTGGCTGCTGCGCTTCCGTCCGGATCCCTTGCGGAGGCTGAACCTGCGGCGGGAGGACACCAGGCCCGAACTCAGCCGGACATCGTTGCCGCCCGCCGGTGCTCCGGAGCGGGCGCGAACCGATGCTGCGGTCCGGGATTTTGCGGACGACGCATCCGCCGGCGCACCGGGACCATGGCGGGCAGCAATCCGCGCCGTGGCTAGGGACGGCCGGGAGCAGTTGCCCGATGCCTTGGATCAAGCCATCGCCGGTACTGACCTGAAGGCCACGCAGCGGCCACTGTGGTGGGCGTTGTTCAACACCCTCCAATGGCTGGCGCTTGTGCTGGCCGTTGGGGGCCTGGGGTGGCTGGGGGTGTTGGCCGCTCTCGGTTACTTCCAAATGCCGGTGCCCGAGGTTCCCCGAACGGAAGGGTGGCCGTGGCCTACCCTCATGGTCGCCGGGGGAGTTGGGCTGGGGATCGTCCTTGCCATAACTGGCAGGATTCTTGGAGGCTGGGCTGCGCGCATCAGGGCGTCGGGGGCAGCGAAACGCTTGAAGTCCGCGGTGGCATCAGTTGCCGAACAGAGGATCGTGGAGCCTGTTGAGGTGGAAATTACGCGCTTGAAAGCGTTCAACGCCGCGCTGAAGGCGGCCCGCTCCAAGTGAAGGAGTGCAGCTTAGAGGGCCGCGGCCGCATCCCGGACTTTGATGAGGGTGCGCAGGTTCCTGGTGGTGGTGCCGGCTTTGTAGCGGGCTTTGGCGGAGAGTTTGCTGAACGGGCTGTCCAGGGTGCCGCCGGCGGGTGCCAGCCACGCTGACGCTTCAGGGCCCAGCCGTACCTGCTCCACGCCGTCCAGGGCAGCACCTGCTTCAAAGAGTTCATCAAGCATCGCAGTATCGGAGGCCAGAGTGATGTAGCTGTGGGTGGTTTTGTCATCAGCCGGGTAGGGGCAGGCCTCCACGAGGTCGGCCACCCTTGCTGCTGTGAGGACCACTACCCAGGCGTCGTAGCCGAAGGTCTTCCGCAGGCACTGCTCGAACTGCGCCTTGACCTCAAGAGCCTTGAGCTCGCTCTGCAGCACGACGTTTCCACTGGCCAGGAGGGTTTTGACCTTGGCGAACGGGTAGTCCTGGAGTGCAGCCTTGAGGTCGGCCATCTTGATGTTGATGCCACCAACATTGATGCCGCGGAGGAAGACGGCGTAGTTGTCCATGCCGGGCCTAATCGTTGTTCTTTCGCAAGGCTTCCGTCAGCACCCGGGCGGCGTTGCAGACTACTTCGGCGTGCAGGCGGCCCGGCTGGCGGGTAAGCCGCTCAATGGGACCCGAAATCGACACGGCCGCAATGACCCGGCCGGACGGTCCACGAACGGGGGCAGAGACTGACGCGACCCCGGGCTCGCGTTCGCCGAGGCTCTGACCCCAGCCCCGGCGTCGTACTCCTGCCAGCACGGTGGGCGTAAAGCGGGCGTTTTGCAGCCCTTCAAGAAGGCGGTCGTGGTCCTCCCACGCCAGCAGGACCTGGGCGGCGGAGCCGGCCTTCATGGACAGCTGGGTGCCGACCGGGATGGTGTCGCGCAGGCCGATGGGGCGTTCGGCTGATGCGACGCAGACGCGCCAATCGCCCTGCCTGCGGAAAATCTGGGCACTTTCACCGGTCGCGTCGCGCAACTGGATCAGGACCGGTCCCGCAGAAGCGATCAGCCGGTCTTCGCCTGCAGCGGAGGCCAACTCCACGAGCCTGCTGCCCAGGACAAAGCGTCCCTGGATGTCGCGGCTCACCAGCCGGTGGTGGACCAGCGCCAGCGCGAGGCGGTGAACCGTAGGCCGGGCCAGGCCCGTAGCCGCTACAAGTTGGGCGAGTGTCGTGGGCCCGGCCTCGAGGGCATCGAGTACCTGGGCCGCTTTATCAATGACACCGACTCCACTAGAATTGTCCATGTAATGATATTGCCGTCTCAGTATCTGAGATGCAAGTTCTTTCGCTGGCCTATTTCGCAGCGATGCTGCTTCAGTGGATCAAGAACAACGCAACAAGCCAACGCAGTGAAGGGAGCAAGGCCGTGGGAAAGACACTGGCCGAGAAAGTCTGGGACGCGCACGTAGTGCGCAAAGGTGAAGGCGAAGGAGCCAACGCCCAGCCCGATCTTCTCTTCATCGACCTTCACCTGGTACATGAAGTGACCTCACCGCAGGCCTTTGAAGGCCTGCGTTTGGCCGGCCGGCAGCTGCGCCGCGTTGACCTCACCATTGCCACGGAGGACCACAACACCCCCACGCTGGACATCGACAAGCCTATAGCCGACCTCACCAGCCGCACCCAGATTGAAACCCTGCGTGCCAACTGCAAGGAATTCGGGGTCCGCCTGCACTCCCTGGGAGACAAGGAACAGGGGATCGTGCACGTGGTCGGCCCGCAACTGGGCCTGACCCAGCCGGGCATGACAGTGGTCTGCGGCGATTCCCACACCTCAACCCACGGGGCCTTCGGCGCGTTGGCCATGGGTATTGGTACGTCCGAGGTTGAGCACGTCATGGCAACGCAGACGCTGTCCCTGAAGCCGTTCAAGACCATGGCCATCAACGTCGAAGGCACCTTGCGTCCCGGCGTGACGGCCAAGGACATCATCCTCGCGGTCATTGCCAAGATCGGCACAGGCGGCGGGCAGGGATACGTCCTGGAATACCGCGGCTCGGCCATTCGCGCCCTGTCCATGGACGCCCGCATGACCATCTGCAACATGTCCATCGAGGCAGGCGCCCGCGCAGGCATGGTGGCCCCGGACCAGACCACCTACGACTACATGCAGGGCCGCCCGCACGCACCCGAAGGTGCTGACTGGGACGCCGCGGTCGAGTATTGGAACACGCTCCACACCGACGCCGACGCCGTCTTTGACGTTGAGGTGGACCTGGACGCGGACACCCTGGAGCCGTTCGTGACGTGGGGTACCAACCCCGGCCAGGGCGTTTCCCTCTCGGCGAAAGTGCCCTCTCCGGAGGACTTCGGTGATGAGAACGCCAAGGCCGCAGCCGAGCGGGCGCTCCAGTACATGGGCCTGGAAGCCGGCACGCCCATGAAGGACATCCGTGTGGACACGGTCTTCCTGGGATCCTGCACGAACTCCCGGATTGAGGACCTCCGCGTTGCCGCCGACATCATCCGCGGCCGTGAGAAGGATCCCAACGTCCGTATGCTGGTGGTCCCCGGATCGGCCCGTGTCCGGCTGGAGGCCGAAGCCGAAGGCCTGGACAAGGTCTTCAAGGAATTCGGGGCCGAATGGCGCTTCGCCGGCTGCTCCATGTGCCTGGGCATGAACCCGGACCAGTTGGAGCCGGGGGAGCGCTGCGCGTCGACGTCAAACCGCAACTTTGAAGGCCGCCAGGGCAAGGGAGGCCGCACGCACTTGGTCTCACCCGTCGTTGCCGCAGCCACGGCTGTGCGCGGCACGCTGAGCTCGCCGTCGGACCTGGAGTCCGTCCCGGCAGGCAGCCTGACCGGAACCGCAGTCTAGGAGGATCACCATGGAAGCATTCACTACCCACACCGGCATCGGCGTGCCGCTGCGCCAAAGCAACGTGGACACCGACCAGATCATTCCTGCTGTCTACCTCAAGCGCATCACGCGGACAGGCTTCGAAGACGCACTCTTCGCCGCCTGGCGCAAGGATGATTCCTTTATCCTCAACCAAGCCCCGTTCAATGCCGGTTCGGTCCTGGTGGCCGGGCCGGACTTCGGCACGGGTTCATCCCGCGAGCACGCCGTCTGGGCGCTGAAGGATTACGGTTTCAAAGCCGTACTGTCTTCCCGCTTTGCCGATATCTTCCGGGGAAACTCCGGCAAACAGGGCCTGCTCGCCGCGCAGGTCGCGCAGGATGACATTGAGCTCATCTGGAAAGTGCTGGAGAACGCTCCGGGCACCGAAGTCAAGGTTGACCTTGTCAGCAAGACCGTGGAGTGCGGCAACATCGTGGCTCCGTTCGACATTGACGACTACACCCGCTGGCGCCTCCTGGAAGGCCTCGATGACATCGGCCTGACACTTCAGCATGAAGAAGACATCACCGCCTACGAGGCCACGCGTCCTTCCTTCAAGCCCAAGACGCTTCCTGCGAAGGTTCAAGCTGGATAGCGCCGCCGTTTGAGGCCGCAAGCTGCAGATTAAGGACCGGTGGGCACCCTGTGGGAGTGCCTGCCGGTCCTTTTTCGTCAACGTTCAACTGATGGCTGAAGCTCGCGGCGCCGGGTGCGTCCATTTCGGTTCGGTAACGCGAGCTTCTATGCTTAGCTGGAGCCTTTGTAAGTTTGGGGGGCGAGTAGTCGTGAGGAAACCGGTATAGATGAGTAGTGTTCTGACAATCCGCGGTGGCGTCCCCTTAACAGGACGAGTGACCGTTCGCGGTGCCAAGAACCTGGTGCCCAAGGCCATGGTGGCGGCGTTGCTGGGCAGCGAACCATCGGTGCTGAGGAACGTGCCGGAAATCAAGGACGTAGAGGTTGTTACCAGCCTGCTGCAGTTGCACGGCGTGACAGTAGTGAAGGATCCGGTCACGGGTGACCTTACCCTTGACCCCAAGGATGCAAAGACTGCGTCCAGTACCGCCATTGACGCCCACGCCGGGGATTCCCGTATTCCCATCCTGCTGTGCGGGCCCCTGATCCATGCCATTGGCGAGGCCTTCATCCCTGACCTGGGTGGCTGCAAAATTGGCGACAGGCCCATCGATTACCACCTGAACGTGCTTCGCCAGTTTGGTGCAGTAGTGGAAAAGCGCCCGGGCGGTATCCACATCTCCGCACCGCACGGCCTCCATGGCGCCAAGATCTCCCTTCCGTATCCATCGGTTGGTGCCACAGAGCAGGTGCTGCTGAGCGCAACGCGAGCTGAAGGCATCACTGAACTCATCGGTGCCGCAACTGAGCCCGAGATCATCGACCTCATTGCTGTCCTGCAGAAGATGGGCGCCATTATCAGCGTCCAGACTGACCGCACCATCAGGATTGAAGGCGTCAAGGATCTCCGCGGGTACAACCACCGTGCTCTCCCGGACCGCAACGAGTCCGCGTCCTGGGCGTCCGCTGCGTTGGTGACCAGGGGCGACATCTTCGTTGAAGGCGCGTCGCAGCGGGACATGATGACCTTCCTGAACACCTACCGCAAAGTGGGTGGCGGTATGGACATCGGCGACGACGGCATCCGCTTCTACCACCAGGGCGGAAAGCTGTCCCCGTTGGTCCTGGAAACGGATGTCCACCCCGGTTTCATGACGGACTGGCAGCAGCCCCTGGTCGTGGCCCTGACACAGGCAGAAGGCGTGTCGATCGTCCACGAGACCGTCTACGAAAACCGGTTCGGGTTCACCGATGCGTTGGCCCGGATGGGCGCGAACATCCAGGTGCATCGCGAGTGTCTGGGCAGTGTCCCGTGCCGGTTCGGACAGCGGAACTTCCTTCACTCCGCCGTCATCTCAGGACCAACCCCGCTCCGGGGTACCGACATCGACATCCCGGACCTTCGAGGCGGCTTCAGCCACCTCATCGCGGCGCTGGCAGCCACTGGTACCTCCAGGGTGACGGGCATCGACATCATCAACCGCGGTTACGAGCGCTTTACCGAGAAGTTGGCCGGCCTGGGCGCAGACTTCGATATCACCACCACCAAGTAGCGGGGGATCCCTTGAAGGAATCGGCCAAGAGCCGTGCCACGTTCGTGCTGCTGGCGGGCATCGCACGCCCATTGATGAACCTCCTGATGGCCAAAAAGTGGGAAGGTGTCGAGAACCTTCCGTCCGGCGGTTTCATTGCGGCGCCAAACCACTGCACCGAGATCGACCCCATCGTGATCGGGCACCTGGTCTACAACCAGCAGCGTCCGCCGCACTTCCTGGCGAAGAAGGGCCTCTTCAAGGTGCCCGTGCTCGGGGCCTTGCTGAACGCCACCAAACAGATACCCGTTGAACGCTCGACGGCGGGAGCGAACCACTCGCTGCAGGTCGCCAAAGAGGTGGTGGATGCCGGCGGTGCCATCATTATCTATCCCGAAGGCACCCTGACCCGCGATCCCGACCTTTGGCCCATGAAAGGGCATACAGGGGCCGCCCGGCTTGCCCTGCAGACCGGTGCGCCCGTCGTGCCCATGGCGCACTGGGGTGCGCAGGATGTCTTCCCGCGCTATGCCAAGCGGTTCCACCTTTTCCCGCGCAAAACGGTTCGGGTCCTTGTCGGGAAACCGGTGGACCTCAGTGCCTTCGCGGACCGGCCCATGGACCGCGCCACGCTGACTGAGGCAACCGAGGTCATCATGGACGCCATCACCGCTCTGCTGGCCACACTGCGCAACGAGCCCGCTCCCGCCGAACGCTGGGATCCGGCTGTTCACAAACAGTCAAAGCACGGACGTTTCGTTGAGCGCGGATCCTCCGAGGCGCCGGAACCGGAGGACGGTAAGTGACCATTCTCCAGAGCCACGTCCACGCACCGGACATCGTGGCGGTTTTGGGTGCCGGATCGTGGGGCACTACGTTTGCCAAAATCCTCGCAGACGCCGCTGAGGCTGCCGGCGCTGAACGCAGCATCCGGATCTGGGGCCGCCGTCCCGAAGTGGTGGAGCAGATCAATTCGCTGCATCGCAATGCCCAGTACCTGAAAGACATTGAGCTTCCCGCGACCATCACTGCGTCCACGGACGTGGCGGAGGTGCTGAAGGACGCCACGCTGGTGATCCTCGCCGTTCCGGCCCAATCCTTGCGTCCGCAACTGGGCGAGTGGAAGCCATTGCTGGCCCCCGATGCCGTGGTGGTGTCCCTGATGAAGGGCCTGGAGTTGGGGACTGATGCGCGGATGAGCGAGGTCATTGCGCAGGAACTGGGGCTTACCGCGTCCCGTGTAGCAGTGGTTTCCGGTCCCAACCTGGCGATGGAAATCGCCAGGGAGCAACCGACTGCGTCCGTGGTTGCCTGCAGCGACGCTGATACCGCCGCAGCGATCGCGTTGTCCTGCACCGCGCCGTACTTCCGGCCGTACACCAGTACGGACGTTGTTGGTGTTGAGATCGGCGGAATCGTCAAGAACGTCATTGCCCTTGCAGTGGGCATCTGCGAAGGCCGGCAGATGGGCGACAACACCAAGGCTTCGGTGATCACCCGGGGACTCGCAGAGACCTCCCGCCTCGCCCTGGCGCTCGGCGGTGAAGCCCACACTATGGCCGGCCTGGCCGGCTTGGGCGACCTTGTGGCTACCTGTTCATCGGCGTTGTCGCGCAATCACACTGCCGGCCGGTTGCTTGGAGAAGGGCTCAGCCTGGAACAGGTCGCAGAACAGATGACGCAGACCGCCGAAGGCATCAAGTCCGGCCCTGCCGTGCACGAGCTTGCCGGCAAGTTGAACGTTGAAATGCCCATTACGGCAGCCGTGGTAGCGGTGCTTGAAGGCAGAATGTCCGTTGATGACCTGGGACCACGTTTGCTGGCCCGGGCACTGAAGTCCGAAGGCGACTACTGATGGTGACAGATCACTCCACCCCTGCGACCGGCCGCCCCCGCGTAGCGGTTCTCTTTGGCGGGCGCTCCAGCGAACATGCCGTCAGCTGCGTCACCGCGGCGGGCGTCATGGGGGCCATCGATAAGAGCAAGTACGAGGTCATTCCCATTGGCATCGCCAAATCAGGACAGTGGGTCCTGGCCTCGGGTGACACCAGTCAGTGGTCCTTGAGTTCCGCAGCGCTTCCTGAGGTGGCGCCGTCGGGAAAGACAGTGACGTTGGCCGAAGTGGGCGGTGAGCACCAGCTGATCGTGACCCAGCCCAATGCCGTGCCACAGGAGCTGGGCTCCGTGGACGTAGTGTTCCCGCTGCTTCACGGGCCGTGGGGCGAGGACGGAACCATCCAGGGCCTCCTGGAACTCTCCGACACACGTTACGTTGGCGCCGGAGTTCTGGCCTCCGCCGTGGGGATGGACAAGCACTACATGAAAGTGGTGTTCGAGTCCGCGGGGTTGAGCGTTGGACCGTACATTGCAGTGACGGACCGCCAGTGGCTGACCGACGCCGAGGCTGTCCGGAAGCGCGTCGACAAGCTCGGGTTCCCCGTATTCGTCAAGCCTGCCCGCGCCGGTTCGTCCATGGGAATCTCGAAAGTGGATTCCCTGGAGGGCCTGGACGCCGCCATCGAAGAAGCCCGCCGGCATGACCTGAAGCTGGTGATCGAGGCCGGGATCGTGGGACGCGAGATTGAATGTGCCGTCCTCCAGGGGCGGGGCACCGACGCGCCCCGAACGTCCATGCCCGGTGAAATTGCGGTGGCAGCGGGGGAGCACCAGTTCTATGACTTCGCTGCCAAGTACGTCGAAGACGGTGCGGCCGCTCTGAGCTGCCCGGCCGACATGCCGGACGAAGCCATCAGCCGCGTGCGCGAACTGGCCGCTGTGGCTTTTGATGCTGTGGGAGCCGAAGGCCTCAGCCGCGTGGACTTTTTTTATACCCCTGCCGGCGAGCTGATCATCAATGAGATCAACACTATGCCGGGTTTCACGCCCAAGAGCATGTACCCGCAAATGTGGGCGGCGTCAGGTCTGGCCTATGGCGAGCTGATCGACGAACTGATTCATCTGGCGCTGACCCGTAAGACCGGCCTGCGCTGACCCGTGGCCTGCTGACCGTGTCCGGCCGGTACTACTTGCCGGCCGGCAGGTTCTGCAGGTCTTCCTGGCCCACGCACTTGCCGGTTGCCTTGATCTTGCCCACCGCGGCCGCGAGTTCAGTGAGCACGGTTGCGGAGCTGATGTTCGCTGCTTCCAATTTGACCGGATCAATCAGGATCTCGGTGGCCGGTTCGCGGCCAAACGTGGTCAGGGTGTATACGGGATCGCCTTCTTTGATGACCCAATCGATGTCATTGACGCTCACGCAGCGGTCTGTGGTGGGTCCGGGAACATTTACACCGCACCGGAGGATGACCTGGGACGGATCGCCCCACGCTGCCGTGGCCTGGCTGTTGGTCTTGCGGAGTGCGGCGTCGCCGATCCTGTCGGGGAGGGCAACCATCATCGGCGCGCAGGCAGGATTGGCGGCGTCGGTGGCGGCCGTGACGTCAACGGCAGGAGAACAAGCCGACAAAGCGAGGACGGCCACAGCGGCTGTGGATACGGCCAGGGCTGTCCGGCGGAGGGTCTTTCGGTGCATCCATCCAGCCTATCCCGCGAGGGCTGCCGGGCAGATTCACGTAACCCCGGTCACATTCACCCGCGTGCTTCGCAACACGTGCACGGCATTATTGTGTCAGTGGATCGCGATAGCGTAGAGCCGTGCCCGCAGAACAAATAACCGTCCAAGACCTTTCGGAATCCGAGCTCCTTGCCAGGATCTTTCCGCGCCTGAACCACAGCCCCGGCATCCTGCTGGGACCGGGAGATGATGCTGCCCTGATCGCTGCACCGGATGGCCGCGCCCTGATTTCCATAGACACCCAGACCCAGGACCAGGACTTCAGGTTGGAGTGGAACAACGGATACCGGACCACCGGATATGACGTTGGCTGGAAGGCTGCGGCGCAAAACCTGAGCGACATCAATGCCATGGGCGGCAGCGCCACCTCCCTTGTCGTGAGCCTGACCATGCCGCCGGACACTCCCGTCGAATGGGTCGAGTCATTCGCCGATGGCCTCACTGCCGCCATCGTTGGCCTGGGCGCCCCTGATTGTTCTGTTGCCGGCGGAGACCTCGGAAGGGGCCGCGAGCTGGCGGTGACGGTGGCCGTCGTCGGAACCCTCGGTGGCGTGGCGCCTGTGCTGCGGTCCGGAGCCAAACCCGGGGACGTCGTGGCTGTTGCAGGGACCTTGGGCAGGGCCGCAGCCGGTTGGGCACTGTTGGAAAGCAATTTTCCCATGGGCAGCCTGGACACAGAACAGCGGGGTTTGGTGGAGAGCCAATGCCGTCCCCAGCCTCCTTTGGCAGCAGGACCCTTGGCGGCACGCGCCGGTGCAACCGCCATGATGGATATTTCGGACGGCCTGCTACGGGACGGGAGCAAGCTCGCTGCAGCCAGCAATGTTGCCCTGGATTTTGATCCCGTGGCCTTGAAGACCCAGGCGCTGCCGCTGGAACCGGCTGCAGTACTCCTGGGCCGCGACCCGATGCCGTGGGTTCTGGGCGGGGGAGAGGACCACGGATTGCTTGCCACCTTCCCAGCAGGAATTCAGCTGCCGCGGGGGTTCACTGCGATAGGCTCAGTTCAAGCCGTTGTCGAGCCGCCAGGCAGCGGCGTCCGGATCGCCGGGCAAGCTGCTGACACCGTTGGATGGGATCACTTTGCAGACTAAGATCGCCGCGAATGCGCACGCCATGAAACGTTGGCTCGGCAAGGCGGAGGTGGTCCTCGGCAACCACAGTGATCGCCTTAATGCGATCAACATCTTCCCCGTGGCCGACGGCGATACCGGCACCAATCTGTACCTCACGGTTCGCGCAGCAGTGTCCGCCCTTGACGGGGCAGCCCCGGACAGCACCGAAACGGGTAACGACGTCGGCGCAGTCTTGTCGCGCGCCGGCCAAGCCGCCATGGAGCAGGCACGGGGGAATTCGGGCACGCTGTTCGCTGTCTTCCTCTGTGCCGCTGCTGAACCGTTGGGCGGAAAATCGCGGCTGAGTGCACCGTTGCTCGCCACAGCGCTGAACAGGGCACAGATCCGGGCATGGTCCGCATTGAGTGAGCCGGTAGCCGGAACCATGCTGTCGGTCCTGGAAGCTGCTTCGGACGCTGCGCAGGCCGTGGATGCTTCCCAAAACTCCGACGACAGCAACCACGCCCTTGCCCTCGCTCTTGACGCCACCGTGGAAGCCGCCTACCAGGCAGTTGTCCGAACCGAAGGCGAGCTCGCACAACTTCAGGAAGCCCACGTGGTGGACGCCGGGGGTGTTGGCATGCTGCTGATCCTGGACTGCCTGCGTTCTGCAGTCCTGGGCGAAGAACTCCAGGACGAACTCCTGGACGGGCTTCACGGCTATAAGCTGCAGGACCCCCACATCCATGAGCGGATGCCGGCCGACGACGGCGTGGAAGTCATGTGCACCATCAACCTTTCCCCCTTGAATGCAGCCATCCTGAGGCAGCGTCTGGATGAGATGGGTGATTCGGTCATCATGAGCCAGGTTGGCGGTGCCCGGAGCCAGGATGATGAGGACGAGGAATCCACGGTTGAAGCAAGCTATCGGTGGAGGGTGCACGTTCACGTTCCAGATCCCGAGCCGGCAGTGGCCCTGATTCGGTCACTGGGCGAGCCCACGGACATCGCCGTCAGCCAATTGGCACTGCCCAGCGGGGATGGACAGGTTCCAACATCACAGGAACCCAGCATTACAGGCCAGCCACGGCATGATGACTGAGCTGGAACTACCCCTCGAGCGCAGAATCGGCAAGCGGTCCGCGGCAGTCATCGACAAGCACCTGGGACTCAAATCCACGGGTGCCTTGCTGAACTATTTCCCGCGCAGGTATCTCAGCCGTGGCGAGCTGACCCCCATCAGCAACCTTCCGCTGGATGAGGAAGTCACCCTGATTGCCCGGGTTCTGTCCAACAGTACGCGCCAGATGCGGGCCCGCCGCGGCTCCATCACTGATGTTGTGGTGACGGACGAAGCCGGTGGAAGCGGCGCTCCGGGCACGTTGAAAGTCAGCTTCTTCAACGGTTTCAGGGCCAAAGCGGAACTTCAGGCAGGCCGGCGGGCCATGTTCTCCGGCAAGGTCACCCGCTATGGTGGCTCACTTGGCCTGACCAACCCCGACTTCCTGCTGCTGGATGAGGACCCGGAAGCCGAAGGTTCCATGGACCCCGAAAAGCTTGCCGCGATGCCCATCCCGGTTTACCCGGCAACGGCCAAGCTGACCAGTTGGTCCATCCACAAAGTGATTACGGCCTTGCTCCAGACAATGGACCTTGACGCCTTGGAAGACCCCCTTCCGGCGAGCATCGTTCGCAGGGACGGGCTGCTCAGCGTGGCTGAGGCCTACCGCTTGATCCATTCGCCGGAGACCGCCAAGGACTGGCAACGGGCGCAGGAGCGGTTCCGGTACCAGGAAGCATTGGTCCTGCAGACGGCCCTTGCGCGCCGGCGCGCCCAACTTGCAGCCGAGGAAGCCACCGCACGCAGGCCCCGCGCCGACGGATTGCTCAGCAGCTTTGACCGGAACCTGCCCTTTACGCTGACTGCCGGCCAGTCCGCCGTCGGAAAGACGCTTGCTGAAGAACTGGCGCGGGATGCGCCGATGAACCGGCTGTTGCAAGGCGAAGTGGGTTCCGGAAAAACCGTTGTTGCCCTCAGGGCCATGTTGCAGGTGGTGGATGCCGGCGGCCAGACTGCGCTGTTGGCACCCACGGAAGTGTTGGCGGCACAGCACTTCCACTCGATCCGCCGGACGTTGGGATCGTTGGCACGAGACGATGTCTTCGGTGGGGCGGGGATGCTTGGCGGGGACCCGGCGCAGGAGTCCGTCCACGTGACGCTGCTGACGGGCTCCATGCCTACTGCGGCACGCAAACAGGCCATGTTGGACGCAGCCTCGGGCAATGCCGGAATCGTTATTGGCACCCACGCCTTGCTGAGTGACAAGACCAGCTTCCAGGACCTCGGCTTGATTGTGGTGGACGAGCAACACCGTTTCGGCGTAGAGCAACGGGACGCCCTTCGGGCCAAAGCGCAGCGGCCGCCCCACTTGCTGGTCATGACGGCAACGCCCATTCCCCGCACCGTGGCGATGACGGTTTTCGGAGACCTTGAGACCTCCATCCTGGATGAGCTTCCCGCTGGCAGGGCCCCTATCACCACGCATGTGGTGGGACTGGTGGAGAACCCCGGCTGGGTGGATCGTATTTGGAAACGGTCGCGTGAAGAGGTTGAGTCGGGCCACCAGGTGTACGTGGTGTGCCCCAAGATTGGAACGGACGACGACGGCGATTTCAGTCCGGGAGAGGTCGAACCCAGCGACGCCGAGCTCGCGGAGGAAGGATCAGCGCGGGAGCTCGCATCGGTGACAGCCGTCGTCGAGAGCCTTCTGCAGGAACCGGCCTTGGCCGGTGTCCCTGTGGCACCGCTCCACGGCCGGCAGGACCCGCAACTGAAGTCCGAGACCATGGCATCCTTTGCCGCCAACCAGGTCAAAGTGCTCGTTTCCACCACCGTCATTGAGGTGGGCGTGGATGTCCACAACGCCACCCTGATGGTGATCCTGGACGCGGACCGCTTCGGAATTTCCCAACTTCACCAGCTTCGCGGGCGTGTAGGACGTGGCGGCTTGCCCGGCACTTGCCTGCTGGTGACCACCTTGGAACCCGGGCATCCGAGTCGCCGGCGGCTTGAGGCGGTTGCATCAACCACAGACGGTTTTGAACTGTCGCAGGAAGACTTGAAGCTCCGCCGCGAAGGCGACATCCTGGGAGCTTCGCAATCCGGTGGGCGCTCCACGCTGAAGCTGCTCCGTGTCCTGGAGCATGAGGACATCATTGCCCGCGCACGCACGGACGCCCAGGGCTTTGTTGCAGAGGACCCCACCCTCCAGCACCAGCCGGGGCTTGCCGCAGCCATCGACGAATACTTGAACCCTGAAAAGGAGGCGTTCCTTGAGCGCGGTTAGAAAACCAAGGAGTGGCGGTCCGCAAGGCGCGTCAGCACCGGGAGCATTCCTGTGAGCCGGATCATTGCGGGAGTCGGTGGCGGGAACCCGCTGGCCAGCGTCCCCGGAACCGCCACGCGGCCTACGACCGACCGAGTCAAGGAAGCTCTCTTTTCCCGCTTGGAATCCTTGGCGGTCATCGCCGATGCCCGTGTCCTTGACCTTTACGCTGGTTCGGGAGCCCTGGGCATTGAGAGCGCCAGCCGGGGTGCCCGCAGCGTGGACCTGGTGGAGTTCGACGCCAAGGCGAGCGACGTCTGCCAGCGCAATGCGGACTTGGTGAACCAGCTCC